>JBFIFO010000051.1:0-23324 GCA_041602815.1 Alphaproteobacteria bacterium | reverse complement strand
TGCAGCTTCGATGCCTTCCTCGACCGGTTCGACGTAACGGACCGCGCGCTCCGGCAACTCGCCGTCATCGTTCGCGGCGCCGATACCGCGCATCTGGAGATCGCACCGCAAGCGGCCGGCCTGCTGGCGATGTCGCTTGGGTTATCCGCCATCTACCGGGACGATCACGAGATTTTGGCGCATGGACTTGTCCTGTACGATGCCCTGTACGCGTGGTGCCGGTTCGCGTCCGCGGAAACGCATGGCTGGCCGCCGGTAACAGCGAACAAGGTCGCGGTGCCCGGGGAGGTTGCGCGTTGACCGCGCGTATGCCCGAGGCAGCGCCCGGGCCGGCCGCGACGGCTGCCGGCATTCGTACCCCGAATGTCGGCTTTGCCGAGGCATTCCTGGTCTGGCTGAAGATCGGCTTCATCAGCTTCGGCGGGCCGGCAGGCCAGATCGCCCTGATGCATCGGCTCCTCGTCGAGGAAAAGCGCTGGATCAGCGAGAGCCGGTTCCTGCACGCGCTCAATTACTGCATGCTGCTGCCGGGTCCCGAGGCGCAGCAGCTGGCCACCTATGTCGGCTGGCTGTTGCACCGGACGCTCGGTGGCCTGGTGGCGGGCATCCTGTTCGTCCTGCCCGGGGCCATCGTCATCCTCCTGCTCAGCATCCTGTACGCCGGGTTCCAGGACCTGACCATCGTCCAGGCCGTCTTCTTCGGCATCAAGGCGGCGGTCCTTGCCGTCGTGATCGAAGCCGTGCTGCGCATCGGCCGGCGCGCCCTGCGCAACCGGATCATGTACCTGCTGGCGGCGGCCGCCTTCGTTGCGATCTTCTTCCTTCAGGTGCCGTTCCCGGTCATCGTGATCGTGGCGGGGCTGATCGGGTTCGTGGGCGGCATGCTGCGGCCGGAGCAATTTGCCGTGCTCAAGGGGCACGGGCCCGCCACCGGCACGGACCCAGGATCTCCCGAAACCGCGATCGACGACGGCGGACCGCCGCACACGCGACCTTCCCTGCGGCGCGCCGTGACAGTGACCGGCACCTGTCTCGTTCTGTGGTTCGCGCCGATCGCCGCCGTCGCCGCGCTGCTCGGCCCGGCGCACGTGTTCGTCGAAGAAGGGCTGTTCTTCAGCAAGATGGCGGTGGTCACCTTCGGCGGCGCCTATGCCGTGCTCGCCTATGTCGCGCAGCAGGCGGTGGAGACCCACGGCTGGCTTGCCCCCGGCGAAATGCTGGATGGGCTCGGCATGGCCGAGACGACCCCGGGCCCGCTGATCATGGTGGTCCAGTTCGTCGGCTTCATGGGCGCCTACCGGTATCCGGGCGGGCTCGATCCGATGCTCGCCGGCGTGCTCGGCGCGATGCTGACGACCTGGGTCACCTTCGTTCCCTGCTTCCTCTGGATCTTCCTCGGCGCCCCGTATATCGAGGCGCTGCGCGGCAACCGGTCTCTCGGCGCTGCGCTGTCGGCGATCACGGCGGCCGTCGTCGGGGTCATCCTGAACCTCGCCGTCTGGTTCGGCCTGCACGTCACGTTCGGCCGGGTCGACGAGTTGCACGTCGCCGGCGTCCGGGTGTTCTGGCCGGACTGGCAGACGATGGATCTTGCGTCGCTGGCCCTGACGGCCGCGGCATTGATCGCGATGCTGCGGTTCAGGGTCGGCATGCTGCCGACCCTCGCGGTCGCAGCTTGCCTCGGCGTCGCGCTCTGGTATGCGACCGTCTGAGCGCCCGCCCGGCTACCAGCGCCAGCCGAGAAAGCCGGTGCCGAACACGATCAGTGCGATGGCGCCGCCCGCGATCGCGCCGGCGATGACGATGTGGTTGCGCAGCGGCGCTATCTCGCCGAATTCATGTGCAAAATAGGGATCGGGAATCGCCTGGCGCCGGGCCAGCACAGCGAGCCCGCGCTCACGCAGCAGGTTGCGGTAGAGCCAGGGCAGCGCCGCCCAGGCCTCCGGGTAGTTCTGCCAGACCCAGTCGATGAGCCGGGTCGCCCTGCGTTCCGTCTTGGTCTTCCAAAGGAACATCCAGATCACCGCGACGGCGGCGACGGCGAGCAGGACCGTGACCTGCGGGCTGGTTGCGGCGTCCGCCTCCATGACGTGCCGGCTACTCGACCGTCACGGATTTGGCGAGGTTGCGCGGCTGGTCGACGTCGGTGCCCTTGAGCACAGCGGTGTGATACGCCAGCAGCTGCACCGGGATGGCATACAGGATCGGGGCGACGAACGGGTCGACCGCCGGCAGCGCGATGCTGGCTTCCGGTTTCGCCTGGGCCGAGACGCGCGCCACGCCCTCGGCATCGGACAGGAGGATGACGCGGCCGCCGCGAGCGATCACCTCCTGCAGGTTGGATGCCGTCTTTTCGAACAGGGGATCCGTCGGCGCGATGACAATGACCGGGACGTCCTCGTCGATCAGCGCGATCGGCCCGTGCTTCATTTCGCCGGCCGCGTATCCCTCGGCATGGATGTACGAGATTTCCTTGAGCTTGAGGGCTCCTTCCAGGGCGAGCGGATAGGCGGCGCCGCGGCCGAGATAGAGCACGTCGCGCGCCTCCACGACGCCGTGCGCCAGCGCCTCGATGCGCTCGTCGTGGCGCAGCACCTCGGCGGCGCGCCCGGGGACCTCCGCCAGCGCCGCCGACAGTTGCGCCTCCCGCTCTGCGTCGATGGTCCGGCGGGCCCGCGCGGCCGCGATCGCAAGACACACCAGCACGGTCAGCTGTGTCGTGAAGGCCTTGGTCGAGGCGACCCCGATCTCGGGGCCGGCGAGGGTCGGCAGGACGGCCTCGGATTCCCGTGCGATGGAGGACTCGGGCACGTTGACCACCGACAGGATCGTCTGGCCCTGCGCCTTCGCATAGCGCAGCGCCGCAAGCGTATCGGCGGTCTCGCCCGACTGGCTGATGAACAGGGCCAGTCCGCCGTCCGGCATCGGCGCCTCGCGGTAGCGGAATTCCGATGCGATGTCGACCTCGACCGGGATGCGGGCGATCTGCTCCAGCCAGTATTTCGCGACCATGCCCGCGTAGAACGCCGTGCCGCAGGCGATGATCGTGACCTTCGGCACCGCGGCCAGATCGACCGGCATCGGCGGCAGGGTGATCGTCCGGCTGGCCGGGTTCAGCATCGAGTGCAGCGTGTCTCCGATCACCGCCGGCTGCTCGTAGATCTCCTTGAGCATGAAGTGGCGGTAATTGCCCTTGCCGATCATTGCCCCCGACAGCGCGGTCTGCACGATCGGCCGCGCCACCGCGTTGTTCGCCGCGTCGTACACCGTCGCGCCGTCACGCGTCGCAACGACCCAGTCGCCTTCTTCCAGATAGCTGATGCGCTGCGTCAGCGGCGCCAACGCCATGGCATCGGATCCGAGATACATCTCGCCGTCGCCATAGCCTACCGCGAGCGGGCTGCCGCGCCGGGCGCCGATCATCAGATCCTCCTCGCCGGCGAAGATGATGGCCATGGCGAAGGCGCCGTCGAGCCTCGGCAGGGCCGTCGCCACCGCCTCCGCCGGGGTCATCCCGTCCTCGAGATAGCGGGTCAGCAGATGCGCCACCACCTCGGTGTCGGTTTCCGACTCGAATGTCGCGCCCGCATCCAAAAGCTCGTCGCGCAGCTGCTGGAAATTCTCGATGATGCCGTTGTGCACCAGGGCGAGTCGGGCGGTTGCGTGCGGGTGGGCGTTGGTCTCGTTGGGAACCCCGTGGGTCGCCCAGCGGGTGTGGCCGATCCCGACGGTGCCGGCCAGCGGCTGTTTACCGAGCCGGCCCTCGAGATTGACGAGCTTGCCCTCGGCGCGGCGCCTTTCGATCCCGTTATCGCAAAGTGTTGCGATCCCCGCGGAATCGTAGCCGCGATACTCGAGGCGCTTCAGCCCCTCCAGCAGCAGGGGCGCAGCCGCATGACGGCCGACGATGCCGATGATGCCGCACACGGGCGGTCAACCCTCCTTCTTGCGGGCGGCCTTCTCGGCCGCCTTGCGCGCGCGAAAGGCCTTGGCCGCGCCTTCCGCCACGGTCTGCCGCGCCCGGGTCGCCGCCACCGCATCGTCCGGCACGTCCTTCGTGATCGTGCTGCCGGCGCCGACCAGCGCCCCCTTGCCGACCTTGACCGGCGCCACCAGGGCGGTGTTGGAGCCGATGAAGGCGCCCTCGCCGATCAGGGTCCGGTGCTTGAGATAGCCGTCGTTGTTGCAGGTGATGGTGCCGGCGCCGATATTGGCGCCGGCGCCGACCTCGGCGTCGCCGACGTAGCTGAGATGGTTGGCTTTCGCCCCCTCCCCCAGCACCGCGTTCTTGACCTCGACGAAGTTGCCGACCCGCGCCTGCGCGCCGATGCGCGCGCCCGGCCGCAGCCGCGCGAACGGGCCGACGATCGCGCCCGGCCCGATGTCGGCGCCTTCGATATGGCAGAAGGCCCGGATCTCTGCGCCGTCCGCCACCGTGACTCCCGGCCCGAACGCGACCGAGGGGCCGATGACGACGTCGCGGCCGATCCTGGTATCGTAGCTGAACCACACCGTGCCGGGGTCGAGCAGTGTGGCGCCCTCGGCCATTGCGGACGCCCGCCGCGCCTGCTGCCAGACCGCTTCCGCCACCGCCAGGTCGTTGCGGCTGTTGACGCCGAGCACCTCGGCCGCATCACCCTCGACCACCGCGCAGGAAAGCCCGTCCGCTCGGGCCTCTGCGACGATGTCCGTCAGGTAGTACTCGCCCTTGGCGTTGTCGTTGCCGATGCGGTCGAGCAGGGTCCAGAGCTTCGCCGCCGATATCGCCATCACGCCGGAATTGCATAGCGTGAGCGCGCGCTGCGACTCGTCGGCGTCGCGGTATTCGACGATCGCCTGCAGCGCGCCCGCATCGTCGAGCATGAGCCGGCCGTACGCCGCCGGATCGTCCGGCCGGAAGCCCAGCACGACCACCGCGGCGCCGGCCCTGCGCGCCTCCAGCATTCGGGTCAGTGTTGCGGGCCTGATCAGCGGCGTATCGGCGTAGAGCACGAGGACCGTGGCGCCTTCGGACCCGCCTCCGGCGTCCGCCAGCACGTCGCGTGCCGCCATCACCGCGTCTGCCGTGCCGAGCTGCCGCTCCTGGATCACGACCGGATGCGGCGCCACGGCCCGTTCGACATCTGCCATGTCCGGGCCCACCACCACGACGCAGCGCGCCGCCCCGAGGGCATCCGCCGCAGCCAGCGAATGCCCGACCAGCGGCTGGCCGGCGAGAGGATGAAGGACTTTCGGAGTATCGGACTTCATCCGCGTCCCCTTGCCTGCGGCAAGAAGAACCACGGTAACGTCATCAGCTGGCATGAACCATTCCGGGACGAATCGCCAAATCAAGTCGCATTGCGGCGGAACCTGCCACAAGGCCCCCGCGCACGCCAAGTCACTTTGTGTATCGGACGGTTGCAGTTTGTTGCGTTATCTTGCAAAAAACGCCCCCGATGGCAACCGAACCACTCGACCTCGTATTTGATCTGGACGGCACGCTGATCGACAGCGCGCCCGACCTGCATGCCTGCCTCAACCGGCTGCTTGCCGCGGAGGGGCGTCGGCGTCTCGACCTGGTCGAAGTCGTCGCCATGGTCGGCGATGGCGTGCCGGCCCTGGTGCGACGCGCCTACGAGGCGACGGGAGGCCTGCCCGACGATATCGAAGCCGCCATCGCCCGGTACCGCGCTCTCTACGGCGACGCGCTGGCCGACAAGACCGTGCCCTATCCCGACGTGATCGAAACCCTGGCACGGCTGCTCGCGGCGGGGCACCGGATGGCGGTCTGCACGAACAAGCCGCTGGCCCCCACACTGGAGATCCTCGATGCGCTCGATCTCGCGCGGTTCTTCCGGACAGTGGCCGGCGGCGACACCCTGCCGGTGCGCAAACCCGATCCCGGCCATCTGCTGGGACTCCTCAAAATGCTGGAATCGACCCCCGATCGCGCGGTCATGATCGGCGACAGCCTCAACGACATCCAGGTCGCGGCCAACGCCGGCGTGCGCTCGATCGCGGTCAGCTACGGATACCGCAAGCAGCCGGCCGAGGAATTGGGCGCGGACATCGTCATCGACCGGTTTTCGGACATCCCGGCGGCCCTGGAGCGACTGGCTTCCGCGGGAATTTAGCTCTCCCGAGGCAGGCCCGCTCCGCGAAAAGAGTGGCCGGGTGCGGCGCGAAGGCCATATAAGTTTCCGCCGGCTGCGTGTTGCAGCGCAGACCGACCGCAACACCATGACGACGAGGCCCAGCCCCGATGCTGCGTTTGCGCCACGGCCTTTCCTTCGACGACCTGTACGACCGCGACGGGCTGGTGCGCCTCGATTCGATCTTTCTCGACGCCCTCGGTGCGGCGGAGCCAGAACTGCGCGCGGCGCTGGAAGCGGGGCGCGCGGATCCGGCCGCGATGACCCCGCTTGCCGAATCGGAACTCATGATGGCCGTCGCCCCGCACCTCGAACGGTTCGTGGCGGAGCTGTTCGGGATCGGCGACGAACTGGCCGAGCTCGTCGACCGGCATGTGGAGCTCGCGCCCATCTACACGGTCAAGCGCAACTTCGTGCAGCGCCGTGCCGTCAAACGGACCGACGCGGAGACGGCTGAGTCGCTGGACGGCGAGGCGCTCACCCGCGAGATCGAGACCCTGATAGGTGCGCCGCTGACGGAGCTCTCCTTCGCCAATGCCGTCGCCGCCTGGGAACAGGACGAAGAGGCCCACGCCGAGCAGTTGAATACCGCCGAGCGCTATGCCGCCTGGGCGACCCTCAGTGCGGCGGGGCAGGCGAAACACGGGGCCGGCGTGCTGTTCAAGGAACCGCGGAAACTGGACTTCGAGGATCTGGTCGCGCACATGGTGAGCGACAGCAGCGAAGGATTCACGCGGCACCGGATGGCGCCCGAGCGGCTGCGCCGCCGCGACGGATTCGCCCTGACCGATCAGGGCACCGACATAGCAGGCGCGCTGAGCGAGGCGAACTACTGCATCTGGTGCCACAAGCAGGGCCGCGATTCGTGCGCGCGCGGGCTGCGCGAGAAACCGAAGGCGGATGCGCCGGGCCGCGCCCCGTTCCGCCGAAATCCGCTCGGCATCACGCTCGCCGGGTGCCCGCTGGAAGAGAAGATTTCCGAGTTCCAGAAGCTGAAGGCGGACGGCGTGCCGATCGGCGCCTTCGCGGTCATCCTGGTCGACAACCCGATGGTCGCCGCGACCGGCCATCGCATCTGCAACGACTGCATGAAGTCGTGCGTCTACCAGAAGCAGGACCCGGTGGACATCCCGCAGGCCGAGACGCGCACCGTCAAGGACGTTCTGGCCCTGCCCTGGGGGTTCGAGATCTACGCGCTGCTGACGCGATGGAACCCGCTCGATCTGCGACGTCCTTACCCGAAGGCGGACAGCGGCCGCAAGGTGCTGGTGGTCGGCATGGGCCCGGCCGGATTCAGCCTGGCGCACCACCTGTTGAACGAGGGGCACACGGTGGTCGGCATCGACGGGCTGAAGATCGAGCCACTGCCCGACCGCATCGGCGGCATCGGCGCGCGCGGCGAGCGGGTTCCGTTTGAGCCGATCCGCGACGTGGGCGCGCTGTACGAGAATCTGGACGAGCGGGTGATGGCGGGGTTCGGCGGCGTCGCCGAATACGGCATCACCGTGCGCTGGGACAAGAACTTCCTGAAATTGATTCGGCTGCTGCTCGAGCGCCGCGCCGGGTTCGGACTGTTCGGCGGCGTCCGCTTCGGCGGGACCGTCACACCGCAGGATGCCTGGGATCTGGGATTCGACCATATCGCCCTGGCGGCCGGCGCCGGCAAGCCGACGATCATCGACATGCCGAACAATCTGGCGCGCGGCGTCCGCACGGCATCCGACTTCCTTATGGCACTGCAACTGACCGGGGCGGCGCGCAAGGATACCGTCGCCAACATGCAGCTGCGCCTGCCGGCCGTGGTCATTGGCGGTGGCCTCACCGCCATCGATACGGCAACCGAGGCGCTCGCCTATTACCCGCGGCAGGTCGAGAGGTTTCTTGCGCGCTACGAGGTGCTGGTCGCCGAAAAGGGTGAGCCGGCGGTGCGGGCCGCCTGGGACGAGGAGGAACGCGGCATCGCCGACGAGTTCCTGGGGCACGGCCGCGCAATCCGCGCCGAACGCGAGGCCGCGACGGCGGCAGGCCGCAAACCCGAGATCCTGCCGCTGCTGAATAGCTGGGGCGGCGTGACCATCGCCTACCGCAAGCGCCTGATCGACAGCCCGTCCTACAGGCTGAACCACGAGGAGGTCGAAAAGGCGCTGCAGGAGGGTATCAGCTTCGCCGAATGCCTGGCACCGGTCGCGGTGGAGGTCGATGCCTGTGGCCACGCGAGCGGGCTAAAGGCCGTGCATCAGGTACGCGGCGACGACGACACGTGGCGCTCCGGCGCGGAGGCGGTGTTGCCGGCGCGCAGCATTTTCATGGCCGCCGGGACGCAACCCAATACGATCCTCGCCCGCGAGGACCCCGGCAGCTTTGAGCTCGACGGCCGTTACTTCCAGGCGATCGACGCCGACGGACGGCCGGTCAAGCCCGAGCGATCGGCGGCCAAGCCGGACCCTGTCAACGTTCTGATGTCGTTGGCCGGCGACGGTCGTTACGTGAGCTTCTTCGGCGACCTGCATCCAAGCTATTTCGGCAATGTCGTCAAGGCCATGGGCAGCGCCAAGCAAGGCTTTCCGGTGGTCAGCCGCCTGCTCGAGGCAGTGCCGCCGGCCAGCGGGAAACCCGGCCCTGAGTTCATCGCGGAACTCAGCCGCATTCTACGCCCGACGGTAGAACGGGTGGTGCGGCTCACCCCGACAATTGTCGAGGTCGTGCTGCGCGCCCCGCAAGCCGCCGCGAGGTTCCGGCCCGGTCAATTCTACCGCCTGCAGAACTACGAAGCGCATGCCGTGACGGCGAGCGGCACCACCCTGGCCATGGAAGGCGTGGCTTTGACCGGCGCCTGGGTGGACAAGACGGCGGGCCTGATCTCGGTCATCGTCCTGGAGATGGGCGGATCGAGCAGCCTGTGCCGGTTCCTGCAACCCGGCGAGCCGGTTGTGCTGATGGGTCCGACCGGCACGCCGACGGAGATTCCGGAGGGCGAGACGGTGCTGCTGGCAGGCGGCGGGCTCGGCAACGCGGTGCTGTTCTCGATCGGCCAGGCACTGCGCGCCGCGGGCAGCAGGGTGTTGTATTTCGCCGGCTACAAGCAGGTGGGCGACCGCTACAAGATCGAGGAGATCGAGCGCGCGGCCGACGCCATCGTCTGGTGCTGCGACGAAGCGCCGGGATTCCGGCCGGCCCGGCCGCAGGACCGCGCGATCGTCGGGAACATCGTCGAGGCGATGCGGGCCTATGCTTCGGGCGAGCTGGGCGAACAGGACATTCCGGTTGCCGATGTCGACCGCATCATCGCCATCGGGTCCGACCGCATGATGGCGGCGGTGACGGCGGCGCGGCATACCGTGCTTCGTCCGTTCCTGAAGGAACACCATTTCGCCATCGGCTCGATCAACTCGCCGATGCAGTGCATGATGAAGGAAATTTGCGCCCAGTGCCTGCAGCCCCATGTCGACCCGGTGACCGGTGAGCGCAGCTACGTCTTCTCATGCTTCAACCAGGATCAGCCGCTCGACTCGGTCGACTGGGACGGTTTGAACAGCCGCCTGCGCCAGAATTCGGTGCACGAGAAACTCAAGGCACAATGGGTCGCGCACTGCGTCGAGGGGCTGGAGGAGGCGGCGCTGCGCTCGGTAAGTTGATGCGACGTTTAGTCGGTCAGCGCGCCTCGGCTCGCTGGCCCATGGCCGGCACGATGGCGGTCTCGGCGCGTGCCAGGTAGATCCTGAGACCCCCGTAGTCGGTGCGTGCCGAGGCCATTACCGGAACGGCGGGCAGGTCGGGCGCCGGGCTGGCGAACCACATCGTCAGGATCATCGTATCGTCGTCGGCGCTGCCGCGGTTGCGCGGATTACCCCTCGGCTCGTCATCGTCGAACCCGTCGATCGCCTTGAGGACGAGATCGCAACGGTCCGCATCGCCGCTGTACATCATGTATTTGTTGCCGCCGAGGGTGCCGGAATCGCCCATCTTGGCGGTCACGTCATAGCGCAGCTTGCCATCGAACACTGGGAAGTTGCCCGTGCACGAGGTGCCCGCGGCCATCTGGTCGACGATCGCGGTCACCGCGCTCATCGGGTCCATCGTGCCGCGCCGCTCCACGGCCTCCTGGAAATTCGCCGCATCGCCGACCCGCATGCGGGCCACCATCGGCACCCCATCGTCACGATATTCGATCTGGATCGCCTTGGGGTTCCGCCCGCGCTGGGCGATTTTTCGCTCATGCCAGCGAGGTTTCAAAACGCCGTCGGGTTCGACGACGCCCTCGGTCACCGCGTTGCTGCTCCAGCTCAAGAACCAGCCGACGATCCCGCGGCCCTTGGCGTGGGTCTCCATCCGGTATGCGTCGTCGCTGCGCGCCAGCTCCACCTCCGCGGTCAGCAGGTGCAGGCCGCCGAGATAACCTTCGTAGCCCAGCGCCACGCCTTCCGCCGATGCGGCAGGCCTCGGGCCCGAAATCGCCATAATGATGACGAGCATCGCCATGGCGAGCGCCATGGCCAAACCTCGCAACATCGCTTTTCGTGACGGATCTGCTGTCAGCGCGATCCCACCCCTGCGCCGCCGCCGGAATCCCATTTGTTCGTGCCTTTCCGCCGAAATCACTGAGAAGACATTGCGGCGCAACCGACCACGCCAGTTCTACACCTATCGAAAACCGGCCGCTGTCTCCAGTAACTTTGTGTTTCAATAATTTGCGGCGGAAAAGGCTCCGCCATGACCGCGCCTTGCCGAAGCGGCCTCGAACCTCGCCACGTCCGGTGTGGAAAAGGGGACACGCGGTGCGTGCCCCCTCCTCGCACGGATCAATCCCTGTCCGATCGTTACGGGTGCCTCAATTCGGGACCACGCCGCAGGCAATCCTGTCGCCACCGCCGCCGTTGGATTTCGGCTCATCCGCGTAGTTGTCGCCGTCCTTGTGGATCACCAGCGCCCGGCCGCGCATGTCGGAGACTTTCAGGTACGGTGCAAACAGCGTCCCTTTGTACGGCACGCCGCCGTCCTCGTCGGTCTGGACGTAGATGACCGGCAGGTCACCGAGATGGCCGCGCGCCGCGGGCCCCATATGGCGACCGGTTTTGTTCGGATCATAGTGGCCCCCGGCCGCCATGCCCGCGGCGACGCCGCCCGCAGCGGAGCCGGGCCCGCAGTTGCCGTTTTCGTGCAGATGGAAACCGTGCGGCCCCCCCGGAAGATCGGTCAACGCAATTGTGAGAACCAGGCCGTCGGGCGTGTCGGTCGCCTTGACGCTGCCGACCACGTCCCATACACCCCGCGCGTTGATCTCACGCATTTCAACGTTGACCTCGTCCGCAACCGCGGCCGAGGCGAACCCCAGGAGAGACCCGCTGACGACCGCAATCGTGAACGCATCCCTATTCATCCTTCATTTCCTCCTCAAGAGTGCTGTGCCGCCCCAGATTATCTGGCGCTACACCGCAGTTATCTGTGTACGCGCAGGCGGCAAGGTAAGTGGCGGTCGCAAAAATATGTATCGGGCCATCGGCGGGATCCGCGGCCGGCCATGCCACGGCCGGGTTGACACGCACGAGGGCCGGTCGTACATGTGCCGCAACACCGGTTATCCGGGCGCGTAGCTCAGCGGGAGAGCACCGTCTTCACACGGCGGGGGTCGCTGGTTCAATCCCAGCCGCGCCCACCATCCAGCTCCATGAATGGCAGTTTTCTGCCGTATCAACGGCTCTGTCCGGCGGCGACGAATGCCGCAGCGGCGTCGGTGGCGGGTTTGGACGCTCCCCCGCCACCCCTACGCGCGGCGTGTTGGCCCCGTCAATCCTTGCGAACCGCAGCGTTATGTGCCCAAAAAACTACGGGTTTTCTTCCGTGCCAAGCTCGTTATTATGGGCCGCAAGGACGGACGGCCGTGCCGTCTCGTGGTCCTTCCCGGCGATATGCCGGATCAAACAACGAATCAGAACTTGCAGGGAACAACACCGATGAAATTCCACAAAGCAATCGCCGCCGCTGCGGCGCTGACTCTTGTCGGCTTCGCGGCCGAGGCGCAGACGCTCGATGCAGTGAAGTCCCGCGGCCATGTCCTCTGCGGCGTCAGCCAGGGACTGCCCGGATTTTCCAATCCTGACGACAAGGGCAACTGGACCGGCATCGATGTCGACGTTTGCCGCGCCATCGGCGCCGCGATCTTCGGCGACGACAAGAAGGTCAAGTATGTTCCGCTTTCCGCGAAGGAACGTTTCACCGCGCTGCAGTCGGGCGAAGTCGACGTGCTGTCGCGCAACACCACATGGACGTTCAGCCGCGACAACTCGCTGGGCCTCGAGTTTGTCGGGGTCAACTACTATGACGGCCAGGGCTTCATGGTGCGCAAGGACCTCGGCGTGAAGAGCGCCAAGGAGCTGGCCGGCGCCGCAGTGTGCACGAACACGGGCACGACCACCGAGCTGAACGTGGCCGATTATTTCCGCGCCAACAAGATGGACTACAAGGTGGTGGCCTTCGAGAAGGCGGACGAAGTTGTCGCGGCCTACGATGCCGGCCGCTGCGACGTATACACCACCGACCGTTCGGGCCTTGCCGCCCAGCGCACCAAGCTGAAGGAACCGGACGCGCACGTCGTGCTGCCCGAGATCATCTCCAAGGAGCCGCTCGGCCCCGCCGTGCGCCACGGCGACAGCCAGTGGGCGGACATCGTGCGGTGGTCCCTGAACACGATGATCATCGGCGAGGAGATGGGCATCACCTCGGCAAATGTCGACCAGATGAAGACTTCGACCAACCCCGAGGTAAAGCGCATGCTCGGCCAGGAGGCCAATTTCGGCGAGCAGCTCGGCCTCGGCAAGGATTTCGCCTACAACATCCTCAAGAAGGTCGGCAACTACGCAGAGAGCTACAACCGGAATGTCGGTCCCGACACGCCGCTGCAGCTCGACCGCGGCCTGAACGCGCTGTGGAACGCCGGGGGGATCCTGTACGCCCCGCCGTTCCGGTGAGCCTGACGTAACGGATTGCGCCCCCGGCACACGGCCGGGGGCGTTTCGTTTCTGCACGACGTGTCGACCAACGGTGGACACGGAAATGTTTGACTTGGGCTGGCCTTTCGTATTCGCTTACGCAAAATGACAAGGCCGGACAGGGACGAAATATGGCGTCACGGGGAGATACCACCGCTCGCGGGGGTACCGCATTCTGGAATGATCCAAAGTTCCGCAGCATCTTCTTCCAGCTGCTGGTCGTGGCGTTTATTGGCGGATTTGGCTGGTACCTGTTTCAAAACACGACCGCCAACCTGGAACGCCAGGGCATCGCCTCGGGCTTCGATTTTCTGAATTCCACCGCCGGATTCGGCATCATCATGACGCTGATCGAGTACAGCGAGGAGTCGACCTATGGCCGCGCCTTCTGGGTCGGCCTGCTGAACACCATCCTGATGTCGGCGATCGGCATTGTGCTGGCGACGATCATCGGCTTCATCGTCGGCATCGCGCGACTCTCGTCCAACTGGCTGATCAGCCGGATGGCGACCGTCTATATCGAAACGCTGCGCAACATCCCGCTGCTGCTGCAGATCTTCTTCTGGTACTTCGCCGTGCTGCGTGCGGTGCCCGGACCTCGACAAAGCTACGCGATCGGCGAATCCGTGTTCATCAACAACCGCGGCGTCTATACGCCGAAACCGCTGTTCGGCGACGGGTTCGAGCTTATCGTCTTGGGTTTCGTCGCGGCAATCGTCGGCGTCGTCTTTCTTGGTCGTTGGGCCCGCAAACGCCTGTACGATACCGGCGAACAGTTCCCTGTCTTCGTCTCTTCGCTCGGCATGATTTTCGGGTTGCCGGTGCTGGGGCTGGTCGTTGCGATCCTCATCCATGGCAGCGTGCCGCTGTCGTTCGAATATCCCGCGCTTCGGGGTTTCAATTTCACCGGCGGGCTGGTGATGATCCCGGAGTTCGTGGCGCTGCTGCTGGCCCTTTCGGCCTACACAGCGGCCTTCATTGCCGAAATCGTGCGGGCCGGCATATTGGCGGTCAGCCACGGCCAGACCGAGGCCGCGCGTTCACTGGGCCTGCGGAACAGTCCGACGCTGCGGTTGGTGATTATCCCACAGGCGCTGCGCGTTATCATCCCGCCGTTGACCAGCCAGTATCTGAATCTGACCAAAAACTCCTCTTTGGCCGCGGCGATCGCCTATCCCGAACTGGTTTCCGTGTTCGCGGGAACGGTGCTGAACCAGACGGGCCAGGCCGTGGAGGTCATCGGCATCACGATGGCGATCTATCTGGGATTGAGCCTTTCGATTTCGGCCTTCATGAACTGGTACAACAGGAAAATGGCGCTGGTGGAGAGGTGACGCAATGACCGATTCCACGCAAAGCAGCGCCATCGTCAAGCACGACCGTCACGAAGACCTGCCGCCGCCGAAGAGCGAGGTCGGCGTATACGGCTGGATGTACCACAACTTGCTGCATCCCTGGTACAACGCCCTACTCACATTGATCGGGCTTGTGATCAGCTTCGTGGCCATCTGGCAAGTGCTGGATTTCGCGGTGTTCGGTGCGGTTTGGACCGGCGAAGGCCGCGAGGCCTGCCAGACGGAGAGTGGCGCGCTGATCCACGCCTGCTGGGTGTTCGTCGGCGCCCGGTTCAGCCAGTTCATGTACGGGTTCTACCCCGAGCTCGAGCGGTGGCGGGTCGATTTCTCCTTTCTGTTGCTCGTTTTCGCGGTCACGCCGCTGTTCCTGCGCGAAGAATGGATCAAACGCGGCATCGGCCTTGGAATTGCGGCCGGCGCGACGCTTTTGTCGTTGTTGGCGTACGGAGTTGGTCCGGCCGTCGTCATCGCCCTCATGATGTTCGTACCCTATGGCCTGACCTATGCAAGGCTGGGCACGTTGTTGCCCGGCAGCGAGAACAATGCCCTGATCGGCTTCCTCATCCGGCTGGCGGTGGTGGCCGGTTCAGGGATTGCGGCGCGTTACGCCGTCAGCCCGTTCGCGGCGCCGGAAGCCGGGGCGATCGGCTTGATGACCGCGTTTATCGCCTTCGGGCTGGTCACGCTCAACCGGGCCTCTGTGAAGGCCTGGATCACTTTCCTGCTGATCTTCATCTACCCCTTCATCGCATATTTCCTGTGGGTCGGCGACGGATTCGGGCTGGTTTACGTGGAAACCGCCAGATGGGGCGGCCTGTTCCTGACCCTGGTGGTCGCCGGAACGGGCATCGCGGCATCGCTGCCGATCGGCATCCTGTTCGCGCTGGGCCGCCGCTCCGACATGCCGGCCATACGGTCCGTCTCGATCGCTTTCATCGAGTTGTGGCGCGGCGTGCCGCTGATCACGGTCCTGTTCATGTCGTCGGTGATGCTGCCGCTGTTCCTGCCGGAAGGTGTCAACTTCGACAAGCTGTTGCGTGCGCTGATCGGCGTCGCCCTGTTTTCGGCGGCATACATGGCCGAAGTGGTGCGAGGCGGACTGCAGGCGATCCCCAAGGGGCAATACGAGGCCGCGGGGGCGATGGGGCTGGGCTACTGGAAGATGATGCGGCTGGTCGTCCTTCCGCAGGCGCTGAAGCTGGTCATCCCCGGCATCGTCAATACGTTCATCGGCCTGTTCAAGGACACGACCCTGGTGCTGATCATCGGCCTGTTCGATCTGCTGGGCATCGTGCAGGCGGCGACGACCGACCCGAAATGGCTTGGCATGGCCGTGGAAGGGTACGTGTTCACGGCCTTTGTGTTCTGGGTCTTCTGCTTCGGCATGTCGCGCTACAGCATGTATATCGAACGTAAACTGCACACCGGCCACGCCCGGTGATCGATCCCGAGGGAGCTACGAAGAATGGCGGAAGCGTCAGTGGAAAAAGCGAAAATGCGGGTGTCCAAGGAGCCGATGATCGAAATCACCGGAATGCATAAATGGTACGGCGATTTCCACGTGCTCAAGGACATCAACCTGACCGTAAACAAGGGTGAACGCATCGTCGTCTGCGGGCCGTCCGGGTCCGGCAAATCGACCATGATCCGATGCATCAACCGGCTGGAGGAGCACCAGAGGGGCACCATCATCGTCGACGGCATCGAGCTGACCAGCGACCTCAAGCATATCGATCAGGTCCGGCGTGAGGTGGGCATGGTGTTCCAGCACTTCAACCTGTTCCCGCATCTGACCGTGCTCGAGAACCTGACGCTGGCGCCGATCTGGGTGCGCAAGATGCCGAAGGCGGAAGCCGACAAGATCGCCATGAAGTACCTGGAGCGCGTCAAGATCCCGGAGCAGGCGTTGAAATATCCGGGCCAGCTTTCGGGCGGCCAGCAGCAGCGCGTCGCGATCGCGCGGTCGTTGTGCATGAGTCCGAAGATCATGCTTTTCGACGAGCCGACCTCGGCGCTCGATCCCGAGATGATCAAGGAGGTGCTCGACGTCATGGTCGACCTCGCCAAGACGGGCATGACGATGATCGTCGTAACCCACGAAATGGGCTTTGCGCGCACTGTCGCCAATCGGGTCATCTTCATGGACGAGGGCGAAATCATCGAGCAGAACGACCCGGAGAACTTCTTCAGTAATCCGCAATCGGACCGAACCAAGCTCTTCCTCAGCCAGATCCTCCACTGACCCGGGCCGCCCCGGGGCGAAAAGGCTGCGCGAGCACACTATCCGGTTACGTGGAATCGGCGCCGGCCCGCTCGCCCGCCCGGCGACCCAACGACATCGTACACTGTGGGTGGCCCGGTGGAGGAGCGGGCTGGAGCGGCCTTACCGGGCACCGCGCTAGAACAGGGACGGTTCCGGATCGTCGGGGGCCGGCACCGCGGAAGACGGTGGCGAATCCTCCGACGCAGGCTCGATCAGCGCCGCATCGTCCTCGCTGGGATCGTTGAGCCGGCGGCTCACGGGATAGACTTCCAGCGCACCGCGGTAGGGTTCGATCAGATCGGATGCCTCTACAGCGGATGCTTCAAGCCAAGGTCCGAACCGACCGATATCGAGCATGACCGGCATGCGGTCGTGGATCGGGCGCACCGCGTCGTTCGCCTCGGTGGTCAGGATGGCGCAGCTCTCTATCTCCCGACCATCCCGACCCTTCCAGCGGTCCCAGACGCCGGCGAACGCGAACGGGGCTCCGTCCGCGCGCTGAATTCTCCAGGGCTGCTTGCCGGCGGCCGTCCGTTTCCACTCGTAGAACCCGTCCGCGGGGATAAGGCAGCGGCGGTGGCGAAAGGCGTCGCGGAACATCGGCTTGGCGGAGACGGTTTCTCCGCGCGCGTTGATCGGCCGGCGCATCGATTCCGGGTCGCGCGCCCAGGCTGGGACGAACCCCCACCGCAGGAGCACGAGTTCGCGCACTGCCGTATCGCCACGCCGCCGGATCACCGCCACCGCCTGCGACGGCGCGATGTTGTACCGCGGCATCATATCCGGCACTGCGTCCGAGGCAATTCCGAACAGGCGGCCCATGGCGTCAACCGGCAGGGTCAGGCTGAATCGTCCGCACATCGCTCGATCATGCCAGAAAACGCCGCGACTCGGCGAATCGTCCCCGCGATGTGACACGCCAGCGGGTTGTGCGGGACTCACTTGACGCCGGTTCGCATCGCTGTATCATGCCATTTGTTCCCGTTTCGTTCACGGTGACAATAAATCGAAATATGGTATTGTCGTCAACCGCAACCACGATATCTTGTGTTTTTTGCACAGGTTTTCCTTTCCACAGGCTGTGAAAATGGGGGATAACGATGGACCAACCGGCCGAGCTGCTTTTGCGGGCGCCTCGGGAAGACGAGGGAATCGCAGCAGACGCCGGCACGGACTCGTCCCCGTTCCTTGAAGACCCCGAGGTGGAGCTTTCTGTGGAAAAAACCGGCGGCGGCGGAGACGCAGGCGTCGCGGCCGATACGGTCCGCGATTGCGCGCAAAACGATCGCGGCATCCGGGTTCGCGTCGACCGACGCCGCGATTCGCTGTTGACGAGATTCGGCCGGCAAACGCTGGACGACCGTTACCTTCTTCCCGGCGAAAGCTACCAGGATCTCTTTGCGCGTGTGGCAATGCATTTCGCCGATGATTCGGCGCATGTGCAGCGCCTGTACGACTATATCAGCCGGCTCTGGTTCATGCCGGCTACACCGGTGTTGTCGAATGGCGGTGCGCGCAGGCGGGGCCTTCCGATATCGTGTTTTCTGAACGAGGCCTCGGACAGCCTGGAAGGCATCGTCGACCTGTGGAACGAAAATGTCTGGCTGGCGGCACGTGGCGGCGGGATCGGCAGTTACTGGGGAAACCTGCGTTCGATCGGTGAAGCTGTCGGCATAAACGGCAAGACCTCCGGTGTCATCCCGTTCATCCGAGTCATGGACTCGCTCACCCTGGCGATCAGCCAGGGTAGCCTGCGCCGCGGCAGCGCAGCGGTATACGTCCCGGTGAACCACCCTGAAATCGAGGAGTTCATCGAGTTGCGCCGTCCGACCGGCGGCGATCCGAACCGCAAGGCGCTGAACCTGCATCATGGTCTGCTGATCAGCGACGCCTTCATGCGTGCGGTCGAGCACGACCGGCAATGGGCGCTCGTTAGCCCGAAGGATGGAGCGGTACTTCGCACGGTTGCAGCCCGCGATCTGTGGATCCGCATCCTCACCGCGCGCATCGAGACGGGTGAGCCGTACATCGTCTATGTCGACCACGCAAATCGCGCGGTGCCGGAGCATCACAAGCTCGCCGGGCTCGCGGTCAAGACGTCCAACCTGTGTTCGGAAATCACCCTGCCGACTGGCGTGGACCAACACGGGCGCGAGCGCACGGCGGTCTGCTGCCTGTCATCGCTCAACCTGGAAAAATTCCTCGAATGGGAGGGGCACACGACGTTTATCGAAGACGTCATGCGGTTCCTCGACAATGTGCTGTCGGATTTCATCGCGCATGCCCCGGACAGCATGGCGCGCGCCCGCTATGCGGCGATGCGCGAACGGTCGGTCGGACTCGGCGCGATGGGATACCACTCGTTCCTGCAGTCGCGGATGATCCCGCTCGAGGGCGTGATGGCGAAGGTCTGGAACGTCCGGATGTTCAGGCACATCCGGGAGCGCGCCGAGGCGGCCAGCCGCGCGCTGGCGGAAGAGCGTGGCGCCTGCCCGGACGCCGCGGAATACGGCATCGCCGAGCGGTTCTCCAACAAGCTGGCGATCGCACCGACGGCGTCGATTTCGATCATCTGCGGCGGCACATCGCCGGGCATCGAGCCGATCGCTGCCAACAGCTTCACCCACAAGACGCTGAGCGGCTCGTTCACGGTGCGGAACAGGCACCTGAAGCGCCTGCTCGCGGAACTGGGGCGCGACGACGACGAAACCTGGTCGTCGATCTCGACGAACGCGGGGTCGGTTCAACACCTCGATTGCCTCGATGAGGTCCAGAAGGCGGTGTTCCGCACCGCGTTCGAGATCGACCAGCGCTGGCTGATCGAACATGCGGCGGACCGCGCGCGCTACATATGCCAGTCGCAGTCGCTCAACCTCTTCCTGCCGGCCGACGTGCACAAACGCGACCTGCATCAGCTGCATTTCCAGGCCTGGAAGAAAAGCGTGAAGAGCCTTTACTACTGCCGCTCCAAATCGATTCAGCGTGCAGAGACCGTGGCCCGTGCAACGGGCGTCGCGGCACCCGGGACCGTGCCGCATTACGGCCCGGTCAACGGTGAAGACAGGCCCGCTGCCAGCGAACCCACCGACTATGAGGAATGCCTCGCCTGCCAGTAAGGCGCAGAAAGGAGGACGACAAAGCATGACCGAACAGACCGTCGACCCCGAAGTCGAAGCCGCTTGGGCCCGGGCCAGGCCTATTTCGGGCCGCGACCCGGCGCTCTACCGGATTGCGCCGGACGTCATCAAGTCGGTGATTCGCCGCGACCGATTCAACGTCCCCGGCGAGTATGGCTGGCGGATCGAATACGGTCGTCCCGTCGCCTTGCGCGAAATCACCACGGAATCCGCGATCCGTGCATTGCAGCGCGACGCCACCGGATCCGGCGGCCGCCTTTCCCGGTCCGTTTCAGCCGACCAGATACCGCGGTAGCGCCTGCCATGTCCCTGCTTGACGCCGACCATATTTACAAGCCCTTCCGGTATCCGTGGGCCTACGATGCGTGGCTGACCCAACAGCGCATCCACTGGCTGCCCGAGGAAGTGCCGCTGGCCGACGACGTCAAGGACTGGCGCAACAAGTTGACCGACGCGGAACGGAACCTGCTGACGCAGATCTTCCGGTTCTTCACGCAGGCGGATGTCGAGGTGAATAACTGCTACATGCGGCATTATGCGCGGGTCTTCAAGCCGACCGAAGTGCAGATGATGCTGGCGGCCTTTTCCAACATCGAGACGGTCCATATCGCCGCTTACAGCCATCTGCTCGATACCATCGGGATGCCGGAGAGCGAGTACCAGGCCTTCATGAAATACAAGGCCATGAAGGACAAATACGACTACATGCAGCGGTGGGGCGTCGACACGCCGGAGGATATCGCCCGCACGCTTGCCGTCTTCGGCGGATTTACCGAAGGCCTGCAGCTGTTCGCCAGCTTTGCGATGTTGCTGAACTTCCCCCGCTTCAACAAGATGAAGGGCATGGGCCAGATCGTTACCTGGTCGGTACGCGACGAAACGTTGCACACCAATTCCGCGATTCGCCTGTTCCACACCTTCATTGAGGAGAATCCGCAGGTGTGGACCGACGCGTTGCGCCGCGATCTTTCTGTCGCCTGTGCCACCATCGTCGACCATGAGGACGCTTTCATTGACCTTGCGTTCGAGATGGGCGGTGTCGACGGGCTGTCCGCCGACCAAGTCAAGGCGTACATCCGTTACATCGCTGATCGCCGCCTCCTGCAGCTCGGCCTGCCCACGATGTATGAAGCCGGCGACAACCCGCTGCCCTGGCTCGACGAAATCCTCAACGGGGTCGAACACGCCAATTTTTTCGAGAACCGCGCCACCGAATACTCGCGCGCCTCGACCCGGGGCACCTGGGAGGAGGCGTTCGACTAGCGCCGGAACTCGCCGCGGTTCCGGCCGTACCGCGGCGCATCGGTTTCCTGCGGCCCTGCCCCGGCTGGAGAAATCCGCCGGGGCCTTTTTCCGGCTCCCTGCACATGTTGTCGGAACGATGCAAATTCGAACGCGACAGACACTATCGCATTGACCGCCACCCCGATGTGTGCCCTATCATCGCGCCGCACAGCATCGCGACCGGGTCATCGCATATGGAACGTTTCGGCATCGGCCAGCCGGTACGGAGGGTCGAAGATCACCGCCTGTTGTCGGCCTTCCGGGGCGGCGCATGAAGGACAAGGTTCAAGCCCAGTACGAACGCTGGATTTACCCGCAGCCGGTGGAAGATCTCGAATCGTGGCTCGCCGGCGGCGGGATCAGCATCGGGGATGCTCGTGATTTCGGTGATGTCTACTGGCCCGCCACTGGCTACCGGGACGGCCTCGACATCCTTGTCGCCGGCTGCGGCGCCAATCAGGCAGCCCGCTACGCGTTTCAGCATCCGACGGCCCGTGTCACCGGCATAGACCTGAGCGAGTCCTCCCTTGCGCATGAAGAAAAACTCAAGGCGAAGCATGGTCTGAAGAATCTGACGCTCCGCCACATGCGTCTCGAAGACGCTGCGCAGCTTGGCGAGGAGTTCGATTTCATAGCCTGCTCGGGCGTTCTGCACCATCTGCGCGACCCGGATGCGGGGCTCCGGGCGTTGGGTGAGGTACTGCGACGGGACGGTGTCATCTACATCATGGTGTACGGCCGCTACGGGCGCGCACCGGTCTACATGATGCAGGAGCTGTTCCGCATCGTCGGCGCGACCGACCAGTCCGATGCGGACATCGCCCTCGTCAAGGCGACGCTGCCGCTGCTCCCGGAAAAGCATCCGCTGCGAACCTACGCGGAACGTTCGACCGACATGAAATACGACGCCGGGCTGGTCGACCTTTTCCTGCACAGACAGGACCGACCCTACGCCGTCGACGACATCCTTGCACTCGTGAAATCAGCGGACCTGGTTTTCCAGGACTGGCTCGAGCCGTTCTACTACAATCCGGATGCAAGCGTGCCCGACAATCACCCGCTGTACCAGCGCCTGGAACAACTGCCCGACACCGAGCGCTGGCGGGCCATGGAATTGCTCGGCGGCCTGCGATCGCGTCACGATTTCTGCGCCTGTCGGGCGGACCGGCCGCTCGAAGCCTACCGCATCGATTTTGCCGATCCGAAGTTCCCGGATCGTGCGGTCGCACTGCTTCGCGGATCGACCCTGACGCCCGCCGCGGCCGGCAAGCCCGCCGTGATTTCCGGCCCGCGCATCCCGCCGCTCACCCTGCCGCCGGCCCTCGCGGCGATGTTTCAGACGATTGACGGCAGCCGGACGATATCCGAAAGCCTCGATGCCGTCGATTTTGCGATCCCGCCGGACAAACTGCGTATGCATGGGCTGCGTTTCTTCCGGTCGCTCTGGCGTACCGGCCACATAGCGTTTCGACTCAAGGACCAGCCGTGAACGACATTGCCGCACTGTTGCCCGAAATCATTGCTCTGGCGCGGCGGGCCGGGGCCGCGATTCTGGACATTTACGCCACCGACTTCGAGCACGAAACGAAGGACGACAAGTCCCCGGTAACAGCGGCGGACCTTGCCGCCGAAGCGATCATCGAGGCCGGCCTGACGGAACTTACCCCGCAAGTCCCGCTCGTCGCCGAGGAGGCGGCATCGGAAGGCCGCTTGCCTGACATCTCCAACGACCGATTCTGGCTGGTCGATCCGCTGGATGGCACCCGCGAATTCCTCAAGCGCAACGACGAATTCACTGTCAACATCGCGCTCATCGTGGCGTGCGAACCGGTGCTCGGCGTCGTTCACGCGCCCGCCCTCGACGTTACGTATTCTGGTATCCGCGGGGTCGGGGCGACACGCATCGTGCACGGCCGACCCGCCGTGCCGATCACCGTCCGCCCGGCGCCGGTCGGCGGCGTTACCGTCGTCGCCAGCCGCCGGCACGGCGATCCCGCGGCGATCGACCGGCTGCTGCGCGGCCACCCGGTCGCGGCCCGCAAGACCGCCGGCAGCTCCCTGAAATTTTGCCTCGTCGCGGCAGGCGAGGCCGACATCTATCCCCGTTTCGGGCGGACCATGGAGTGGGACACCGCCGCCGGTCACGCCGTCCTGGCCGGCTCCGG
>JBFIFO010000050.1:0-23429 GCA_041602815.1 Alphaproteobacteria bacterium | reverse complement strand
GCCGAGGTGCCCGCGGCGAGCGACGCCGACGAGCCGCCGGAGGAGCCGCCCGGCGTGTATTTGCGGTTCCAAGGATTCGACGTCACGCCCCACAGCCGCGAATGGGTGTAGCCGGCGCAGCAGAACTCCGGCGTCGCCGTCCGCGCGTGCACGATACCGCCGGCGCGCAGGATTCGCGCGTTGATGGGCGAGGTGTGATCGGCAATGTAGTCCTTGTAGATCAGCGAGCCCGTCGAGGTCGGCTTGCCCTTGATGTAGCTCTCGTCCTTGATTGCGATCGGCAGCCCCTCGAGCGCGCGGACCCGGGCATCCGGCTTCATGAACTTCGCCTCCGCCTTCCGGGCCAGCGCCATCGCCTCGTCAAAATGGGTGTACGTGAACGCCTTGATCCCGCCATCGACGGCCTCGGCCCGCGCGATCACGGCCGTCATCATCTCGACCGGCGACAGCTCGCGGCTGCGGAACAGGCGGGCGGCCTCGGTGGCAGGCAGGTAGCAGAGGTCAAGGTCGGGCATGGGCTGAATACGTCCTCGCTGTCTTCGATCCGGGTTCACCCGTTCAGCGCGGCGGCGATGGCGGCGATCGCGGCGAGGAAAGTCCGGCTCCGCGCCGGGGATCTGAACTCCGGCCAGCTGGAGAGCTTTACCGCGACCATCTCGCGGTCGGGATCGATGTGGATCACCTGGCCGAAGACGCCGCGCGCCATATAGGCGCGGTTTCCCGGCTTCGGGATCCAGAACTGGTTGCGGTACGCGCCGCCGGGCAGGACTTCGTCATACGGCGGGCCGAACAGGGCAGGATCGCCATTGCGGGTATCCTCGATCCAGGCCGCCGGAACGATCTGCCGGCCATCAACCACGCCGCCGTCAAGATGCAACTGTGCGAACCGCGCATAGTCCCGCAAACAGGCATTGAACCCGCCATCGGCCAGCGCGTACCCGGCCGGATCGACTGTGAAATTCGCGTTTTCCTCCGCGCCCATCGGCGCCCACAGCTCACGCCCGACCAGCTCCGCCAACCGCGTGTTCGTCACCCGTTCCATGCAGTGGGCCAGCACGTCGGTCTCGATCGATTTGTAGCGGAAGATCTCGCCATGCTCGCGGTCGCGGACCGTGAGTCCAAGGATCTGGTCCCAAATGCATGCAGGCGCATCCCGCCGCCCGCGCTCGGGCTTCCAGCCCGACGCGATGTCCGACAGGGCGATGTCGGAGTCGGGGTTCTCATATTCCTCTATGAAACGAACCCCGCTGGTCATGTCGAGGACGTGCCGCAGAAGGGCGCCGTTCCATGCGGTATCCGCGAGTTCCGGCAGGTAGTCCGTGACGAGCCGGTCGGGGTCGAGATGACCGCGTCCGATAAGGATTCCGGCGACCGTGGCGGTGACGGACTTGGCCACCGACTGCGACAGATGCAGCGTGCGCTCGTCCATGCCGTTCAGGTAGCGCTCGAATATAATCACGCCGCGGTGCAGGACGATGAAGCCGTCGGTGAAATCCTCATCCAGCCAGCAGGCGACGGTCAGCTTGCGGCCGCCATCGGCCGCGAAGGAGATGTCGTCCAGATCGCGCTCTGCCCTCGGCACGTCCCGCACCGGCCAACGCCCGCGCCACACCTCCACCGTCGGCACGATTTCGCGCACGTGCTGGAATGACCAGCGGTTCCATGGCGCACGGTCCCAGTCCGTGCGCGGCACCCGCGACGTGGGCGGAACCGGAAAGCCCTGCATGATGCCGGAAACCGTCATGACGGCGCTGACCTGCCCATACGACGGCCCGGGGACGCCAATGTCCCCGGGCACTCGCCGGATCCGCCTATTTCATCAGGTTGGTCCAGATCTTGGTGTAAAGCTCGTTCACTTCCTGCGGGCAGGGCGGAACGAAGACCGGCTTGTACCAGCTGGGCGCCTTGATTTCCGGCGCTTCCGCGAAGTCCGCCGGCAGGAACTTCTCGCTGCCGTCGATGGCGTTGGCGTATTTCGCGAAGTCGGAGATCAGCGCCGCGTTCTCCGGGTCCATGATGAAGTTCTGGAACAGCTTGGCGTTCTCGATGTTCTTGGCATCCTTCAGCACAACGACATTGTCCATCCAGGTGCCGATGCCTTCCTTGGGATAGCCGTAGGCGACTGCCGGATTGGACAGCCGGGCCCGCATCGAGGCACCGTTCCAGTTGACGCCGGCGTGGATGTCCTCTTTGCCGAAGCGTTCGACATTGCCGTACTCCATCGATAGCCAGTGCTTCTTGGCCGCCACCAGCATGTCGCTGACTTCCTTGAGCTGTTCCCGGTTGCTGTTGCAGTAGGGGAAACCCTTGTAGAACAGCGCGGCGTTCATCACGTCGTTCATTTCAGGAACCACGTTGATCTTGCCCTTGAGCTCGTCCGGTGGATCGAAGATGACGGACCAGGTGTTGATGTCGCCCTTGTAGGTCTTCGTGTTGACGGTGACGCCGGTCGTGCCCCACTGCCACGGGACCGAGTAGTTGCGGCCCTCGTCGAAATAGACGTCGACCCATTTCTTGCTCAAATTCTTGAAGTTGGGCATCTGGTTCGGCTTGGTCTCGAGCAGCAGCCGCTCGCCGATCATGATCTTCACCATGTAGTCGGACGGCACGACGATGTCGTAGCCGTGGCCGCCGACCTTGACCTTGGCCAGCATCGAGTCGTTCGAATCGTAGTCCGACAGCGTGACTTTGACGTTGTGGGCCTTCTCGAAATTCTCGATCAGTTTCGGGTTGGTGTAGTTGCCCCAGTTGAAAATGTTCAGTTCGCCTTCCGCGGCCGACTGCGCCGCGGACAGCAGCAGTCCGGCCGACGCAAGCGCGGCGATGAGGGTTTTTTTCATTGGAGGTTCTCCCTGCTGTTTTGGTTCGAGAAATCTTACTTCCGTCTGCGGCTCAGGAAGAAGAACAAAGTGACGAGCAGCGCAGATACCAGAAGGAATAGCGAGGACACCGCGTTCATCTCGGGCGTCACGATGCGGCGCAATTGACCGATGACGTAAAGCGGCAGCGTGTCCTGGCCCGGTCCGGCTACGAACAGGGTGATGACCACGTCGTCCAGCGAGATCACGAAGGCCAGCATGGCACCTGCCAGGATGCCGGGCAGCAGCAGCGGCAACGTCACGTAGAGGAATGTTTGCCAAGGCGTCGCGTAAAGGTCGGCGGCGGCCTGCTCGAGCGTCAGGCTCATGTCCTCGAGCCGGGCACGGATCGGCATGTAGGCGAAAGGAATGCAGAAAGCGGTGTGGGCCGCCAGCAGGTAGCCCATCCCGGTATAGCCGGTGAATCCCTTTATGATGGCGAAGAATACAAGCAGGGCAACGGCGGTGACGATCTCGGGCACCATCAGCGGCTGGTTGATCAGGCCGTAGACGAACGTCAGGCCGCGGTAAGGCGGGGTGCGCGTCGTGGCCAATGCAGCCATCGTCGCGGCGATCGTCGACACCACGGTTGCGAAGGAAGCGACTTGAAGCGAACGGACTGTCGCCTGCCGGATTTCGCGGTTGTTGATGGCGCTCTCATACCAGCGCCAGGAGAAACCCTCCCAGACCGCGATAGAATTGCCGTCGTTGAAGGAATAGATCACCAGCGTCACCATCGGCGCATAGAGCATCACGAAACAGAGGATTGCGACGGTGGTGAAGCCGCGCTGCTCGCGGACGGAGAAGCGGCCGCGCGGTGCCGCGACGGCGCGGTCAGCCATACTCCCCTCCCTTGCTCGTGGTGCTGCGCACGTAGACGATGAGCGCGACCATGACCAGCGCCATCAGGGTCAGCGACAGGGCCGATCCGAGGGGCCAGTTGCGGCCCTGGCCGAACTGGAATTCGATCAGGTTGCCGAGCATCATGTTCTTGCCGCCGCCGAGGACCCGTGGCGTCACATATGCACCCAGCGCCGGAATGAAGACCAGGATCGACCCCGCCACCACACCCGGCCTGACCAGCGGGAAAATGACATGGCGCAGGACCCGCCAGCGCGTGGCATAGAGATCGTAACCCGCCTCCACCAGACGGAAATCGAGCTTTTCGATGCTGGCATAGAGCGGCAATACCATCAGCGGCAGGTAGACATAGAGCAAGCCGACGGCGATGGCGAAATCGGTATAGAGCATCTGGATGGGCTCTTCGAGGATGCGGACACTCATCAGCGCCACGTTGACGACACCCTCGTTGCGCAGGATCTCCATTATTGCGAAGGTCCGGATCAGGAGGTTCGTCCAGAACGGGATGGTGATCAGGAAGAGCCAGATATTGCGGGACCGGGGCGGCCGGGTGGCGATGAAATAAGCCGTCGGGAACCCAACGAGGAACGCAAGGGCCGTGGCGAGGAAAGCAAGCCGCAGGGAGCGCAGGAAGATCGACAGATGCGCATCGGCGAACGAAACCGTGTCGTCAAAAATGTCGCGCTCGAGGAACACGTTGAACCAGGCGTCGGGCGACAGCTCCCAGATGACGCCGGCATAGTTGCCCTTCTGGAGGAATGAGTAGACCAATACGATGAGAAGCGGCCCGGCCGCCGCGGCGCCGATGATCGCCAGCGCGGGCGAGAGCAGGAGCAAGCGGTTCCGCGCTGCCTGGCGCGATGCCGCTTGGCCCGCCAGCTCGCCGCCCGTCCCGTCCCGCAGCGCAGCCGCTTGCTCCGTCACCGTCCTAGTCCTTCAGGATCTGGACCGCGTTGCGGGCGATCTCGATGGCCAGCATCTCGCCCGCCCGGAAGTCTTCCTCGTTGTCGCGGATGTTCTGCATGCGCACGACGAACGGCACGTCGCCGTCAAGCCGCAGATGGTAGTGGGTGTCGGTACCGAAATAAACGACGTTTTCGAGCCGTCCCGACAACGGCGCCTCGCCGCCGCCGCGCGTCAGCCGGGCGTGTTCGGGGCGGATGACGACGGTCACCCTGCCCGTGGGAGTGACGCCCTCGGGCGCAGTCGCCGGCACCGTACCGCCGGATGACAGCCGCACCGTCGCCCGGCCACTGGCAGCGGACACGATGTCGGCCTCGAGGAAATTGGTCTCGCCGATGAAGTTGGCGACGAAGCGCTCCGCCGGGTGGTCGTAGATCCCGCGCGGCGTGCCCACCTGGAGGATGCGCCCCTGGTTCATGACCGCGACCCGGTCGGACATGGTCAGAGCCTCCTCCTGGTCGTGGGTCACGAAGATGAAGGTGATGCCGGTCTGGCCTTGCAGGCGCTTCAGTTCGATTTGCATTTCCTTGCGCAGCTTCAGGTCGAGCGCCGACAGCGGCTCGTCGAGCAGCAGGACCTTCGGATGCGGGGCCAGCGCCCGGGCCAGGGCCACCCGCTGCTGCTGGCCGCCGGAAATCTGGCTGGTCTGTCGATGCTTCAGCTCCGTCATGCGCACAAGCCGCAGCATGTCGTCGACGGCGTGGCTCACCTCGTCCTTCGACTTGCCCTGCATCTTCAGGCCGAAACCGATGTTGTCGGCGACCGTCATGTGCGGAAACAGGGCATAGCTCTGGAAGACCGTGTTGACCGGCCGGCGGAACGGCGGCAGGGCGGAAATGTCAGCCCCGTCCAGCAGAATCGCCCCGGCGGTGGGGTGGTCGAACCCGGCGATCAGACGCAGCAGGGTGGTCTTGCCACACCCGGACGGGCCGAGCAGGGTGAAGAACTCGTTCTCGCGAACGGCCACCGAAACATCGTCCAGGGCGACCACCCGATCCTCCCCGGTCCCGAAGATCTTGGTGACATCCTGCACCTGGACCGCCGTCCGACGGCGTTCGCCGGCGGATACAGCGGCCGCATCCGCAACCACGCTTTCGACCACCACGCGCTCCCTGCCTGCCGTTGTTTGCGCTTCAGGATAGGCAGGCGCGCGGTCGTTGCCAACCGATTTGGCCGCCACGCCAGGGAGCGCTGGTAACCGGTTCGCGGTCGTCCCTACCCTAGTCGCAGCAGCGCTCCTGCAGGTTGTTCCCCAGGCTCAGCAGGAACATCAGGCTTTTCTGCGAATCCGGCTTGGACAGCAGCGACAGGGTCGACCACACGCCGCCGGACGGCCGGGCATCCGCGGTCTGCCGGACGGCGTCCTCCATTGCCCTGGTGGCACCCTCCGCGAACCGGGACAGGTTATCGCTGCCCAGCGTGTTGACCATCTGTTCGAAGAACGCGAACAGCCGGTCGACGATGTTGTCGGTCGATGCCGACCTCGCCGTGTGGAGAACCGCCACGAGATCGAACAGGGTGTTCAGCGCCCCGATCCGATGCAGTTCCGTCAGCCTGTCGAGCGCCGAATGGATGGCGTCCCTGGTGGTCTCGTCATTGAGGCGGTCGAGGACCTCCAGAGCGTTCGAGCCGGTTACGGCGATCCGCTCGACCATGGCGTCGGTCAGTGCCTCGCGCGCCGCCATGATCAGCCGCGCGGTCTCGTCCTCCGGGAGGTTCGAGAGTACCTGTGCGTGTTCGGTCATCTCCGCATCCTCACAGCAATCCACGGGCCGACAGCCAGTACAGGCGGTTGTAGGCCAGCTTGAACCAGTGCAGCATCTGCGACGGCGGCCCCGGGTTCGGCGGCGTGGTGTAGTTGAACCACACATAGGTGCCGCTGTTCATGCCGGTCTCCACGAAGCAGAACACTTTGCCGTCGTAGTTGCGGGCCCATTGTCCTTCACTGACCAGCGACGAGATGTTGTCGATGATCGTATCGGCTTCGAAATGGGCGGTGGACCCCGCCTTCGAGATCGGGATGTTGGTCGTGTCGCCGACCACGAAGACGTTGGTCGAGCCCTCGCGCAAGAGTGTTTCCCGTTCGGTCGGTACCCATCCGCCGGCACCGAGATCGGAGTCCGTAATGACCTGTGCCCCGGTATGCGGCGGAATGACCACCAGCAAGTCGTAGTCCAGGGTCGTACCTTCCTCCGAGGTCACGGTCTTTTTCTTCGGGTCGATCTCCTTGGTGTTGAAGAACGTCTCCGACTTGATGCCGAACCTGTCGAATTCCGGCGCCGCCCAGTTGGCGACAGGTTCCAGTGTGTGCAGACGCCCGACCGGATACGTGTAGGTGATCTCGGTCTTGTCCATCAGGCCCCGTTCCTTCAGGTAGTCATAGAGCATGAAGGTGATCTCGAGGGGCGCGACCGGGCATTTGTGCGGCACGTTGACGTTGACGACGATCTTGCCGCCTTCGAACACGCGCAGTGCTTCGCGCATCTTGCGCGCGCCATCGAGGTCGTAGAACCAGTGCGCACCCTCTTCCATGCCGGGGATCTGGTCGGGCCGGATGCGCGAGCCGGTGGCAATCACGACATAGTCGTAATCGAGGGTCATTCCGGATTCGCAGGTTACCTTGTTACTGTCGACGTCTATGTTGGTCACCGGGTCGATGTGGAAGGTCACCCGGCGATCCAGGACCTTGCGCTGGTCCCGGAACAATTCGGATTCGCGGAACTTGCCGAACGGCAGGTACAACAGGCCTGGCTGATACATGTGCCTGTCGGTATTGCCGAGCATGGTTATACGGACTTCGCCCGACCGCAGCTCGTCGCCGAGCTGGCGGCACAGGCCGTTTCCGACAATGGTGCCGGCGAGCCCTCCGCCGACGATGACGATGTGTTTTGCCATAGCATTTGCCTCCCTTGTGAATGCCGGCGGTTTTCCCATCGCCTCTCTTTTTCGCCTTTTCCCTCGTGTTATTTTGCCTTGCGGATGACGATGCTGTCATAGCCCTCGCAGTGCTCCACCCCGACCATCTCGTGGCCGACCTTGGCAACCCATTCGGGAATGTCCTTGGCGGAGCCCTTGTCCGACGACCAGACCTCGATTTCGTCGCCCACCTCGATCAGCTTGAGCCCTGCGATCAGCTCCATGAGCGGACCCGGGCAGAATGCGCCGCGCGCATCGATCTTGGTGCGTTGGGGCATTGGTCGATCCTCTCCTGTTGCGGCGTCTACAGCGTTACGAACTGCCCGCCTTCGGCCTCGGACAGGAACTTGGTCAGGCCGAGCGCCTCGTCGAACAGGCCGTGCACCAGCCTGTCCTCGCTCCAGCCGGTGATATCGAGCGCCATCGAGCAGACATACATCCTCAGGTCACCGAGCATCTTGCCCTGCTCGAAGAGCTGCATCGCATCGGGCGCGCCCTTTTCGACAAGCAGGCGGGAAAATTCACCGCCACGGTACCGCTGTTCGGGCGATGCTTCCCTGTCGAACGCGAACAGCGCGTTCATGCTGACGAAGACATGGACGGCCCGGTCCGAGACCGCGCCGACCGAAGCCATCATGGCCGCCATCTGGATCTTCTCGTGCTCGCCGGAGCACAACAGGATGAACAGGGGCTGCGCGGTCATCGATTAACCCGTTCGTTTGCATCCGCTCAATTAGAGGCTCCTATTCTACGCATTATTTTGCGTAGAATGGAACCGAAAAAACACTAATGAGTGTCGGGACTTTTGGCGCAGCTATTACTTGGAAGGGGCCTTGGCCTTCTTTTTCGGTGCATGTGTTGCCCGCTCGGCGATGTCCGCGAAGCCATCGCCCAGTGTCGGACGCTCTTCCCTGAAGAACAGACCCAATGCGGGCGCGGCGGTGCGCGTGGCCTGCTCCATTGCCGCCAGGCGGTCCGTCGGCTCATGGTCCGCCGGCAGGTCCCGCACGCGTATGTCGAGATTCGAATAGGTCATCTCGGTCTTGTCGAACGTCACGCAGGGCGACAGGATGTGCAGGTAGGAAAACCCGCGATGCGCGATCGCCTGCGCGATCATGTCGGAAAGGTGGTGCGGCCGTCCCGCATAGGCCTGGCCGACCCAGCTGGCCCCGTAGGACAGAAGCATCAACAGCGGATTCAGGGGCTGGTCGTGGCTTTCGTAGGGTGTCGAAGGCGTGACGAACCCGTAGACCGAGGTCGGCGAGGTCTGGCCCTTGGTCAGCCCGTAGACGCCGTTGTCGAACACCATATACGTGATATCGACATTGCGCCGCGCCGCGTGCGGAATATGGCCACCGCCGATCGCGAAGGCATCGCCGTCCCCGCCAACGGCAATCACCGTCAGCTGTTCGTTGGCCACCTTGACGCCGGTTGCGACCGGCAGGGTGCGGCCGTGCAAGGTGTGCAGGCCGTAGGTGTCCATGAAGAACGGGAAGCGTGAGGCGCAGCCGATGCCCGAGACGACGACGGCATCCTTCAGTGGAACACGGAGATTGTTCAGCGCGACGGCGACACCCTCCGCGACGCTGAAATAGCCGCATCCGGGACACCATGTCGGCAGCGAGCGTGACCGGTAGCGCAGATGGCCGTCGCCGCGGACCTGCTGAAGCTTGTCTTCGAGATAGACGGGTTTGAGCGGTTCGGTCATGGTTCCTCTCCCTCGCCTCAGGCGGCCCTGGCCTGCGCCAGACGCCGGACCTCTGCCAGAATTTCCTCAACCTGCATCGGCGCGCCGGTCGCCCGGTTGAGCCGCGTAACGGGGCGCCCGAGGGCGCCGGATATCAGGTTCGCGAGCTGCCCTTCGTAATTGAGCTCCGGCACCAGAACGGCGCCGCAGTCGTCCATGAAAGCCGCGATCTGCTGCTCCGGCAGGGGCGACAGCATCACCACCTTCATCGCAGAACAGCGCAGGCCTTCGTCCTGGGCGGCGAACATCGCCTCGAGGATTTCGCCGAAGGTCGAGCCCCAACCGAGGATGCCGACATCGACCGGCCCTTCGTCGCCGAAGCGCTTGCAAATCGTAAAGTCCGGGTGTTTCAGGGCGGCCTTGAGCTTTTCGTGCCGCTTCAGGCTCATCGCCATGTGATTCTCGGGCAGGTCGCTGGGCTTCCCGAATTCGTTATGCTCCAGACCCGTGACCGTATGCATGCCGGCCTCGTCGCCCGGCAGGGCACGCGGGCTGACATGGTCGTCGGCACGCTGATAGCGCTGGTAGGCGCCGTCCCCGCGCCGCGCGTCCATCCCCTTGTTGAGGTTGGGTGCAAAGGGGTTCTTTGCCGGTGGCACGACGGTCTCATAGCGGTTGGAAAGATACAGGTCCATCAACACGATGACGGGCGTCTGGTACTGCTCGGCCATCTCGAAGGCCTTGCCGGCGGTGCGGTAGCAGCCGTCGACATTGGTCGGCGCCAGCACGATCCGCTGTGCATCGCCGGCACCGCCAAACACCGCCATGTTGAGGTCGGACTGCTCGGTCTTCGTCGGCATCCCGGTCGACGGGCCGCCCCGCTGGCTGACGAACACCACCGACGGGATCTCGCCCATGACGCCGAGCCCCAGCATCTCGGCCATCAACGCAAGGCCCGGTCCCGAAGTCGCCGTCGCCGCGCGCGCGCCGGCATAGCCGGCGCCGATGGTGGCGGAAATCGCCGAGATCTCGTCTTCGGTCTGCAGCACGCGACCGCCGTGCTTGGGCAGCTCTGCGGCGAGTCGTTCCAGGATCGTCGTCGCCGGCGTGATCGGATAGCCGAAGAACGTGTCGAGCCCGGCATCGATGCAACCGCGTACGATGGCCCCGTTGCCGGTCATCATGGTGGCCGTCTCGCCCTTGTCGGCGTGGACGGGCTCGCCCAGGCTGCCCTGGTCCAGCTTGAAGACTCTTTTGCCGACCTCGTACGCGGCATCGAAGGCGGCGGTGTTGCTGGTCGTCACCACCGGCGCCTTGCGCCGGAACTTGGCCGCGATCACCTTGCGGAAGGCCTGCGGGTCGATATCGTAAAGCGCAGCGAGATACCCCAGAATGACGATGTTGCGCGAGCGCGCCGAACTCGTCGCGCGCTCGGAAATCTCGCGCTGGTTCAGGCCGTAGGGAAGCTGTGTCGGGCGGATATGCGCCGTGATGTGCGCTCCCTCGGGCTGGCGCACGATCGGCGACGCCTCGTAGATGACGGCGCCGTAATCGCACACCTCGCCGACGTGCGGGATGGCATAGCTGTCGTCGAGCGAGACCAGCACGTCGGAATGGCGCTTCAGCGAATAGGCCTGTTCCGTGGTCACGCGCACGCGCGAGATGCACTTGCCGAAGCCGCGAATTTCGGCCGGGTAGATGTCGAAGGCGATGACCTTGTAGCCGAGCGCGGCCATCGCGCGCTTGAGGATGTCACCCGCCGCGATGGTACCGTCGCCTGCCGATCCGATAATGGCGAACTGGATATCCGTGCTCTCGCGTTTCTTCGCCATGGCCTAGTACTCCCAGAACGGCGACTGGATGTGGCCGTCGCGGCCGACATGGAGGCGCTCGTCTCCGACGCCCTTGAAGGCCTCGTCCGCGCCCGTCACGTTGCGCGCCGCCACCTCACCCATTTGGCGGACATTTGTCCACCCGTAATAGAACCGGTACTCGTTGTCGGCCGCCGACCAGATTTGACACACGTCACCGGCCGCCCAGATGTGCTTGTCCGTGGTCTGAAGCTGCGGGTCGACGAGCAGGCCGCGCTCGATATCGACCCCCGAACCCAGCATGAATTCTGCCGTCGGCACCAGCCCGTAAAACGGTATGACGACGTCGCCGTCCACACTGTCGCCACCCTCGAAGACGACGCGGCGCGCAGGCTTGCCGGCCGCACCTTCCTCGATGGCGACGGGCCGTACACCGTCCATCACTTCGAGTCCCATGTGCTGCAGCGCTGCGATAAATCCGGCGCGTTCGTCGGCTTCGATGCGATGCGGCCAGAACGTATACTCGTTCGCCAGCACCATGACCCGGTAGCCGACATCGATCAGCGTGCGCGCAAGGTCGAGCCCGATCATGTCGCCGCCCAGCATGATGACGGTGCCGCCCTTCGGCAGGGCCCGATATGTGGTCGTCGCCGACTCGAAAGAGTGAAACCCGTGCATCAGCCCGTAATACTCGCTCAACTCCTCGGGCAGGTAGCCGCGCCCGCCCGCGCAAACGAGCAACTGGTCGTAGTGCATCACCTCGTTGTGGGCGAAGGTGATGCTGCGCGAGCGGCCGTCGACGTCGGTCACCCGGCTGTTGCGCCGCAGGGTGATGCGATTGTCGTCGTAGTATTCCGGGGGGTGGACGAGGATCTCGCGCCAGTCGTGGCAGCCGCGGAAGACGCGCGGCAGATCGTACCGATTGTAGAACGGCAGGCTGCTCATGGTGATGATCGTGATGCGGCTGTCCGGGTCGCGCTCGCGCAGCGTGATCGCGGCGCCGTTGCCGGCGCTGCCGTTGCCGATGATGACGTTGTGGGTCGCGTCGGCCATCGCTCAGATATCCTGTGTTACAAACTCGTTGCGCGTGATGCTGATGCATTTGGTCGGGCACACCATGAAACAGGCGCCACAGCGGATGCATTCGTTGTTGTCGATCCAGATCGCGCCGACCTCGTCCCACTCCTGGGTCTCGAGCAGCTTGCCATAGGTGCCGTCGTCGCGAATCTCCACGCCTTCGACCAGCTTGATGCAGTTTTTCGGCGCGACTTCGATGCAGGCTCGGCAATAGATGCAGTTGTCGACGTCGATCTGGTACTTCAGATTGCATAGGTAGCAGCGTTTCGATTCCGTCGCCGCCAGCGTCTCGTCGTAGCCCGTTTCGACCTCCTTTGTCAGCTCCTTGTTCCGTTCGGCCAATGGCGACGTCGGCATGTGCTGCCGTTCGATGAAATCGAAGCTGCGTTCCCGCAACGGGCCTTCGACCGGCTCGATGCGCACGACCTGCCGGCGGCGCTGGCGTCCCATCAGCCAGGTATCGATACCGGCGGCCACGCGGCGCCCGTTGCCGACCGCCTCGATGATCGTGGTCGGCCCGGTCACGTAATCGCCGGCGGCGTAGATGCCCTTCCTGGACGTTCGCCCGTTCTCTTCCGCCTTGACGCTGCCCCAGCGGTCGAGTTCCAGCTTGATGTCGAGGTAGTCATTCACGGTCCGCTGGCCGATGGCGATCAGCAAACTATCGCACGGCTCGAAGAACTCCGATCCTTCGATGGGGATCGCCTGGCGACGCCCGTTCTCGCGCCATCCGCCGAGACGGTTCTGCACGAATTCGATGCCCCGTAAGCGACCGTCGCCGTCGACCAGGAGCTGCGCGGGCGACCGCAATCCCTTGATGCGGATGCCCTCGCGCTTGCATTCGAATATCTCGTCCTTGGTGACCGGGATGTATTCCTCGGCCGTGCGGATGTGGATCGTCACCTCGTCGGCGCCAAGCCTCTTTGCCACCCGGGCGCAGTCCAGCGCGGTGAACCCGGCCCCGACCACCGCAACGCGCTTGCCGACGGTCTTCTTCTCTCCGCGGTGCAGCCCCATCAGGAAATAGAGCCCGTACTCCACGCCCGATACCGACTCCGGATCATCCTTGCCGGCACCGCCCTGCAGCGGCAGCGTCACCGATGCCATGCTGCCGGTGGTCAACAGGATGGCATCAAACTCCTTGCGCAGCTTGGCCAGCTGCACCTGCCCCTTGCCCTTGCCGATTTCGACGCCGGTGCGCAACTCGACACCCAGTCGCAAGGCGTTGTGCAGCTCAACCCGCAGGATGTCGCGCGGCAGGCGAAATGCCGGTATGCCGTAGCGCAGCATGCCGCCCGGGTCCGCTTCCCGCTCGAAGATCGTCACGTCGTGGCCCAGAAGCGACAGGTCGTGCGCCGCCGCCACGCCCGCCGGGCCGGCGCCGACGATCGCGACGCGCTTGCCGGACGGGCCGTAGAGGCTCTCTGTGATCCGGTGCCCGACGTGTTTCAGATCGCTGGCCGCGCGCTTGAGATGGCAGATATTGACGGTCTCGCCATTGCCGGGCTGCGCATGGCGGCATACATCCTCGCACGGGCGCGAGCAGATGCGTCCCAATATGCCGGGCAGGACGTTGGCCTCGCGATTGATCTCGTATGCGCGGCCATACTCCTTTTCCATGATCGCCTGGATATAGCCCGGGATATTCGTGCCGGCCGGACACGCCGACTGGCACGGGATGTTTTCCCGCACCCAGCCGATATCGCGCGGATCATCGGAATACCAGACCGCATCTTCGCCGGAAGACGGCAAAGACTGCGCCGCCTTGACCTTCTCTCCACCCCGCCGTTCGGACATTCACGCCCCCATCGTACAATGCGCTAAAAGGCTGTGTCGCGCCCGGCTGGCCCAGCCATGTCGGTTACGGTTCATCTCAGGCCTCCCGGGCGAGTCCTGCAAGCCCTTCGATATTCGCGCGGAGCGTCCGGAATCGTTCGACGACGGCATCGCCGAACAAAGGGTCATCGCGCTGCTGCAAGCGGCCGTCGATCTCAACCCAGTCGTCGGCCGACAGAACTTCGGCCGCCGACGGGAACACGCGTTCCTCCTCGAGCGCGATGTGATGACGGTACCGGCGGACGAAGCGGCGCGTTAGGTCGTGCACGGACTGGCGGTCAACCAGCTCCTCGGCCAGCACCTGCCGCATCGCTTCGGCCAGCTCACGCGTCATCTCGGCGATCTGCCTGTGCTCCTCCTCCAGGTCGCCGACCAGCTGCGCCAGTTCCGCGTCACGCGATTTCAGTATTCGGTAGATCAGATCCTCTTTCGGGTGGTGCACAGCGTCCGGGTAATCCAGGCAGTAGTCGATGACCATGCCGATGAGATCGTAGTCCGGCCGCTCACCCGCAGCGAACACCGCCAGCTGGCGATCCAGCAGATCCAGCAGCTTCGAGAAATCCGCGTGTTCTTTGCTCAGCTGCCGCAGCGCCTCGGCCATCGCGTTTCCTTTCGCTCTTCCGCGTACGTTATTCGTGCACAGAACATACGCGAATAGTGGATCGCGCGAAATTGACCTTTCTCAATCCGTACGTCGGCGGGAACGCCGAACCGGACTTGATGATTCGCCACCATCGTGAGAAATTCATGCGTTCTTTTCGACCGCTGACGACCATGACAGAATCTGCCGGCAATGAGGGGAGGATATCGAAATGGTTGACTACGCTGCGGCTACGACGGAATTCCGGGTCGGGCGCGTTCTGTCGCGTTCGTTTTCAACCTTGTTCCGGAACATCGTGCCGTTCGGGCTGCTGGCCCTGGTCATTTCGGCGCCACCCTATGTTTACGCGATAATTTTCACGATTCCCCCGTCTCTGGATCCCGTAAGCATGATGGCCACCAACACGGTCGTGGATATCATCATGTCGATCGTGCAGCTCTTGCTCGCATATCTTCTCACCGCAGCGCTGGTGTATGGGACCATCCAGCATCTCAGGGGCCGACCCGTGAATGTCGGGGAGTGCTTCAGCAGGGGCATTTCCATGATATTTCCGGTACTCGGCGTGGCGATTGTATCTTTTATTCTGATATTTCTCGGATTTGCGGCGCTGATCATCCCCGGCATCATTGTCGTGACCATGCTCTGGGTCGCGATTCCGGTCGCTGTGATCGAGCGTAGCGGCCTCTCCGCCCTTCCGCGCAGCGCCGCGCTGACAAAGGGATACCGCTGGCGGATTCTCGGTCTCGGCTTATCTCTCTTCTTCATCAGCCTCCTGCTGGCGATACCGCTAGGGGCCATCAGTGGCATGGTAGTCTTTTCCGCCATGAGCGGGAGCGCTTCGTTTGGGACATCGATGACCATCCTCATGTCCGTCAACTGGATCATCGCGTCGTTCGCGGGCGCATTGTGGGCGGTGGCCTACGCGGTCAGCTACCACGATCTTCGCGTCGCCAAGGAAGGCGCGGATACCGAACAGATCGCGGCCGTATTCGACTGACCGGCCGGCCCCCTATACCTTGCGGTCGTGCTTGCTCTCGCGGCGCTGGCCGAAGAGCATGCGATTTTCCAGGTGCGCACGCAGGGCGGCGTAGAACGCCGCGAGGAATCGCTGCGGGTCTACCTCTTCCCTGCCCTGCCAGTCGATCTTGCGGCGGATTCGGTTGCAGACTTCGGCCCGTGTTTCCTCGGCAGTGATGCCCTGCTGGCGCAGAACGGTCTCGAGCGTCTGCAGCTCGTAGATGCCGTAGACCTCCAACTGCTCGCGGGTGAACGTGTATGCCGGCGTCCCGGGATCGGCCGTTTCTATTCCGGCGGCCGTGGCCAGCGCCATATCGGGCAGAAGCTGGCCCTTCGGCGCCTTGATCACCCAGGTGCCGCCGACGATGTCGCCGGCCCGCATCACGTCCTTGTTGAACAGCGGCATCAGAGTGAACAGGCTGGCCCATACCAGGGCGAACAGGATTGCCCAGTTGCCGGCGCCGACGTTGTTGGCGCTGGCCGCCAGGCTGAGCGGCAGGAACAGTTCGACCTCCCGCATCAGATTGCGGGCAAACACGGACTCGGGGCGTAGCCGCCCGCCGTAACGGTCGATGACGCGCATCCGAAGCGCACGTTTGCCCGGGGTGGTGCCGTGCCAGCGGAGCTCGAAATAAGTGAAGTAGAAGTTGCGCAGGATGAAGAACGCCAGCAGGCCGAACGCCGCCTGCCACCCGGACATGCCGACCATGATCGCCAGAACGAGCATCATAAGCCCGAGGCCGAAGATCACCCCGGCAATGATCATCAGATCGATGATCAGTGCAGTGACCCGATCGCTGCGGCTGGCGAGCTCGAATCGCAGCGGCACGCCTTCGGGCGTCGTGACATCGCGCAGGTTCTTCGGACGCGGTAGCGCCGCCGCCTTGCCCGCTTCATTCACTGCGGTCATCGGCACGCTCCCGCCCGGCAAAGGTGAAATACAGCAGCCAGAGCAATAACATGGCGCCGCCGATCAGGTACCGCAGCGCGGGGTCCTGTACGAGTTGCCGTCCGAACCCTTCGAGCAGGCCAGCGATCAGCAGCATCGCCACCGCCCCGATGGCGATCATGCCAGCCTTGCGGCCGCGCCGGGCCAGATTGTCGAGCCGGCTGTGGCGCCCGGGAAAAGCGAAGGCACTGCCCAGCGAAAGCCCGGCCCCGCCACACAGGATGACGGCCAGCAGCTCGGTCGTACCATGTATACTGAGCCAGGCCACGAATTCGATCGTCAGGCCACGCGAGGCATAAAGCGCAACAAATGCGCCGATCAGCAGCCCATTGTAGAACATCAGAAGCATCACCGGCACACCGAGCGCGAATCCGAGGGCGAAGGCCAGCATGCCAATCTGCGAATTGTGCGTGAACAGGTAGGTCGCGAACAGATAGAGCGATTCGAGCACGCCGCCACCGTCGTCGTAGAGCACCGCGCGCAGCGATTCCGTCGTCGCCGTGGGCGAGCGCCCGCCGGACATACCTTCGGAGACGAAGGTGTAGAACCAGTCGGTGTTGGACAGGGTGAGCAGGCAGCCGATCGCGACACCGAGGAACATTGCCAAAGCGGCGGCCAGGACATTGTAGCGCGCATCGCGCACGGCCTGCGGGAACTGTCGGCCGAAGAACCGGGCGACCCCGACGCCGAAGCTGCCACGTGCCCCGTAGACGAAGAAATATGCGCGCGCCGCAAGCCCCTCGAGGTACAACAGGACATTCCGGTCAAGAGTGATGCTGCGCGCCACCGACAGCGAAGATATCGTCGCCCGGTAGAGGTTCGGCAGACGGAACAGCTCTGCCGGCGTCAGCGACTGGATGCCCCGGGATTCAGCGCGCGCCAGGAGAGCTTCGAGCTCGCGCCAGCTTTCCTCGCGCTCGCGGCGGAACTCATAGCTTTTCAGCCGGACCTCTGCCATCAGCCGTACCTGCGCGGCATCAGATCAGCTCCTTGTTCTTGATCGCAAGATAGCGGTCCACGAGCTCCGTGCCCATCCTTTCGCTCGGCGCCTCCAGACACTGCACGCCGAGGCGCCGCAGCCGCTCGAACACGACCATACGTTCGCGCGCGAAGTCGTCGGCGATGACCGAGCGGGTGACGTCCTCCAGCGTGCGCGGCGCGGCGTCGATCGTCCGGTCGATGTCCGGATCGCGCAGGGTCACGAACAGGACGACGTGGCGTGACGCCAGCCGCGCGATATTTTCGACCATCAACTCCGCGGTCGTGGTGTCGACGAACTCGGTCTGCAGAATGATCAGCGAGCGCTGCTTCAGGCGCATCGTCAGTTCGGTGAGGCCGAGCGTGAAGTTGGTCTCGTCCGGCCGATATTCCAGCCGCGCGGACGTGCGCAGGAACTGATTGAAGTAATGGATGCCGCCGACCGGCTCGGCGTAAAGCCGGGTCTGCGAATCGAACCCGAAGAGGCCGATCCGGTCACCGTGGCGCAGGCAGGCGTAGCTCAACACCAGGGCATTGTTGATTGCATGGTCGAGCTTTGGCAGTCCGTCCAAGGGCTCGCTCATCAGGTGCCCCGTGTCGATCGCCATGACGATCTGGTGGTTCCGCTCGGCCCGGAATTCCTTGCAGACCAGCTCGCGATGACGGGCGGAATGCTTCCAGTCGATCGACCGGCGGTCGAGTCCGGGCACGTAGTCGCGCAGCGAGTCGAACTCGGAACCGTCGCCCTGCTGGTTCTGGGGCTTGATCCCCGTCGGCGCGTCCCAGGCGGTGAACCGGATCGCCGCGTCGCGGACGGCGCGCACGTTCGGGACCACCGGGATCTCGAGCGACAGCTCCTCGACGCGCATTCGCTCCATCAGGCCCATCGGGCCGCGCCAGCGCAGCCACAGCCGGCGGATATGGGCCGCGCCGCGGCGCACCGGGCTCAGCGTCATGCGCGCTTCCGATGGCCAATGTGCCGCCAGGGTTGCCCGCAGCACAGGTGGCATTTCCAGGTTCGCGCTGGCATCGCACAGCAGTTCAACCTCGGTCGGAGGAGCCGCCTGCACCGACTGCAGCGTGACACGCAACGTATCGCTGCTGCCGGCATAGAGAACGATTGGCGGCTGCATGTCGATCCGCAACGCACGCGGCGACAACGCACGCAACCCATCCAGCCCGGTCAGGAAGATCGCCACGGCCAGCAGCGCGAAGCCGAAAGGCCACAGGTTCCCGTTCACAACCACCACCGCAAGAGACAGCGGCACCGTGGCCGCAAAGAGAAGAACCGCGCGTCCGGTCGGGCGCATCAGCGGGGCGCCGGCGTCTGGTCGAGGATCTGCCCGATGACGGTGTCGACCCAGAGTCCCTCGATCTCGGCGCCGGGCGCCATCACGACCCGGTGCCGCAGCGCCGGCGCGGCGATAAACTTGACGTCGTCGGGGATCACGTAGTCGCGCCCGCTGATCGCCGCCGTCGCCCGCGCGGCAGAGGCGAGCATGTTGGCGGCGCGCGGCGAGGCCCCGAACTGCAGCGACGGGTTCTCGCGCGTCGCCCGCACGATCGCAACGATGTAGTTCACCATGTCGTCGGACAGACGAATGGTCTCGACGAACCGGCGCACGGCGATCAGGCTTTCCATATCTGCCACCGGCTGAATCCCGAAATCGGCGAGCTTCGGCATCGCCGTGCTGTGCCCGTGCCGCGCGACGATGGCGCGCTCCTCCTCCTCGGACGGATAATCGAGGATGTGCTTGAACAGGAAGCGGTCGAGCTGTGCCTCCGGCAGCGGGTAGGTGCCCTGCTGCTCGATCGGGTTCTGCGTCGCGATGACCATGAAGCCGTCGCCCAGCGGATAGGTCTCGCCGTCGATGGTCACCGCCCGCTCCTGCATCGCTTGCAGCAGGGCGGCCTGGGTCTTCGGCGGCGTCCGGTTGATTTCGTCGGCGAGCAGCAGCTGGGTGAAAACGGGCCCCTTGGTCAGGCTGAACTGGCTGGTCTGGAAATTGAACAGGTTGGTGCCGAGGACGTCGCCCGGCATCAGGTCGGGGGTGAACTGTATGCGCCCGAAATCGAGCGACAGGGCGGCGGCGAAGGTCTGCACCAGCATCGTCTTGGCGGTGCCAGGAACACCTTCGAGGATCATGTGCCCCTCGGACAGGAGACTGACCAGCAGCAGGTCGAGCGCGGCATCCTGCCCGATCACCGCCTTTCGCACCTGTTCCCGCAACTGCGTGCCGACCAGGGCAATCGCCTCAAGATCCATCGATGATCTCCCGTTTCCATTGGTAAAGTCGCCTTGCGAGCCTCGCCAGGCGGGGCGCATCCGAACGGACGTTGACCTCCAGCCTGTCGGCCCGGTCCTGAAGATCCCGGAATCTCTTCGTAGCGCCGCGCGTCGTGCCAACCCGGTCCACCCATGCGATCAGGTCCGGGCCCTCGAGCCGGCGCGGCGCGTTGAGCCGGTGTGCCACATCGCGCAAGGTAACGTCGGTATAACGTTTCAGGATCGCCGACCCGTGCCCGCCGAAGCGCAGCAGGCTCGCCGTATTGTCGATCAGCGCCGTCTTGCCTGGGACCAGGCCCGGCCTGGCCGGCAGCGGCGAGCCGAAGCGGCCCGTCGCCGACCAAGCGAGGACGAACACCGCCACGAAGGTCAGGATGACCGGGATGAGAAAGGGAAGCTCGAACATCGACCGCCACAAGCTCGGCGGCTGCCAGTACCCGTGGACCGTCTCATCGAAGATCACGGCCCCGTCAAGCGGGCGCAGCGCGTCGAGGACACGCACCGCAAGCACCCCGTTGTCGCCCGCGCCAAGCCCGTGATTGGACAAGATGTCGGGATCCGACAGGACCCACACGGTCTGGTAGCCCTGCCGGATCACGCCGAGCAGGACGCCCTGGTCGGTCCAGATCACGGGATCGAGAAGGCTGGAGGCAATGAATTGCGGATGCTCGATCGCGGGGGTCACGCCGAACCGGCCGACGTGCCAGCGCGTCGGCGTGGAACGCTGCACGGTACCGCCGGGGACAACCTCCTGCAGGATCGACTCGATATAGTCCGTCGGCAGCATGCCGACGATCCACAGCCAGTGGCTCCGGGCCGGGTCTTTGAAGCCATCCCATTTGGGCAGGACGAGGAGCACCGACTCGGCCCGCCGCGCCGCGCCGATCGTATCGGTGTACCAGGATTTGCGGCGCGGTTCGGCCACCACGAGGAGCGACTCGCTGCCCGCCTTGGCGGGCGAATCGGCGCGGCTTACGACCACCGGGATGTCCAGTGCCCGCAAAGTATCGACGAGCGCCCTGTGCCCGATGGCCGAGTACGAGAAGGCGTTTGCCTTGGCGGCACCGACGTCGCTCTGCGCGTAGATCATGAAATAGGCGGCGGCGGCGAAGGACAGCACGCCGACGGCCAGCAGCCAGTATACGGTCCTGGCGGAGTACGGCTGGGTCTGGTTCACCCGGTCCCTCCCGCGCCGCCCTGGGCGATTCTCCGGAACAGGTCGCGGCACCGCAGGAAATCCGCCTCGGTCGCATCGCGGCCGCCGAAATGCGTGACCTCCGTGACGCCGACCAATGTCCTGAAGGCTTCCTTTTCGGTCTCGTCCAGGGGGGCCCGACCCACGATCTCCCGGCTGGTCAGCGAGGTCGACAGGGAGGCACCACGCTCGCGGAGCAACGTGATGCTGCGCAGCAGCAGGACATGCACGGCCTCGGCATATTCGCCGCTTGCAGCAAGTTGCTCGGGATCGTCGAGGTCTCCGACGGCTCGACCCGCTGCACCGACCCCCGGCTCATTCGCCGCGGCATCCGGCTGCCAGCCGCCCTTCTTCCAGCGGGAAAACAGGCGAGCCTCGTTAAGGAGGTAATAGGCGACCAGCGCACCGCCGGCGACGAACACGATCCACATCAGGACGCGGAACACCTGGCGAAGCGCAGGCGGGATCTCCAAATCGAAGCTTTCCGACTCCGACTCCGGGCTGGCCGGCCGATACTGGTCCGGTGCCTGGGCATCGCCCTCGTTGCGCCACCAGTCGGGATCGGCCATCGGGTCGTCGCGAGAGCCGTCTTCGCCGTCGGTCACGTCGCGCAGGGGCAGCTCACGCTGGTAGTCGCCGGCCACAAGAACACGGCGCACTGCGGCATCGACGTCCTCCACCGGGATTGCGGCCGGGGCCGGTCCGCCGATGGCCAGGGACAGCGGCAGCGCGATCGCGGCCAGCCGCTGTATCATGTCGGCCCTCTGGCCGCCGGGGGATATGCCGGCGCACCGTGCCGGCGGCTCATACGGATCGCGTTCGATATGCAACTCTGCCTCATGCGGACGACCTGTCTGGTCCGGCTGGCCGCCCCGCGCGTTACCGCTGCGACACGCGGGCCGGGATTCCCTGATGCGGGAATCTTAACGCAGCGACGGTCGGATGAATAGTCGCCGCGCCATCTTCGCGACGGTTGACGCGACCGGCGAACGCTGGCTCCATGCGCTTTCGATCACAGGGATCCGATCCACCATGCCCGACCGGCCGGCCGCACGCCACGACATCGTCTTCCGCAACGCGACGATCGTCGACGGGACAGGGGCACCGCGCTTTGTCGGCGATGTCGCGGTGACGGGCGACCGCATCTCCGCGGTCGGAGATCTCGGCGGCGAATCGGCGCAGCGGGAGGTCGACTGTGCTGGGCACGTCCTGGCGCCGGGCTTCATCGACGTGCACACCCATGACGACAACGCCCTGTTGCGCGACAACGCCATGCTGCCCAAGCTGACCCAGGGGGTGACCACGGTGGTGACCGGCAATTGCGGCATCAGCCTCGCGCCGCTCAGGTCCAAGGGGCCGCCGGTGCCGCCGCTCGACCTGCTGGGGGCGCGGGAGGACTTCCGCTATCCGGGGTTCGCGGATTACGTCGCGGTGCTGGAGGCCGCGGCGCTGCCGGTCAACGCCGTGCCGATGGTCGGCCACACGACCCTGCGCGTCGCCACCATGGCGGCGCTGGACCGGCCGGCCAACGACCGCGAGCTCGCCGCCATGCAGGCCCTGGTCGCAGAGTGCCTCGCGGCCGGCGCAGCCGGCCTCAGCACCGGGCTGTTCTACCCGCCAGCGCGCGACGCCCCGCAGGAGGAGATCGTCACACTGCTGGAAGTGCTGGCCGGCACCGGCGCCGTTTACACCACCCACATGCGGGACGAGGGCGATCATGTTGCCGAGTCCCTCGGCGAATCGTTCGAGACCGCGCGCCGGGCCGGCGTGCCGCTCATCGTCTCGCACCACAAATGCAGCGGCCGCGGGAATTTCGGCCGCAGCCGCGAGACCCTGGCGATGTTCGACCGCGCCCGCGACGGCCAGGACGTGTCGCTCGACGCCTACCCGTACGTGGCGAGCTCGACCGTACTGCTCGACGACTACATGGCCAGAGCCGAGCGCGTCCTGATCGCCTGGTCGGAGCCGTATCCGGACATGTCCGGACGCTATCTGAACGCCATCGCGACCGACTGGGGCTGCAGCGAGGCCGATGCGTTCCAGCGCCTCAAGCCCGGCGGGGCGATCTATTTCGTCATGGACGAGCAAGACGTACGGCGGATTCTCGCATACAAGTACACCATGATCGGCTCCGACGGGCTGCCGCACGACAGGCACCCGCATCCGCGCCTGTGGGGCGCCTTCGCCCGGGTGCTGGGCCATTACGTACGCGAGGTCGGGCTGCTGACGCTGGAGCAGGCGGTGCACAAGATGACCGGCCTGTCGGCGGCGCGCTTCCGTCTTGCCGATCGCGGCGTCGTCCGCGCCGGCGCGTACGGCGACCTGGTGCTGTTCGACGCCGACCGCATCGCCGAGGGCGGGACGTACGAGGACCCGGCCCGGCCCGCCGCCGG
>JBFIFO010000049.1:0-23783 GCA_041602815.1 Alphaproteobacteria bacterium | reverse complement strand
TGCAGGAACATGCTGGTCACCATGCTGAACTCGACCGGCATCACCATCATGTCCAGCGGCAGCTGCTGGTATCCGAACACCACGGCGGGGATCATGGTGAACGGGTAGATCCGGTCCCACGCGGTCTCCGGCGGCAGCGAGATCTCCCAGCCGAAGGCGGCGACGCAGGCGAACACGAACAGCATCGTCAGGAACTGGAACGGCGCGGCTTCGCGCTCGATATCGTCTCCGATCGGCAAGAACATCGGCCCCTCCTGCGCGATGTGGCGGGCAGAAGGTGGCACGGCAGGGTTAAACCCGGGTTAACGGTGCAACGGTTGCGGGCAGGGCGGAGCGCCTCAGTACCGCCCCCGGTCGAACAGCCGCACGCCGCGGCGCCGCATCGGCACGATCAGCAGCGCGCCGGCAACGAAGCCGCCGATATGCGCCCACCACGCGGTGCCGCCCTCGGCCGGGATGGCGCCGTCGACATAGGCGTTGATGACCTGCAGCAGGATCCAGCCGCCGAGCACGATATAGGCGGGCAGCGGCAGCGGCAGCCAGGGCAGCACCAGGGCAATCACTCGGACTCTCGGGTGGAGCAGGAGATAGGCCCCGAGAACGCCCGAGATCGCGCCGCTGGCGCCGATCAGCGGGGTCGTCGAGGCGGGGTCGATCAGCCCGTGCGTCAGCACCGCGGCAGTGCCGCACAACAGGTAGAAGGCGACGAAACGGACGTGCCCCATCGAATCCTCGATGTTGTCGCCGAACACCCACAGATACAGCATGTTGCCGCCGAGATGCAGCCAGTCCGCGTGCAGGAACATCGAGGTGACGACGGTAAGTTCCGCCGGGATCACCGCAAGCTGCGGCGGCAGTTGCTGGAGGTCGAAGAGCACCGCCGGGATCACGCCGTAGGACAAGGTCGCCGCGACCGCCGCCCGCGCCGGCAGCAGGGACTGCCAGACGAACGCGCCGATGCACAGCGCGATGATCGTCACCGTGACCCTCTGGAACGGGATCACGCGGAGCGGATTGCTGTCCTTGAGCGGCAGGAACATGGCCGCGCCAGACTACGCGAGCCCGGCGCCGGTGTCATCCGCCGCCGTCGTTGGCTTACACCATCGCGCGCGGCGTGCGCGGCTCGGGCGCCAGCTTGCGAAGCGCCGCCGGCAGCGCGTGCAGGACCTGGTCGTACTCGCCGCGCGAGACGCGCCGGCGCAGCACCGCGAACACCGCCGCCGCCAGCTCCGCCGGGTCGATGAACTCGTCGCCGGGGCCCTGGCGGAAGCCGTCCTCGATGCGGTTCAGAAAGGCGTCGACGCCGCGGTCGCGGTCCGGCGTGCGCGAGGGCCGCCAGCCCTCGTAATAGAAGCCGCGCACCAGCATCGGCAGCTGCGCGCCGAGATGCACCGCTTCGTCCGGCGACAGGTGGTCGCGGATCGCCTGCAGCACCAGCCGCAGGCCGAGATAGGCGCGGTGCCGATCCTCCCAGCCCATCTCCTCCATCAGCTCGTTGAGCCAGATATGCGTGACCTGAAGGGTCTCGTCGAACACGGAAAGGCCTCTTGCGCTCATGGCCGGCCTCCTTTCCGTCCAAAACGGGAAGTGCGGACAAGCTGCGACTATGCGCCCGTCGCAACGGCCGCGCCTTGATCCAGCGCAAGGGGATCGCGCCGCAAGATCGACCGCGGCGTTTGCTTCCCGAACGTGCCCCGGCCGGTGCGACCGCATCGGCGTAATTTCCGCTTTGTTAACCATACGGATACCTCCGGCGTCGTAACAATGGGGCATCTCTTGGGCGCGATTCGAAGGTGACGGTGATCATGAAGCGACGTGGATTGACGCGTGCCGCGCTGCTGTTTCTTGCCCTGGCGGCGCCGGCCGGCGCCGGTGCGGCGGCCCCGGCGGCAGCACGTGACCAAGGGGACCGCGCCGCCCTGCCGCGGTGGCTGCATGACGCGGTGATCGTTGCGACCGGCAGTGTGCTCCCGCACCGGATCGCCGACCGCCGGATCCTGCGGCGCGGCGATCCCACACCACCAGTCGGCCGATTCTGGTGGCACCGGCTCGATCGCCCGTGGCCCGGCAGCAGGCCCGATGTCACCGTCATGACGCAGAACCAGTATCTCGGCGCCGATTTGACACCGCTTCTCGCGGCGCCGGATGAAGCGGCCCTCAACGAGGCGCTGTTGGCCGCGCTCCGACAGATTGCCGAAACCGATTTCTCGCGCCGCGCCGACCGTCTGGCGCGGCTGATCGCGCAGCGGCGCCCGCATCTGGTCGGCCTGCAGGAGGTCTGGTCCATCCGCTGCATCGACGTCATCACACCCACGCCCGGGATCGGCTGCGACGATCCGTCGATCGCCGGCGCCTTCACCGATCATCTCGGAAAGACGCTGTCGGCGCTTGCGGCCAGGAACGCCATGTACGTTCCGGTCGCCACGGTCGACAACCTCGATCTGCGGGACATCCAGGCGACCGGTCTGCCACCCGGTCTGCCGTTCGAAATCAACGACGTGCCCGCCCTTCTGGTCGCGCGCGACCGGGATGTCATCCTGGTGCGCAGTGACGTCGTTGCCGCGGACGCGGCCATGCCGGTCGGCTTCCCCTGCGCCCGCCCTTCGGCGGACGGCTGCAACTTCGAGTCCGTTCTCGAAGCCGGCGCTGCGGCGGGAACGCTTGCGCTGGAGCGCGGCTACGTTGCCGTCGACGTGACAGTCAGCGGCCGGGACTACCGCTTTGTGACGACCCATCTCGAGGTCCGCACGCCCGATCCAAACGATCCGTTGTCGAGTTACGTCCAGGCTGCCCAGGCGGCCGAGTTGATCGCAGCTCTGGCGGACACGCCGGCGGATCGGACCCTGATCGTGGCGGGCGACATCAATTCGTCCCCGGACGGTCTCGGCGTCCCCGGCCCACTGCCGCTGGCGCCGCCGTTCGATACCGGTATCGAAACGCCGTACACCCAGTTCGCCGCCGCCGGCTTCGTCGACATCTGGTCGCTGCGTGCGCTGCCGGCCGACGGCCCGACCTGCTGCCAGCTGCCCGATCTGGCGAACGTGGCAAGCCTCCTCGACCGGCGCATCGACATGATCTTCACGCGGGAACTGCCGGTCGAGGTACCGCACGTCGACGTTGTCGGCGATCGCCGCCGCGACAGGACACCGCTGCCGGGCCCGGCCCTGTGGCCGTCCGACCACGGTACCGTTGTCGCCGATATCCTGTTCTGACACCGCAACGGTTGCAGCACGGCCGTCGCAGCCTTGATCGCTGGCCTGCGCCGCGGCCGCCGGTGCATGGATCGTCTTGCTCCGGCGCCGGTCAGCCCAAAGTTGCACTACTCCCGCATGCTGGCGCGCTATATATTATAGGCAGTGAGGTACAGGGGGTTGGGGCTGTTCTCGAACCGCCCGCCCGATCCGATATGGCCGGTTGCCGACGCGGCGACGGCCAGGAGCCGCAGCAAGACGGCCGGATCGGATCGAGGGGCGGTGCAGTCATACAACTGACCCGGATTGTTGCGTGTCGATCGGACCGGTGCGTTGCTGTGGCGACGGCCGGGCCGGAGCGGCTGCCACTTCCGGGCGGGGCTGAGGCGGCCATCGCCAGGGGAGTTCCGGCACCTTTGTCGTCACGGGTATTCACACATGGGAGAGAGGCAATGACAAGACGATCAACGTTCAGGGCAGTATTTGCGGGTCTGGCCTTCGCGCTGGCACCCGTCCTCATGCAGCCCGCAGCAGCCGACGAGGAACACAAGACCGTCCGCTTTCCTTACGACCTGACACCCGGCTACGACGAGGCCGGCAACGTCATAAGCGGCGAACAGCTTGTCGATAAGCTGACCGGCGGCCGTGACAAGGTCGGCAAAGGCCCCGACGACCGCAGCCAGAACATGCATCTGAAGGGCAGTTTCGCGCAGACCGCCGCCACCAACTCGGACATCAGCTTCTGGGGCAACTATGCGTTCGTCGGCAACTACCGCGGCTTCCGCGTGTTCGACATCTCCGGCAAGGGGAATCCCAAGGAGGTCGCCAACGTCTTCTGTCCGGGCCCGCAGAACGACACCTCGGTGTGGGGCAACATCCTGATCCTCTCGGTCGACGCCGTCATGGCCGGCCCCGAATGCGGCGCGGCCCAGCTTCCCAGCGTGCCGCGACCGACCGTAGGCTGGGAGGGCATCCGCGTCTTCGACGTCAGCAACCCGGCCGACCCGCAGTTCGTCAAGTCGGTCTACACGGATTGCGGATCGCACACCAACAACATCATCCCCGATCCCGCGAACAACCGGCTGCTCGTCTACGTCCTGTCCTACGCGCTGCGCGGCGGGCCGACCTGCGGCGAGCCCGGCCTGCCCGGATCGCCCGGAAACGGCCAGATCTCAATTGTCGAGGTGCCCCTGGACAGACCGCAGGACGCCGCCGTCCTCAACGTGGTGCCGATCCCGGTCAACCAGACGTTCGACGACCTGGTGTTCCTCGGCCTAGGCGCGACGGACGGCTGCCACGACGTGCAGTTCTTCCTCGAGTTCGGCCTCGCCGCTGCGGCCTGCCTCAGTGAGGGGCAGACCTGGGACATCAGCGACCCGGCCAACCCGGTGATCATCGAACACTTCGACAACGATGACATCGAGATCTGGCACTCGGCGACCTTTACCTGGGACGGCCAGACCACAATCTTCGGTGACGAGTCGGTGTTCGGAAGCTGCCAGGATCCGGGTGACTTGCACGGCCGTATCTGGTTTTACGAGACCGCCGCGATCACCGACGAGACGGACGGCGCCGCGCCGCTCGGCTCGTTCCTGATCCCGCGCCTGCAGCCGGGTGAATATTGCAGCGCGCACCTGTTCAACGTGCTGCCGCGGCGCGACGGGACGAATTTCCTCGCCTCGTCCTGGTATGGCGGCGGCACCAGCGTCATCGACTTCAACGATCCGGCCAACGCGTTCGAGATCGCCTATTACGATGCGCAGGAGCCAAGACCCTCGAGCACCTGGTCGGCTTACTGGTACAACGGCTACGTCTACGCCAACGACATCCCGCGTGGCTTCGACGTGTTCAAGCTGAGCGATTTTGCAGGGGCGAACACGGTGAAGTTCGACTATCTCAATCCGCAGGTGCAGGAAACCACGATTCCGTAGCACGAAACCCTCCGTCCGGCTGCCGCCGTGCCTGCGGCCATAGCCGGACAACGCAATCGGCCGGGCCGCCCGACGCGGGCGCGCCCGGCCACTGTTGCGGCGGCAACGCGCACCCGTCCGGTAACCGCGGACAACCCTTGCAGAGATGACCGATATTTGATGTCACGGCAGCGTTCAAGGGCCTTGCGCCAGGCCACCTGCACGTACAACATTATGGAAAACCGTGACGGGCACTACGGGTCTGCTGGGGAGATTTGTCGTTGATCAAGCGTTCGCCTGCGCTGGCATCCGCCATACTTGGGCTGATCGGCGTGGTTCTGCAGGGTTGGGCCGTGGCCGGCGCCGAGACATTGCGCGCGCAGGCGACGGTCGACCGATTCTATCAATGGCGGAATGGATCGCTGGCCTGGACCGGGCCCACCAACGGCGCCGCCTGGGGTGATCTCCTCACCGCCATCAGGACGGCTGAGTTGCACGGGCTGGACCCCGCCGACTATCGCCTCGCCGAGCTGAGCGCAGCGTCGCCGGCGGTGGCCGATGCGCGCCTCGACCGTATCGCGACCGACGCCTATCTGACCCTGGCCGCCCACCTACTGTCGGGTCGCCTCGATCCGGTCAGCATCGAGCCGAACTGGACGGCAACCCCGCGCGGACGCGACCTTGCCGCCTATTTGGAGAGTGCGCTCGCCAATGGCGCGGTTGCCGAGAGCCTCGATGTGCTGGCGCCGTCGCAGCGCGGCTATCGCGACCTGCAGCGGGCGCTGGCGCGTTATCGCGTGATCGCCGAAAAGGGCGGCTGGCCGTCGATCGACGGAGGACCGACCCTGCGCGTTGGCGATCGCGGACGGCGCGTCGCGCAGCTGCGAAAACGGCTGGCGGCGACCGGCGACATTGCCGGTGCGTCCGCCGACCCCGAGCTGTTCGACGCCGCGCTGGTCGAGGCCGTGCGGCGCTTCCAGAAACGCACGAATCTCGAGCCCGACGGCGCCGTCGGCGCCCGGACCCTGACCCAGCTCAACACCCGCGTCGAGGAGCGGATCGCGCAGATCCGCGCCAATATGGAGCGCTGGCGCTGGCTGCCCGACGACCTCGGGCGGCGCCATATCCGCGTCAACATTGCCGACTTCCGCCTCGAGGCACACGTTAACGGGCAGGTGGAGCGGACCCACGAGATCATCGTCGGCCGGCTCTACCGGAAGACTCCGATCTTCACCGGCACGATGACCTACCTCGTATTCAACCCGTGGTGGGAGACGCCGCCGAACCTTGCGGTCAAGGACAAGCTGCCGGTATTCCGCCGCGACCCGAAATCCGTGGAGACGCTCGGCTTCCAGGTGATCGACCGCAACGGTGAGCTGGTCGATGCCAAGAACATCGACTGGAACGCGGTGCCGGAGCGCGCGTTCCCCTACCGCATCCGCCAGGCACCGGGGCCGAACAACGCGCTCGGAGACGTCAAGTTCATGTTCCCCAACCGCCACAACGTCTATCTGCACGACACGCCGACCCGCGGGCTGTTCGCGCGCACCCGCCGCGACTTCTCGTCCGGCTGCGTGCGCGTGCGCGATGCCCTCGACTTCGCCGACTGGGTGCTGGCGGAGACGCCCGGCTGGGATCCCGCGCGCATCCGCGCGCTCGCCGCCGGCGACGAGGAGACGCTGGTCCGCCTCAAGCATTCGATCCCGGTGCATATCCTGTACTGGACGGTGGTCTCCGATGGCGCCGACACGGTTCGCTTCATCGACGACATCTACGACCGGGACGCGAGGCTGATCGCCGCGCTCGATCAGTAGAGACGAGCACCGAGCCGTCGCTCAGTATCCTGACGCGACATGGCGGTCGGGGCGGGCGATCAGCCAGACGGTGATGGCGACGAGGGATCCGACCGGACACACGATTATCCACGGTCCCCATGTCGTGAACGACTGCAGCGCGCCGAATAGCGACTGTCCCACCCCGACGCCGAGGAGCAGCCCGACCATGACGAGGATCAGGTACAGCACGACCCCGCCGAGAGCGAAGCCGGCGACCGCGCTGACCCATGCCGCAGTAAGGCCACGCGCCCGCAGCCAGGCGAATGCCGGCACGCCGAGCAGGCAGGCGCCGGCATAGCCGAAGACGAAACTCAGCCACGCGATCTGCATGATCGCTCCGCTCTGGCCCCCGGTGAGCCAGAGCGCCGCCGCGAACACCACCGGCACCCACAGCGGCGCCACCATGAAGCCAACGGCCGTCCGTTTCATGGCGCAAGGATAGCACGAACCGGCGGCGCTCAGCAGGGCGGGGACCGTGCGCGCGCCGGCCCGCGTCATCTTGGACGGAAAACTCAGCCGGCCGGCGGGTTCCTTTCGAACTGCTGCGTCCGGCTGTCGATGCCGACCCACGGCTGCGCATGGCTGCACCACAAGTGGAGATGCGGCTGCAGCCAGTCGGCATCGTCCAGCGTTCCGGCCTTGACGAAATCCAGGTCCGGCATGGCCTTGACGTCGGAATAGATGGGCGACCCGCAGTTCCGGCAGAAATGGCGGATGACGGGCAGCCCGCTGTCGCCCACGTCCTCGAAGGCGGCAAGGCTCTCCCCCTCGATCTTCAGGCTGCCCTTCGGCACGCCCAAGAGGATCGAGAAGGACGTCCCGGTCTGCCGCTGGCAGTGCTTGCAATGACAGACGGCGGTCAGTGCAGGCGCCGCGTCGCTCATGTAGCGGACGCCGCCGCACAGGCATCCTCCAAACACTTTTGACATCTTCCTGCTCCCGTTCCGGTCGATGATCGTCGGTTGTGTTGAGATGTTCCGGAAGGTTCTCCGCCTCCCCTCCCAAGCTTGAACCATAGCATGAATTCCGGATTGTTGGCATCGGGACAACATGCGCAACCTCGTGCTGTGAGACGGCGCTCCGCGTCTCCTCGGCATGGAGACTATTGCGCGAGCTCGAACGACCGGGCGTTATCCCCCTCCCCAACCCCTCCTCCCATGCCATGGCCGCGCTTTTCCAAAGTTGTTGGCGCGAGAAAGAGGGGCTCTATCGGCGCAAACGGGACGAGCAAGCCCCCTCTCCCTCGCGCCGATGGCTGCGGGACCGCACAACAGCGCATGGGGGGAGGGGTCGGGGATGGGGCGGCACAGACCGGACACATCGCTAACAGTTTGTGAGATTGCCAGGAGGCCCGTTTCGAGGCACAAGATCGCGCCGATACAATCGAGCCCGACGTGCCGGATGCGCTCCGGCATGAAATGCCGATTCGAGCCGGTACCGGCTACTGCTCCGGTGCGCCGCCCCAGTTGGCGAGGACCTCGGGAACCTCAGCATCTGACTAGATCGCCAGATAGGCGGTCGCGAGAGCGATACCGATCCCGATCACGCCGGAAATGACCCAGCCGATGATGATGACGAGGCCGATATAGCCGGCGCGCCGGGCCTGGCACGGTCTTGCACGTACGGGCAGGACGCCGGCATGCGAAGACGACACGGTAGCTGAGCCTGCGGCGTTGCCGGATATAACAGCGACGGGAGGGGCGACGCGACGTGGCGCTGTGAGTGGTATCACGATGCGAACATCCGCCGCCACCCCGGGCAGGTAGGTCGCGGCGGCGTTGACGGCCTTGCGTGACGGCGGCTCCGGCCCGTGACGGCCCGTGCAGCGAAAATGTCATGGGGGCGGCCCGCCGGCCGGCGTCGAGTGGGCTCGATCTCAGAGCAGGAAGTGGTGGCTCAGGGCTCTTGCAAGGTCGTCGCCGAAGCTGTCGCCGCGGTGGATCACCGGGACCGACTTGGGCAGAAGGTTGAGGTCGGCGCTGTCGTCGTCGAGGCTGGTCAGCACGGCGACCGGAGTGTTGCGGGTCTCCGGCATGGTCGCCAGCGCAGTCGCAAGGTCGATCCCGGACAGGCCCGGCATGACGGCGGCGATGATGACCATGTCGGGGCGGGTGCGCACCACGTCCTCGAAGGCGTCGAAGGGCGAGGGGACAATCGTCGTGCGGTAGCCGCAGGCCTGCATCTCGCGCTCGACGTAGTTGGTCTGCGAGGTGTGCTCCATGACCAGCATGACCTCGACGTCGAGGACGTCGTTGTCGTCGACGCCGAGCAGGCGCGGGCGCGCCGGCAGGCCGCGGACGATCAGGCTCGGGTCGGCGTCGGCGGCGATGCCGCCCTCTATGGCGCTGCGCATGGTGTCGAGGAAGGCGTTGATGCCGGCGGCCGACCAGTCGGAGACGTGATCGAGGGCGTTGAGATAGTCTTCCAGGCGGGCGGCGATGATGCCGATTAGCGGCATGCCGAAGTTGCGGGCCTGTCCCTTGACCTCGAAGGCGAAGTAGCGCAGCGCGTCGAGGTCGGCGCCATCGGTCAGGGACTGCTCGAACAGCAGCACCCGCTCCCCCGTCGTGTCGAGGAAGTCCTGCCTCATGTATTCGATCATTTCGGCGGACGCGCCGGTGACGACGCCCCCTATGAGTGCCTGCTTTTGCGCCACTTCCGATCCGCCCGTGGCCGATTCGCTAATGTCCAGCATCGACGATAAAGGGGATCGGCTAAGGATTGGTTAATGGTCGGCGAACTGCCTTGCTCCGAAAAGGTTCTCCCGCGCCTCGTCGGTCAGCTTGCCGGTGCTCTGCTGCTCGGCCAGGACCTCGAGGCCGCGCTGCACGGCGGGGCGCTCGTTGATGGCCGCGAACCAGCGCGCGAGATTCGGGAAGTCCTCGAGCCTTTGGCCCTGCCGCTCGTAGCCGCGCAGCCACGGGAAGGTCGCCATGTCGGCGATCGAATAGGCATCGCCGCCGAGCCACTCCGCCTCGCCGAGGCGGCGGTCGACGACACGGTAGAGGCGCCCGGCCTCCTTGGTGTAGCGGTCGACGGCATAGGGGATCGGTTCCGGCGCGTAGATGCGGAAATGGTGCACCTGGCCGAGCATCGGGCCGACGCCGCCCATCTGGAACATCAGCCACTGCAGCACGGTGTATCGGGCGCGCGGCTCGGCGGGCAGGAACCGCCCGGTCTTCTCCGCAAGGTAGATCAGGATGGCGCCGGACTCGAACAGCGAGATCGGCGCGCCGTCGGGCCCGTCGGGATCGACGATTGCCGGCATCTTGTTGTTCGGGCTGATCTTCAGGAAGTCCGGGTCGAACTGGTCGCCCTTGCCGATGTCGATCGGGATCACCCGGTAGGCAAGGCCCGACTCTTCCAGCATGATGTGGATCTTGTGGCCGTTCGGCGTCGGCCAGGTATACAGGTCTATCATGGGTTTCCGTTCCCGCTCGACAGGTGGCTCGTGGGCAATGAGGATAGCACGATCGTGCGGGGCGACTAGCGGTAGCCGAAATTCTGTACCCAGTAGTGGCGGTAGGTTTCCTTGCCGCCATCCTCGTTGAGCAGCGCGTAGCCGATGCCGATTTCGCGCATCTCGGGGCTGAGGATGTTGGCGCGATGGCCGGGACTGTCCATCCAGCCGCGCACCACGTCGGCCGGGGTCGGCGCGCCGGCGGCGATGTTTTCGGCGACGCCGCGATAGGCATAGCCGGCGCGACGTGCCCGCTGGGCCAACGGCGGCTCCTTCGGGCAACGGTGCGCGAAGCAGTCGTTGCGGGCCATGAAGTCGGCGTGGAACTGCGCCGATCTGGCAAGGTTGCGGTTCGGTGCCAGAGGCCGGAAGCCGCGCTTGCGGCGCTCCGCATTGGTCAGGCGGATCACCTCGGCGGCAAGCGCCGCCACGTCGCCGTTGGCGGGTGTTGCGAAGCTGATTGTCCAGTAGTGTCGGTGCCGGCTGCCGCCGGCGTAAACATAGCCGACGCCGACATGTCGGAAATCCGGGTCCAATACCATGTCACGCCCCCAGGCCCGGCCCATCATGGCGGACAGGGTCGCGCCCGCGTTGTCGTAGCCGGCACCGATATAGGTCCGCGACTCGCCATAGCGGTAGCCGTTGCCGGCGATGCGCCGGTCGACCGTAATGCCGGCACATTCGAACTCGATGCAGCCGGTCCGGCCCATCACCCGGGCGTGCGCCAGCGCCGCCGCCGAAAGCTTCGGCTCCGGTGCCAGCGGCGGCAGGCCCCTGCGCGCACGCTGGTCGTTCATCAGCCGCACCAGCTCCGCCTCGACGCGCGCTGCAGTCATCCCGGCGGCCGGCGCGCTGTCCTCGATGCCGGCCGACGCCGTGCAGGCCGCCAGCAGCAGCGGCAACAGGGCAAGCCGGAGCCGGTGTCTCAACCGAAACCTTCGGGCCATCGGGGCGCCCTTTCGTGGGTACGCAACGTCATCCCGCATGATGGGGGTCACAGGTGAAGGAACCGGTAACGGGGCGCGCCCGATCAGCCGGGGCTTTCGATGGCCAGCCCGCCGGCGCTGCAGAACAGGCGCCGCGAGTCGCCCTTGAGCAGTGTGTCCAGCGCCACGTCGCGGCCCCACAAGGTGCGCAGATGGCCGAGGGTGCGCTCAGCGAATTCGAGCTGCAGGTCGCGGCCGTCGTGCTCATGACGCAGCAGCAGGGTGCGGTTGCCGCCGAGGTCGGCATCCTGCACGGTGATCACCGGCACGCTGCCCATCCCCACCGAGCGCAGCAGCAGTTCCTTGACCTCGCGCCAGCCGGCTTCGTCGGCGACCCGCGTGACCACCAGTTCCTCGCCCTTCGGAGCGTAGGCGAACAGGCCGAGCTCGCGCATCATGCGCGGGCCGAGGAACCGTCGCAGGAACGAGACGTCGCGGTCGGACTCGCGGATCGCAAACATCGCTTCACGCCCGTCCGTCTCCGGTGCGCCATGCTCGGCGACCTCCTCCGCCGTCGGTTCGTCGTAGCGCCGGCGGATGTCCTGCCACAGCCGGAAACCGATATGATAAGGATTGATGTCGCCCTGTACCGGCCGCACAACCTGATTGTGCCGCACCAGGAATTCCATGTGCAGGTCCTGCGGCAGCTCCAGGCTGTTCATGATCTGGTGGTGCCAGTAGGTGGCCCAGCCTTCGTTCATGATCTTGGTTTCCATCTGCGGAATGAAGTAGGCGGCCTCATCGTGCACGATGGTCAGGATGTCGCGCTGCCAGTCCTCAAGGCCCGGGTTGTGGTCGCGGATGAACAGCAGCAGGTCGGGGTCCGGCTCCAGCGGCAGACGGTCGAGCTCGGGCTCAGGCGCCGTTTCGGCTTGATGAATCCGCTCCCAGGGGTCGTGTTTCGGTGCCGCCGCCTCGAGCGCCCGCTGCTTCTGCTCGGCCGGGCTGCGCTTGCGGATGCCGAAATTGCGTCGCGTGTGCAGCGAGACCGCGTGCGCCGCATCGAGCACTGCCTCGACGCGGTCGATCCCGATCGACGGATCCTCGACGTAACCGCGGACCCGGTCGGCTCGGGTCTTGAAGGCTCCGACCACCCGGTCCGCCTCGGTATGCCCGAAAGTGAAGTTGTTGCGGAAGAAGTCGTTGTGCGCGTAGACGTGCGCAATGGTGAGGATCTGCAGACACAGCGAGTTTTCCCGCATCAGGTAGGCGATGCTCGGATCGGCGTTGATCACCATCTCGTAAGGCAAGCCGGAAACGCCATGGTCGTAAAGCGTCTTCTGGCGTTCGAACGCCTTGCCGTAGGACCAGTGCGGGTAATGTGCGGGCATGCCGTGATAGGCCATCGCACCGAGCATCTGGTTGTGGTCGCAGATCTCGAACTCCTGGTCGTAGCAGGTCAGGCCGAACGCCTCGACCTGCTGGCGAATGCGTTCGTCCCAGTGTTCGAGTTCGGCGATCGTCCAGGTCGCACCCATCTTTCTATGACTCCGCCGTCCCGGCGTCGGCCGCCGCGACGGGTTTGCGCTCGCGATCGAGCAGGGACCGGAAGCCGGGCCAGACGTCTTTCTTTTCCTTGATCATCACGGTCTGGAAATTGGAAGCCTCGATCTTCTCGAACTTTTCCTGCATCGATGCACCGCCATAATACGAGTCGGGGGGTTTGATCTCGCCGTAGCCGAACAGGTTGCATACAGCGCACAGCTCGTGCGCCGCCGCCAATGCCGCCTCGTCGTCATGTGAGAAGTTGTCGCCGTCCGAACAGTGGAAGGCATAAACGTTCCACAGATCCGGATGATAGCGCTCGCGGATCACCTCGAGCGCCTTGTGGTAGCCGGAGGAAATGCGCGTGCCGCCGGACTCGCCCTTGTGGAAGAATTCCTCCTCGGTAACCTCGCGCGCCTCGCTGTGATGGGCGATGAAAACGAGTTCGACATTGCGGTAGCGGGTGCGCGCGAACTGGTACAGGAGGAAGAAGAAGCTGCGCGCCAGGTACTTCTTCATGGTGTCCATGGAGCCGGACGTGTCCATGATACAGATCACCACGGCGTTCGACTCCATCTCCTCGTCCGGCATGCGGCGCCGATAGCGCAGATCGTCCTTGTTGAAGGGGAAGCGCTCGCCGCCGCTGTCCGCTCCCGCATCGGTCGTCTTGGAGGATCTGCCCCCTTTGGCCGCCTTGGCAGGCTTGCCGCCCGTTGCGATCTTCCGCCGCAGGCGGTTGACCACCGTGCGCCGCTTGTCCAGATGCACCCGGATTCCCTTGCGCCGGTAGCCGAGGCGCCGTGTTCCCCGGGCCACTGGCATCTGGCGCAGGGCCTTGCGCTCGAGATCCGGCAGTTCGAGATCCTCGAACATGATGTCGATCAGCTCGTCCAGTGTGATATCGGTCTCGTAATAGTCGACACCGGGCTGGTCTCCCGCCTCCCCGGGCCCCTTGCCCTCCCCGGGACGCCGCCCGACCACCTGGCCTTCCTGGACGTCTCCGTCGCCCGCAGCGACTCCCCCGGCATTGTCGCCGTAGATGAAGCGGTATTCACGGATGCCGCGGATCGGGACCTTGACGATGCGGTCGCCGCTCTGCCCGATCACCGATTCCTCGGCCACGATATCGGCGATGTTCTCACGGATCGCGTCGCGGACCTTGCGGCGGTGGCGCAACCGGTCGCCGGCGCTGCGGTCCGACCGCAGTGCGTCGGAGGACGGATAGGGACGGAACACCGTGGTCATGGCAGCGCCTTTCGTTCCGTGACCTTGCCTGCGGCTACCGGCTCCTTCGTCAGTCCTTCCACAAATTGTTGGCGGCGTATTTCATCACCACCTCGGCGGAGAACTCATTGTAGCCGCGCTCCAGCATGTTCTTGACCAGGCTGTCGTACTTCTCGCTCTGGTCCTCGTCACGGGTCCGCGCCTTGGTGATGATGCGGCTGATGTCCCGAACCGAGTTGGTCAGCTTCTTCTCGATCGCCTCGCGCAGCGGCTCGTAGCTGCCGTAGCTGACCGTCTCGCCGCGGCGGGTGGCCGACCACAGATAGGCGATGACTTCCTGCCGGAAGCCGTCGGCGGCCGGCCCGACGATGGCGATCTGTTCCTCGATCGACTTCAGGAAGCTCTCGTCGGGCTCCAGCTCCTCCTTGGTGTCGCGATCCTTGACCTTCGACTTGTTGACGTAGGCCTCGGCGTGGTCGAGGTAATTGTGGAACAGCGTTTCCGCCTGCTCCTCGTAGGCGAAGACGAAGGCCTTTGTAATCTCCTGCTCGAGGATCTCGAGATAGGCCTTGTGGATCGAGTCCTGCAGGAATTCGAGGTACTGCTTGCGTTGGTCGTCGGAAAACTGCGCCTCCTTGACCATCTGGACCAGCGCCTCGCGGACGTGGATCGGGGTGATGCCGTCGGGGCTTTCCGAGAGCGCGTTGTCGAGCGCCTTGACGATAAAGCGCGGCGAGATCCCGGACATGCCCTCGAGCGGTGCTTCGTCCTGGAGCTCGTAGATGTTGACCTTCTTGGTCCGTCCCTTCTCGACGACCTCCTCGCCGTCGTAAATCCGCATCTTCGTGGTCAGGTCGCATTTCGGGGTCGGCACCAGCCGCGACAGGATCGCGAACATCGCCGCCACGGTCAGCGTATGCGGCGCGATATGCGCCTTGAACCCGGACTTTTTCAGGATCTTTTCGTAAATCTTCACCTCGTCGGTCAAACGCAGGTTGTAGGGCACCTTGATCGTCACGATACGGTCTAGGATCGCCTCATTGGTGGGATCAGCCCTGAACTTCTGCCACTCCGCCTCGTTCGAGTGCCCGACTATAACGGTGTCGACATGGACCGTGCCGTGCCGGCCGGGGGCCGGGACGAATTTCTCCTGCGTTGCGGTGATGATGGTGTGCAGGTACTCGGTCTCGTTCTTGAAGATCTCGATGAATTCGACCATGCCGCGGGTGCCGGCGTTGAATGCGCCGTTGAGGTCGAGGACCCGCGGATCGCCCTCCGAGAACCGGTCGAGCTTCGAGATGTCCTCGGAGCCGATGAGCACGGAAGTGTCCTGGTTGTTGGGGTCCACTGGCGGGACGATGGCGATGCCACGCCGACCCTGCTTGGAGAACGCGACCGTCTCGACCGGGACCTCCTCGTAGCGGCCCTTGTAGTCGTTTTCCAGGCGATAACGGCAGACCGGGCAGAGATCGCCCTCGATCGACACGTCCAACATCTTTTCGAACTCGCGCCGCAGGTTGCGCGGGATCAGGTGCAGCGGCTCCTCCTGCATCGGACAACCGGAGATCGCGTGCACAGGGTCGGCCTCCTCGAGCCCGCGGCGCAGGCTCTCGATGAGCGAGCTCTTGCCGGCGCCGACCGGCCCCATGAGATACAGCACCTGTCGCGACTCTTCACCCTGGAGTGCCGCCGCATGCAGGTAGCGGACAAGCTTGGCAACCACCGATTCGATGCCGAAGAACTCGTCCTTGAAGAAATTGTAAATCCGAACCGGCTCATCCCCGAACAGGCGCTGCAAGCGGCCGCTCTCACCCACCTCCAGTTCCTCGACGCCCGGCAAGTAGACGACATCGTAGAGACGGGCGGGCGCAAGCTGGCATATCGCCGGGTTCTTGCGAAGCTTTTCGAGATACTCGAGGAACGATCCTTGCCAGTGGGCTTCACCGCGGCTCGCGCGGTCTTTTTCGATGAGGTCCACAAAGGTGGTCTGTTTCCTGGTCATGCGCCTTACCGAGCTCCGTGATGGTGTGTAGCGTTGGCTCCTGCGCCCCGTCCGTCGATTTCCCCCCGATCCGAAGTGGCCGTTCGTATAACACTTGGTTGCGGGTTCCCGTACAGTCAACGGGACCTCACTCAAAAGATTTTGAGGGCGCTGAGTTGATATTCCGTAAATAAAAAAAGGCAACCACGCCACATCGGCGGATTCGATATGACTTCGCTTTAGGATTCATTAAACAGGTGTAATACCACGTCCGAAGTACGCGACGTTCCATTCGTACGCATACGTTGCAATTCACAATCTTTATTTGTTGAAACTGGCCGGTTTCGAGCGGTCATGGACCGAAACGACCGGCATGCCGGCGTCCTGACCTACCCGTCGAGCTTCTTGCGCAGGAGCTCGTTGACCATTTGGGGGTTGGCCTTGCCCTGGCTGGCCCGCATCACCTGGCCGACGAAGAAGCCGAACAGCTTGTCCTTGCCGCTCCTGTACTCGGTGACCTTGTCGGCGTTGTCGGCCAGCACCTGGTCGATGATGCCCTCGATGGCGCCGGTGTCGGTGACCTGCTTCAGGCCCTGCTCCTCGACGATCTCGGCGGCCTCGCGGCCGCTCTCGAACATCTCGTCGAACACTCTCTTGGCGATCGAGCCGGAGATCGTATTGTCAGCGATCAGGTCGATGAGGCCGCCCAGCGATTCGGCCGAGACCGGCGAGTCGGTGACGTCCTTTCCGGCCTTGTTGAGGCGGCCGAACAGTTCGGAGATGACCCAGTTGGCGGCGAGCTTGGCGTCGCGGCCCTCGGCGATCGCCTCGAAGAAATCCGCGGTCTCGCGCTCGGCGACCAGCACGCCGGCGTCGTACGACGAAAGGCCATAATCGGCCATGAAGCGGGTCTTCTTCGCGTCCGGCAGTTCGGGCAGCGTTTTGCGCTGTGCCTCAACGAACTCCGGCGTCAGTTCCAGCGGCAGGAGATCCGGGTCGGGAAAGTAGCGATAGTCGTGCGCCTCTTCCTTCGAGCGCATCGAGCGCGTCTCGCCCTTGCCGGCGTCGAACAGCCGCGTCTCCTGGTCAATTTCGCCGCCATCCTCGAGAATCTCGATCTGGCGCATTGCCTCGTACTCGATGGCCTGGCGCAGGAAGCGCAGCGAGTTGACGTTCTTGATCTCGCAGCGCGTGCCAAGCCCCTCGCCGGACCGACGCACCGAGACGTTGGCATCGCAGCGCAGCGAGCCTTCCTGCATGTTGCCATCGCAAGCACCGATGTAACGAAGGATCGAGCGCAGCTTGGTAACATAGGCCGAGGCCTCGTCGGCCGAGCGCATATCGGGCTTGGAGACGATCTCCATCAGCGCGACGCCGGAGCGGTTGAGGTCGATAAAGCTCTGGCTCGGGCTCTGGTCGTGCAGCGACTTGCCGGCGTCCTGCTCGAGATGCAGCCGCTCGATGCCGACCGGCTTGGTCGCGCCGCCCTCGAGATCGATCAGGACCTCGCCCTCGCCGACGATCGGCTGCTCGTACTGCGAGATCTGGTAGCCCTGCGGCAGGTCCGGATAGAAGTAGTTCTTGCGGGCGAACACCGACTGCAGATTGATCTTCGCGCCCAGCGCCAGCCCGCTGCGCACCGCCTGTTCGATACAGCGCCCGTTGAGTACGGGTAGCATGCCGGGCATCGCCGAGTCGACGAAACTCACCTGGCTGTTCGGTGGCGCGCCGAAGGCTGTCGAGGCGCCGCTGAACAGCTTGGCATTGGAGATCACCTGGGCATGGATCTCGAGGCCGATGACGACCTCCCATTTCCCGGTGCGGCCCTCTAGCATGGTCATCGCCGTCCTACCCGCTCAATCGGTTCGTTACTGATCCGCCGTGAATAGCACGGCCCGGCCGTTCTTGGCGGCGCGCTCGAAAAAGCCGCGCATCTTGTCGAACCAGTCCCAGGTGACGTCGATCACGTCCTGTCCGTCGTCGGGGCTGTGCTTTGCGAACATGTCCTGCATCCAGGCCTTGTCGAGACCTTTGAGCCCCGCCGCCACCTCCTTGACCTGGTCAGCCTCGACCAACCGGATGATATAGGCCTTCTCGCTCTTCAGCACCTGCTGGCCGCCGAGCACCGCGAGGTTCCGGGGCGCGTTGCCAGCCTTGGGGTCGGGTTTGGCGCTGTCGGTCAGGCAGCAGTGGATGGCTTCCCAGGCAGTGTCGCTGATCTGGCCGTGCTCCTCCTCCCACTTCTCCTCGATCTCCGTACCGAAATACTCCATCTTCTTGGCATCGTCGGCCTGGGCTAGGAGCCCGTCGCGCTGTTCCGACGTGATCGCATAGTGAACGCCGACAAACCGCATCGTTCCTTACCCCCCGGCAACGAAATCCGGCATCGCCTCGAATCCGGCCGCACCCTCCAGGACATGCGCCGCGCGCAGCACGGTTTCCTCGTCGAACGGCCGGCCGATCACCTGCAGCCCTAGAGGCAGGCCCTCGCGCGACAGACCGGCCGGAACCGAGATCGCCGGCAGGCCGGCCAGTGAAGCCGGCACGGTGAAGACGTCGTTGAGATACATGGCGATCGGGTCGTCCATCTTCTCGCCCTGACCGAACGCCGCGTTGGGCGCCGTCGGGGCAAGCAGGACATCGACCCGCTCCCACGCATCCCCGAAATCGCCCGCAATGCGCGACCGGACCTTCTGTGCCTTAAGATAATACGCGTCATAATAACCCGCGGACAACACATAGGTGCCGATCAGGACCCGCCGTTTCACTTCCTGGCCGAAGCCCTCGGCGCGGGTGTTCTCGTACATCTCCTGCAACGAGTTGCCGGGCACGCGCAGGCCGTAGCGCACGCCGTCGTACCGCGCGAGGTTCGACGACGCCTCGGCCGGCGCGACGATGTAGTAGACCGCGAGCGCGTATTTCGTATGCGGCAGGCTGACCTCGACGATCTCGGCGCCGGCGTCGCGCAGCCAGTGGGCGCCAGCTTGCCACAGGGTCTCGATCTCCGCCGGCATGCCGTCCATCCGGTATTCCTTCGGAATGCCGACCTTCAGTCCCTTGATGCCGGCGCCGACGGCGGCCTCGTAGTCCGGCACCGGCGTATCGACGCTGGTCGAGTCCTTCGGATCGAAACCCGCCATCGCCCCCAGCATGATCGCCGCGTCGCGCACCGTGCGGGTCATCGGACCGGCCTGGTCGAGCGACGAGGCGAAGGCGATGATGCCCCAGCGCGAGCAGCGCCCGTAGGTGGGTTTGAGGCCGACGATGCCGGTGAACGAGGCCGGCTGGCGGATTGAGCCGCCGGTATCCGTGCCGGTCGCGGCCAGCGCGGCGCGCGCCGCCACCGCGGCCGCCGAGCCGCCGGACGAGCCGCCCGGCACCAGCTTGGCCATCTTGTCGTCCTTGCGTTTCCAAGGGTTCTCGACGGCGCCGTAATAGCTGGTCATGTTCGACGAACCCATGGCGAACTCGTCCATGTTCGCCTTGCCGAGCATCACCGCGCCCGCGTCCCAGAGGTTCTTCGTAACCGTCGATTCGTAATGCGGCTTGAAACCGTCGAGGATATGGCTTCCGGCGGTGGACAGCTCGCCCTCGGTGCAGAACAGGTCCTTGATGGCGACCGGCAGTCCCTCCATCGCGCCAGCGGTGCCGGCGGCGATGCGCCTGTCCGATTCCGCCGCCATCGCCAGCGCCTTTTCCGGCGTCTCGCAGGTATAGGCGTTGAGCGGCCGCGCAGCCTCCACGGCGGCAATATGTGCGGTGGTCAGGTCGACCGACGTGAAGTCGCCCTTGTTCAGCCCGTTGCGGGCATCCGCCAGCGTCAGCCCGGTCAGGCCGCTCATTCCACCACCTTGGGCACGGTGTAGAAGCCGTGCTCGGCCTCCGGCGCATTGGCCAGCACGTCGTCCGGATAGCCGCCGTCGGTCACCTCGTCCTTGCGCCAGCGCAGTTGCATCGCCACCACCGAGGTCATCGGGGCGACGCCTTCGGTGTCGACCTCGTTGAGCTGCTCGACCCAGTCGAGGATCTTCGAGAGCTCGCCGGCCAGCGGCTTGAGGTCCTGCTGCGGCACGTGGATGCGGGCGAGATGGGCGATCTTCGCCACCGTGGCTTCGTCAAGAGACATGGGGCTCGTTCCAGGCTGGGTTTTCTGCAGTATCGCTATGGCCGCGGACCCTATCATTCACATTTGCAGCCGACAAGCCCGGCGAACGCGGGCCCGCCGCGGCGCCCGGATCCGGTGGAACGAGCCCATGCGTTAGGCTTTTCTGCGGGTTTCGGGCAGCGGATGCAGCGATGCGGCGGTCACCGGGGCCCCCTGGCGCCTGGTCCGCGATCGGTCGTGGCGCCGGCGAGCACCTGCTGATACCATTGCCCGCAGGAGCTGTGTGCCGGTCAGGGGTCCCGTTCAAGGAGAGATCGCTTTGGTGTCTTGTGCTCTCATCGTCTACGGGCGTGGCGACACGCTGGGGAATTTCGAGATCTTCTCCAGGGATCTCGCCGGGCGGCTCATCAACGGGCGCGCGGCCGCGCCGTCCGGCCGGTTCACGCGCGACCGCATCGTCCAGGTCAATATCGAGCGGCGCGCCCGCTTCTTCGACTATCTGAAGGACCCGCCCTTCAAAGGCCGCATGAAGATCAAGGAACTGCACGTGTTTTTCCATTCGATCGGGGCCGGGTTGTTCCTGTCCTACGGCGATGCGGCAGTGGCCCCTTGCGCGCCGACGCGGTGCAAAAGGCCGTCCGCGCCGGGCGGAACGTCACCTATCACGAGGCCCTCGATACCGAGGTCGGGGCGATCCTCGTCGACGATTTCATTCGCCCGCCGTTCCGCGTGATGAAGACGGCCATTCGCGGCAATTTTGAAGCGGACGCCTTCGTCAAACTGTGGGGCTGCAACGCCGCCATCACCGGCTGGGTCTACAGCGACAACGGCGTGACCGATCCGGCCGATACGAGAACGCCCTATTACTGGCGCGCCTTCAACGAGCAGAACGTGCCGAAGCCGAGCATCGCGCAGGCCTTCTCGAACTATTTCGGTCTGCGGACCTACGGCGCGTCGGCGGGCTCCCACATCGAAGTGCTGCATCTCGGGGCCTGGGTCAGCTCCACGCGTTACAGGAGTCAGGTCGGGCGCTGGCCGTCCGGCGCCCTGCAGCATCGACTCACCCCTGACCGAGGACTTTATGACGAATACCGGCCGGCGGCATCGCGCTGACCGAAAGCGCGCACTGGCCCTCTTGTTCGCCTTGATCGGCGTCGCAGCGGCGGGTACCGCATGCGCCGACCAGCCGGCCGGGATGGCGGCAACGCCGACGGCCGTGATCGCCGCCGAAGCCGGGATGCAGGCGCCGGCGGTCACGACGATCGGCGAGGCGGCCTTTTACGGCGATATCGACGTCGTCGAGCAGCTGCTTGGCGAAGGTGCCGACGTGAACGAAGTCACGGACGGACTGACGCCGCTGATGTGGTCGTTTCAGCCCGTGATCGAGCCGCCGACGACCAGCGGCCCGGACCCGGAGGCGCTGCGGGCGTTCACCGCCCGACAGTTGCGCAAGCTGCGGATCGCCGAGCTGCTGCTCGGAAGCGGGGTCGACGTCGCGCGGGCCGACCGCAACGGCATGACGGCGCTGCACTATCTCGTCCTGATGAACGCGGACGAAGACGCGCTGCTCGAAACCCTGCGGGCGTTCATGGCAAGGGGGGCGGATCCCGACGTTGCCAATGACGACGGCATGACGCCGCTGATGTTCGCGGCGTTCCGCAACCGCGTGCAGCTGGCGACATACCTGCTGTCTGCCGGTGCCGATCCGAGGGCCACCGCGAAGGACGATCGAACCGCGCTGTCGATCGCCCGCGCACGCGGCCACGCGGAGCTGGCCGCGCTGCTCGAGCGGGAGCTGCAATAGGGAGCGCGCCCCGCCGCGCCGAGCATCGCCCTGGTCGCGCCGCATGGGCGGCAGGCGACGCCGTCCCCGTGTCGCGGCGGGACTCGGGCGTCCGAGGAGGAAACACATGACCTGCCGGCACGACAACGTTGCGGCGAATGCCTGTCTCTGCAAACGCAGCGAACGGTAATCGCGGATTTAATGTTGCGTTAAGCGATGTGTCGTAAGACGGCAGTGAGCCGAGCAGTCGTGAGTTATGACACCCTTGGCATGGCCAGCAGCATCGAAACAAGGATGGCGATGAACAGCTACTCCCTGAAAAGGCGGCGCGGGATGGCCGGCTGGATCCTTCCGGTAATCGCGGGGCTGGCGCTGGGCGGCTGCCAGGCGGCGCATATGGCGCTTCCGGAAGACCTGCCGAGCGACACGGCCAAGCTGCCCGTCGAGGGGCGGGCGTTTTCGGTCTTCGACGGCACGTTCGAATTCGGGGCCTACCGCGTCACCGATGTCCACCGGGGCTGGACCGAAGTGGATGACAACTCGGTATCGAGTGGGGGCTCCGAAATCAGCAGCGCCAAGGCAAAGCAGAAGTACAGGTTCTCGATCAATGGACCGGACCGCCCCGCCCGGGCCGTGCAATGCACCAATACGGCGAACTGGAGCGGGATGGAAACGGACGGCCTGCTGGGCGGGCGCTTCGGCGTCGAGGCCTCATCCAACCATCGGCTGGATTGCACGCTGACGCCGGACGGCGGCGGGACGCCCTCGCAGCTTGTCATGACGCGGTCGCTTTCCGCCAACGAGACAGCGCTGCGCGGCGTCATGACCGAGGGCGATCTGCAAATCGGGATCGCCGGAACGCACAGGCTCGACACGATGTCTCTGCAGATGGGAAGACCGTCGGGTTACATTTTCCGGATCGGGGATCGCGCTGTGGGCGCGGTCGAGGTCATCAACGCGGGCACGGTCTGGATCGACAGCGCTGTGACGCCCGAGACCCGTTCGGCGCTCGCCGCCGCATCGGCCGTCCTGCTGCTGTACCAGGACATACAGAAGGCGCACGAAGGCATCGAAGGCATGTGACCGGCTGGGATTCCAGGCCGCAACGGGGCGGTGCTCCGGGCAATGCCCGACACCGCAACCGCGGCCGCCGCGTTGCCGCGCCGGTATTGGCCGGCTAAGCTGGCGACGACGCTCCCGCCGACAAGGGTTCCGCCCATGCCGCTCCTCGACCTCGCCACGCTCCGCGACTTGCTGCCGAAGGGAAAGCGGCTGCTCGGCCTGGACCTGGGTGCGAAGACGATCGGGCTGGCGCTGTCGGATGCCGGGCTCGCCATCGCCTCGCCGCTGCGGACCCTGAAGCGCACCAAGTTCACCGCCGACGCCGCGGCGCTGAAAGCGCTGATCGACGAGCACGACGTCGGCGGCCTGGTACTCGGCCTGCCGGTCAACATGGACGGCACGGAGGGGCCGCGCTGCCAGTCGACGCGGCAATTCGCCGCCAACCTTCTGGAGAAATTCGACATCCCGATCGCATTCCAGGACGAACGGCTGTCGACGGCGGCGGTCGAACGGGTGCTGATCGACGAGGCAGACATGACCCGCAAGCGCCGCGGCGAAGTCGTCGACAAGATGGCGGCGGCCTACATCCTGCAGGGCGCGCTCGACGCGATGGCCAGGCTCTAGCGCATTATCCGATCAGTTGGACGCAGGGTGTCCCATGCCGCGGCGGTGAGTTCCACCCCCACCCTGCCCTCCCCCATCAAGGGGGAGGGGAATTCCTCTTTGATGGCAATAACTTACCTCCTCCCCTGGTGGGAGGG
>JBFIFO010000048.1:0-23923 GCA_041602815.1 Alphaproteobacteria bacterium | reverse complement strand
TCGAAGCTGATGTTCGAGGGGCCGGACGACGTGCTGCGCCTGACCGAGAACGCCCAGCCGGCGCTGATGGCCGTGTCGCTGGCCGTCATGCGGGTTCTCCACGCGGAAGGCGGGTTCGTCCTTGCGGACCGGGCCGCCTTCGTGGCCGGGCATTCGCTGGGCGAATACTCGGCACTGGCCGCGGCCGGGGCGTTCGCGCTGGCCGACACGGCCCGGCTCCTGAAGACCCGCGGCCAGGCGATGCAGCGGGCGGTGCCGGTGGGCGAAGGCGCGATGGCGGCGCTCCTGGGCCTCGAGCTGGACGATGCCCGCGCCGTGGCCGCAGAGGCGGCCGGCGACGATGTCTGTGCCGTCGCCAACGACAACTCGCCGGGCCAGGTGGTCGTCAGCGGCCACGCAGCGGCGGTCGAGCGCGCTGTGGAGATGGCTAAGGACAGGGGCGCCAAGCGTGCTGTCCTGCTGCCGGTCAGCGCGCCGTTCCATTGTGCGCTGATGGGGCCTGCGGCCGAGGTGATGGCCGACGCCCTCGCGAAGACGATGATCGACGCACCGCAGCCGGCGCTGGTGGCCAACGTCACTGCCGAATCGGTGGCCGACCCCGATACCATCCGGCGGCTGCTGGTCGAGCAGGTGACCGGCGCCGTGCGCTGGCGCGAGAGCGTCCTTTACATGAAGGACAACGGCGTCGACAGCCTTGTCGAGGCCGGCGCCGGCAAGGTGTTGTCGGGGCTTGCCCGGCGCATCGACCGCGACCTTGCGGCCCGCGCCATCAACGGGCCGGACGACGTCGAGGACTTCCTCAAGACGACCTGACCGCGCGCGGGGCTTGTTGTCGCGCGGCCGAGCGGCTAAGGATCGGTTAATCTTTATAGTCTAGGGACGGGTCCTATGTTCGATCTTACCGGAAAGAACGCCCTGGTTACCGGCGCCTCAGGCGGCATCGGCAGCGCGATTGCGCGCGCGTTGCATGCGCAGGGAGCCGCGGTGGCCGTGTCCGGCACACGGGAGGACGCGCTGCAGCGGCTGGCCGGCGAGCTCGGCACGCGCGCCCATGTGACGCGCGCCAACCTCGGCGAGGCGGGCGCGGCGGACAAGCTTGCCAAGGACGCGGAGGCGGCGCTGGGGTCGGTCGACATCCTGGTCAACAACGCCGGGCTGACCCGGGACAACCTCGCCATGCGGCTCAAGGACGAGGACTGGCAGGTCGTCCTCGACGTCAACCTGACCGCGGCATTCCGGCTGTCGCGCGCGGTTCTGCGCGGCATGATGAAGGCGCGCTGGGGCCGCATCGTCGGCATCACCTCGGTGGTCGGCGTCACCGGCAATGCCGGCCAGGCCAACTATGCGGCCTCGAAGGCGGGGATGATCGGGATGTCCAAATCCCTGGCCCAGGAGGTCGCCAGCCGCGGCATCACGGTCAACTGCGTCGCGCCCGGATTCATCGCCACCGCGATGACCGAGGCGCTGAGCGACGACCAGCAGACCAAAATCTCGGCATCGATCCCGGCGGGTCGCATGGGCGACAGTGCTGAAATCGCCGCCGGCGTGGTCTATCTGGCCAGTGAAGAGGCGGCCTATGTGACTGGCCAGACCTTGCACATCAACGGCGGAATGGCAATGATATGACCGGCGCGCGGAGGGGGCTGCGGCGCGCTGGCAGGTACCACGGAAGTATGGTACGTAACGCGGCCTTTCATTTGGGGACTTGCGGCACCGCCCGGGTTAGGGATATGCAGCAGGATCCGGTACACGGCAACTCGTCTATAAGAGGTTCGGAAGCATGAGTGATATCGCAGAGCGCGTTAAAAAGATCGTCGTCGAGCATCTCGGGGTCGATGAAGGCAAGGTGACCGAGGGCGCCAGTTTCATCGACGATCTCGGCGCCGACAGCCTGGATACCGTTGAACTCGTGATGGCCTTCGAGGAAGAGTTCGGCTGCGAGATACCCGATGACGCTGCCGAGAAGATCCTGACCGTCAAGGACGCGATCAGCTTCATCGAGGAAAACAGCTGAGTTGCCGGCCGGCAACATCCCCAGCCCTTCCGGAGTAGGCGTATGAGGCGTGTCGTCGTCACCGGGCTCGGGATCGTGAGCCCGCTGGGGCTCGGCGTCGATCATGTCTGGAGCCGGCTGACCGCCGGTGAGTCGGGCATCGTCGCCATCGACCGGTTCGACGCGTCCGCGTTACCATCGCGCATCGCCGGCCAGCTGCCGCCCGGCAGCAAGGCCGAAGGGAAGTGGAACGTTGACGAGTGGATCCAGCCCAAGGACCAACGCAAGATGGATCCGTTCATCGCCTACGGCGTCGCCGCGGCGGACATGGCGCTGGACGATGCGGGCTGGCATCCGCAAGGCGAGACCGACCGGCACCGCACCGGTGTCCTGATCGGCTCCGGGATCGGTGGTCTGCCGGGAATCTCGGAAGGCTCGGTCACGTTGCAGGAGCGCGGGCCACGCCGCATCAGCCCGTTCTTCATTCCTGCCAACCTCATCAATCTCGTGTCGGGCCAAGTGTCGATCCGGCACGGCTTGGCCGGGCCCAACCATTCGGTCGTGACCGCCTGTGCCACCGGCACGCACGCGATCGGTGACGCCGCCCGATTGATCATATGGGACGACGCCGACGTGATGGTGGCCGGTGGCGCCGAGGCGGCGATTTGTGGCATCGGATTCGCGGGGTTTTGCGCCGCCAAGGCGCTCTCGACGGGCTACAACGACACGCCCGAAAGGGCGTCGCGGCCATGGGACGTGGGGCGCGACGGCTTCGTGATGGGCGAAGGCGCGGGCATTGTCATCCTCGAGGAGCTCGAGCATGCCAGGAAACGCGGCGCCAGAATCTATTGCGAGGTGACGGGCTACGGCCTGTCCGGCGATGCCTACCACGTGACCAGCCCGCCGGAAGACGGCAACGGCGGATACCGCGCGATGCAGGCGGCGCTGAAACGGGCCGCCATCGAACCTGCCGAAATCGACTACATCAACGCGCACGGAACCTCGACGCCGGTCGGCGACGAAATCGAACTGGGTGCCGTCAAACGGCTGTTCGGCGACTCCGCCTACAAGCTTTCGATGTCGTCGACCAAATCGGCGATCGGACATCTCCTCGGCGCGGCCGGTGCCGTCGAGGCGATCTTCGTAATCAAGGCGCTGGAAACCGGGGTGGTCCCGCCGACCCTGAACCTTGAGAACCCTTCGGAGGGATGCGACATCGACCTCGTGCCCCTTAAATCAAAGGAGCGAAGGGTGCGGACGGCGTTGTCCAACTCGTTCGGTTTCGGCGGCACCAATGCTTCGCTGATCTTATCCGCGCTCGATTGAGGAGGCGGCCACTGGTCGCACACACGGCGACGTGCCTGCGTTTCTGAAATCCAAGCTTGCGATTGCCGGCCTGTCCCTCGTACTGGCGGTGGCGGCCGCAGCGGCGGGTACGGTCGCATGGGCGTTTCAGCGGATAGACGCCCCGGGCCCGCTGGCCGAGTCCCGCATTCACATCATCCCCAGCGGCGCCGGGGTCCGCCGCATTGCCACCGAACTGGAAGCCGGCGGCGTTGTCACCAGCGGCCGGCTGTTCCGGCTCTACGTCCGACTGCGCGGCGCGGACTTGAGATTGCGTGCCGGCGAGTACGAGTTTCCGGCCGGTGCCAGCATGGCCCAGATCCTCGACCTGCTGGTGGCCGGCAAAACCGTCCTGCACCGGGTGACCATCCCCGAGGGGCTCACGAGCTATCAGGTCGCCGCCCTGATCAACGAGGCCGGTCCGCTGACCGGGACCGTGGACGTCCCGCCCGAGGGTTCGATCCTGCCGGAAACCTATACCTACACCCGCGATGAGGATCGTGCCGCGATCGTCAAGCGCATGAGCGACGCCATGAACAAGACGCTCTCGGAACTGTGGGAGAATCGCGCCCCCGACCTGCCGATCAAGACGCCGGAAGAAGCCGTCATCCTGGCATCGATCGTCGAGCGCGAAACCGGCATCCCCGAGGAACGACCCCGCGTCGCCGCGGTGTTCGTCAACCGTTTGCGCAAGGGCATGCGGTTGCAGTCGGATCCCACGATCATCTACGCGCTCACCGACGGCAAGGGACGCCTCGATCGGCAGCTCTTGTTCAAGGATCTGGAGCTGGAAGACCCCTACAATACCTACCGCGCCAGGGGCCTGCCGCCCGGACCGATCTGCAATCCGGGCCGGGCCTCTCTGGCCGCGGTGCTGAACCCGCCGGAAACCAAGGAACTCTATTTCGTCGCCGACGGCACCGGCGGGCACGTCTTTGCCGAGACCCTGGCCGAGCACGAACGCAACGTGCGCAACTGGCGCAAGATCGAGCGGGAGATCCGCCGCAGGATGCGCGAGGAAGAACGACAGCGCGGCGAACAGCAGCAGTAGCGGTGTTTGCGCGATTTCCCCTTTCCCCGTACGGCGATTTGTGTATATTGCGCCGCTTCATAGCTCCTTGCCGACTCTGGATGACGGGGCCGGCTAGGTCCGGGGCGATCGATACCGTGGGTGGGCCGCGGCGACGCCGGATCGCAAACAGCCAAAGGGAGTCACGCAACTCATGCCACACTACGAAAACGTCTTCATTGCCCGGCAGGAGGTGTCGGCGGCGCAGGTCGATGCGCTGGCCGACTCGTTTGCCGAGTTGATAAGCGGCGCCGGCGGCGCAATCCACCGCCGGGAATACTGGGGCCTCAAGACCCTCGCCTATCGGATCAAGAAGAACCGTAAGGGCCACTACGTCCTGTTCAATATCGAAGCCCCGTCGGATGCGGTGCAGGAGATGGAGCGCCAGATGCGCCTCAACGAGGACGTATTGCGGCACTTGACCGTGCGCCTCGATGCCACCCCCGAGGGCCCGTCCGTCGTCATGCAGGGGCGTGGCGACCGCGAACGTGCGCGGCGCGACGACGACGACCGGCCGCCGCGCGGCGGGAAATCCGGCAAAGACGGCCGCGATAAGCATGGAGACAAGAAATGAACGCCGAGAGTCCTGCACTGCGTCCTGCCGGCGGCGGCCGCCGTCCGTTCTTCCGGCGCCGCAAGACCTGTCCGTTTACCGGGCCCAACGCACCGGTAATCGACTACAAGGACGTGAAACTCCTGCAGCGTTTCGTTTCGGAACGGGGCAAGATCGTGCCCAGTCGCATCACCGCCGTATCCACGAAGAAACAGCGTGAGCTGTCCCGTGCCATCAAGCGGGCAAGATTTCTCGCCCTGTTGCCCTACATCGTTCAGTAACGGCAACCGGGGCCCGCAACACCTGTTGCGGGACATTGCTCATGAATCGTTTCTGGCTATTGGCGGGCGGCGCCGGTCTGCTTAGCGCTGCGGTGTTCCTGGCCGGCATGCTGGCCATTTTCAAAGGGGTGTACGCGGGCCTGCTGCTGGTCTACGCGTCGCCAGCCCCGCTGTTCGCGGCCGCGCTCGGTCTCGGCGGTAACGCTGGCTTCATTGCAGCGGCGGGCGGTATCCTCCCGGTGCTGCTGGCGGGGGGCGTGCAGACGGGTCTCAACTTTGCCGTCCTCGCGGCGGCGCCGGCCGCCATCCTCGGACGGCAGGCGATGCTGTCGCGGACCACGCCCGACGGCGTTGTCGAATGGTATCCGCCCGGCGCCCTCGCCGGCTGGCTTTGCGGCATCGGTGCACTCACCCTCACGCTGTTCGCGCTGCTGATGGCTGCGCAACCAGGCGGCCTGTCGGGTACGGTTGATGAGATGCTGACGAACCTTGCGGACTGGATGCAGGTTGCGGGTGACGACCGGGACATGTTCGTCCGGCTGCTTCACCCGATACTGCCCGGCGCTGCCGTCGGCTTCCTGATGCTGGTGCAGGTGGTCAACGGCGCGCTGGCACAGGGACTGCTTTCGGCGGCAAATCGCGCACTCCGGCCGACCCCGGATATCGGCGCGCTGGAACTGCCGGGCTGGGTCGCGACGGCCGGCGCCGCTGCGGCGCTTGCCGCGGTCATCCTGGGGGGCGAAATCGGCTATTTCGCCCGCAATCTGGTGATCATCGCGGCGATCCCTTTCTTCTTGCAGGGCCTGTCCGTGGTGCACGTGCTGGCGCGCCGGACCGGCGGCGGCGGTATGCTGCTGGCGATTTTCTACGTAACCTTGATCGTCCTCGGCTGGGTCGCCGTCATCCTCGTGTTGCTGGGCCTTGTCGAGCAGATCGTCGGGTTGCGCCGCCGCATGGGCAGCGGGGATCGCACATAGCGCGGCATTGCCTTATCGCGCGTTTGCCGTTAAACGAAGGACCGAGTTCGCTCCTGCGGGAGCATTGGAGGATTTGAAGATGGACGTCATTTTGCTCGAGCGCATCGAAAGGCTGGGCCAGATGGGCGATATCGTGAAGGTCAAGCCCGGTTTCGCCCGCAACTACCTTCTGCCGCGCAGGAAGGCGCTGCGTGCGACGAAGGAGAACATCACCTATTTCGAGGGCCAGAAAAAGCAGCTCGAGGCCGACAACCTGCAACGCCGCGAGGAGGCTGAGAAGGTGGCGGCCAAGCTGGATGGCATGAAGATCATCATGATCAGAAGCGCCGGTGACAGCGGCCAGCTGTACGGGTCCGTGACCGCTCGCGACATTGCAGCCGGCGTCACCGAAGCCGGCGTGACGATCGATCGCAACCAGGTGGTGATGGACCATCCTATCAAGACGCTGGGCCTGCACGACATGCGCGTGGCCCTGCATCCGGAGGTCAATGTCACGGTCGTCGTCAACGTCGCCCGCTCGCAGGAAGAGGCCGCTCGCCAGGCAGAAACCGGCCGCGCCGTGACCACGAGCGAGGAAGAGGAAGCCGCGGCGGCGGCGGAGGCGGCGGCGGCAGCGGCGGCGCTGTTCGAGAGCCCGCCGGAGGAAGACCTCACCGAAACGCTGGTGGAGGCCGAGGCGACGGACGAGTCCGAGTCGGTGCCCGAGGAGGGCGAATCGGCCGAGACCGAGGCTCCGGACGAAACCGGTGACAAGGCCTGAAACGTCAACGCGACGCCGATTTAGCGAAGTTATCCCCGATATACTTTCTATTGAACGGTTACACCCGCCACGTGGCGGGTGTACTCTTGCCGGGCCATGACAACAACAGCACCCGACAACACCGTCACACCCCTGCGCGACGAGGACGGTGAAGGCGTCAGCTATCGCACGCCCCCGCACAACGCCGAGATCGAAGCCGCCCTGCTCGGCGCCATCCTGACCAACAACCGCGCCTTCGAGAAGGTTTCGGAGCTCCTCGTGCCTGTGCACTTCTATGAGCCCGTGCACGGTCGCATCTACGAGGCCGCGGCCAGGCTCATCGAACGCGGCCAGGTGGCGAGCCCGCTGACGCTGCGCCATTTCTTCGACAAGGACCAGGGCCTCGCCCAGGTCGGCGGCGGCCAGTATCTGTTCGACCTCGCGGCGTCCGTGGTCAGCGTCGTCAACGTCGTCGACTATGCCCGCACGGTGCACGACATGTACCTGCGCCGCCAACTGATCGGGCTCGGCGAGGACGTCGTCAACGAGGCCTTTCGTCACGATCTCGACAAGGCAGCGACCGACCAGATCGAAGAGGCCGAGCAGCGGCTGTACGATCTCGCTACCATCGGCGAGAGCGAGCGCGGAGTCGTCTCGCTGAAGCACGCCTCGCTGGTCGCCGTCGAGGAGGCGGAACAGGCCTTCAAGCGGGAAGGTCACGTGGTCGGCGTTTCGACCGGGCTGAAGGATCTGGACCGGCGGCTCGGCGGCCTGCATCCGTCGGACCTGATCATCCTCGCCGGCCGCCCGTCGATGGGAAAAACCGCACTCGCCACCAACATCGCCTACAATGCGGCGCGCGCGCAGCGGCCCGCGGAGGGCGAGCGGGACGCGGGCGGGACGCACCGCGTTCTGTTCTTCTCGCTGGAGATGTCGGCCGAACAGCTGGCCACGCGCATCCTGTCCCAGGAATCGGGCATTCCGTCGGACAAGATCCGGCGCGGCGAGATCAGCAACGACGAATTCCAGGCCTTCGCCGTCGCCAGCCAGGAGATGAGCCGGGTGCCGCTGTTCATCGACGACACCCCGGCCATCACCGTTTCGACCATGCGCACACGGGCGCGGCGGCAGAAGCGCCAGAACGGTCTCGACTTGATCGTCGTCGACTACCTGCAGCTGCTGCAGCCCTCGAGCACCCGGCGCAGCGAGAACCGCGTCCAGGAAATCTCCGAGATCACCCGCGGCCTGAAGACCCTGGCCAAAGAGCTGAACGTGCCGGTACTGGCGCTCTCGCAGCTCAGCCGTGCCGTCGAGCAGCGCGAGGACAAGCGGCCGCAGCTCGCCGATCTGCGCGAATCGGGCTCGATCGAGCAGGACGCCGACGTCGTCATGTTCATTTTCCGAGAGGAATATTACCTGGAGAAGGCCGAGCCGATCCGCGGTGTCGACGACAAGGCGGGCAAGTTCGAGGATCGCCATGCCAACTGGCAGGAACGGATGGCCGAGGCGCGCAACACCGCCAGCGTGATCATCGCCAAGCAGCGCCATGGCCCGGTCGGCTCGATCAGCCTGTTCTTCGACGGCACGCTGACGAAATTCGCCGATCTCGACCGGCACCACGGGGACGACAGCGGGTTCTGATGTTGGGCCAACCGCAGGCAGAAGCACGCCGATGACGAGCACTCCCGCGGCGCTGCTGACCATCGACCTTGGTGCCATCGCCGCGAACTACCGCCTGCTTGCGGACAGGGCGGCGCCGGCCGAGGCGGCGGCCGCGGTCAAGGCCGACGGTTACGGGCTCGGGCTCGAGCCGGTCGTCCGGACGTTGACGCGAGCGGGCTGCCGCACGTTTTTCGTTGCCACGGTGGAAGAAGGGATCGAGCTGCGGGCGCTGCTTCCCGAGGCCGCGATCTGTGTCCTCAACGGCCTGATTGCCGGAATACCCGCCGAGTTTTCGGCGCACAACCTGATCCCGGTCCTCAACGACCTCGGCCAGGTCGACGCCTGGCGCCGCCGGGGCCGCGACAACGCGCCCGCTCCGGCCGTGCTGCACCTCGACACCGGCATGGCGCGGCTCGGCCTGCCACCGCAGGAACTGGACATGCTGGCGGACGATCCTGGCCGGCTTAAGGGCATCCGCCTCTTTCTGGTCATGAGCCACCTTGCCTGCGCCGACGAACCCGACCACCCGATGAACCGGCAGCAGCGCGACCGCTTTGCCGCGGCACTCGCCCGCCTGCCCGCGGCGCCGGCCAGCCTCGCCGCCTCGTCCGGCATCTTCCTGGGCCCGGACTATCGGTTCGACATGGTCCGCCCGGGCGTCTGCCTGCATGGCGTGAACCCGCGGCCGGGGCAGCGGAATCCGATGGCGCCGGTCGTCCGGCTGCAGGCGAAAATCCTGCAAATCCGCGACGTTGACACCCCCCAGACCGTTGGATATGGTGCGACCCACCGCTTCGCCGGGCCCACCCGCGTGGCAACCGTGGCGGCGGGTTATGCGGACGGATACCTGCGGAGCCTGAGTGGGCGCGGTACGGCCCATCTCGGCGATTTCCCCGTCCCTGTCGTCGGCCGCGTGTCGATGGATCTTATTACCCTTGACGTGACGCGGGTACCGGAGGCTAGACCCGGCGACATGGTGGATCTGATTGGACCGCATCACGATGTGGACGCGCTGGCCGCGGAGGCCGGCACGATCGGCTACGAAATCCTCACCGCGCTCGGCCGCCGTTATCGTCGCCACTATGTGAACGGCGGAGGCGACGCGTGAACTTTCTGCAACCGATCGGCCGGGCCTTCTGGGGCTTTCTCGAGTCGACGGGACGGCTCGCCGAATTCGCCGCCATTTCCGTTTCGCACTGCGTACGGCCGCCGCTGTACCCGCGCCTGATCGGCCGGCAGCTGGTCGACATCGGATATTACTCGCTGCCCGTGGTCGGTTTGACCACGCTGTTCTCGGGCATGGTCCTGGCTTTGCAGAGTTATGCCGGACTCGAGCGTGCCGTGGCCGAAAGCGTGATCCCGCGCATCGTCGTGCAGTCGATGACCCGCGAGCTTGCCCCTGTCCTGTCGGGCCTGATGGTGGCTGGGCGGATCGGTGCCGCCATGGCCGCCGAGATCGGCACCATGCGCGTGACCGAACAGATCGACGCGCTGTCCACGCTGTCGACCAATCCGCACAAATACCTGATCGCGCCGCGCCTCATAGCGGGCCTGACGATGCTGCCTCTGCTGGTCCTGGTGGGCGACGTCATCGGTGTCTTCGGCGGCTATCTCGTCAGCGTCTACAAGCTCGGATTCAATCCGGCGATCTACCTCGACTTCACCTGGGACAACGTCGACACCCTCGATGTCACCTCGGGCGTCGTGAAGGCAGCGTGCTTCGGCTTCATCGTCGCGCTACTCGGCTGCTACAACGGTTACCACAGCCGCGGCGGCGCGCAGGGCGTCGGCTCGGCGACCACCAACGCCGTAGTGTCCGCCTCGATCCTCATCCTGGTGTCCAATTACCTGATCACCGAGATGTTCTTCGGCAAATGAGCGCGCACGAAACCCCGCCGCCGAAGATCCGCGTTCGCGACCTGCACAAACGGTTCGGGCGGAACGTGGTCCTCGCCGGGCTGAACCTGGATGTCGGCGTCGGCGAGTCGGTGGTCGTCATCGGCGGCTCGGGCACCGGCAAGTCCGTGCTGCTGAAATGCATTCTCGGCCTTCTGGAGCCGGAGGACGGATCCATCGAAATCGACGGCCAGCCTGTCATCGGCCTGCCGCCGGCGGACCGGGAGACTGTAAACCGGAAGTTCGGCATGCTGTTCCAGGCCGGCGCCCTGTTCGACAGCCTCAAGGTCTGGGAGAACGTCGCTTTCGGCCTGATCCAGGGCGAGAACATGAAGCGGCCGGAGGCGAAGGACATCGCTGTCGCGAAGCTCGCCGCCGTCGGGCTGTCGGCCGAGGTGGGCGAGCTGTGGCCGGCGGAGCTGTCGGGCGGTATGAAGAAGCGGGTCGGCCTGGCCCGCGCCATCGCCACCGAGCCGGAAATCATCTTCTTCGACGAGCCGACCACCGGGCTCGACCCGATCATGGCGGACGTCATCAACGACCTGATCGTCAAATGCGTGCGCGAACTCGGCGCCACCGCCTTGTCGATCACCCACGACATGGCCAGTGCGCGAAAGATCGCGGATCGCATCGCCATGTTGTATAAGGGAGAAATCGTCTGGAACGGTCCGACGGGCGAAATCGACCGCTCCGGCAACGAATTCGTCGACCAGTTCATCCATGGCCGGGCCGAAGGCCCGATCCGGATGGAGGTTCGCAGCCCGTGAACCGCACGGCCGAGCAAAGCAAGACGGACGCCTGACGTGGCCCGCAAGAACACGCGATATGTCTGCCAGTCCTGCGGTGGGGTCCACCCGCGCTGGAGCGGGCGGTGCGATGCCTGCGGTGAATGGAACAGCATCGTCGAGGAAATCGCCGATACGGCGCCGCTCGGTGGCAAGGCAGGCAAGCGCGGCGGCGGACAGCGCCTCGCGCTGGTTCCGCTCGACGGCGAGGCCGGCCAGGTGGCGCGTCGCTGCACCGGCATCGCGGAATTCGATCGCGTGACGGGCGGCGGGCTGGTGCCGGGCTCGGCGCTCCTCGTCGGCGGCGATCCCGGTATCGGAAAGTCGACGCTGCTGCTGCAGGTCGCGGCCGCGCTCAGCGCCGGGCTGCGCGTCGCCTACATCACCGGCGAGGAGGCGGTCGACCAGATCCGCATGCGGGCGGAACGGCTGGCCGTCGCCAACGCACCGATCGGGCTGGCCGCGGCGACCGACCTTGCGACCATCCTGGCGACCCTGAACGGCCCCGACGCACCCGATGTCGTCGTCATCGATTCGATCCAGACCATGTATGTCGACGCCCTCGATTCCGCCCCGGGAACCGTCGCCCAGGTGCGCGCCTGCGCGCAGGAGCTGATCCGTGCCGCCAAACGCCGCGGCTTCACCGTCCTGCTGGTCGGCCATGTCACGAAGGAAGGCATGATCGCCGGCCCGCGCGTGCTCGAGCACATGGTCGACACGGTGCTCTATTTCGAGGGCGAGCGCGGCCACCAGTTCCGCATTCTGCGCGCGGTCAAGAACCGCTTCGGGCCGACAGACGAGATCGGCGTCTTCGAGATGACCGGCACCGGACTGGCCGAAGTGCCGAACCCCTCGCAGCTCTTTCTGTCGGACCGTGACGAGGCGGTGTCCGGTGCGGTGGTCTTCGCCGGGCTGGAGGGCTCGCGTCCGGTCCTGGTGGAGATCCAGGCACTGGTGGCACGCTCGCCGCTCGGCACGCCGCGGCGCGCCGTCATCGGATGGGACGGCGGCCGTCTCGCCATGGTCCTGGCGGTGCTCGAAGCCCGGGCCGGCCTGCAGTTCTCGGCCAGCGACGTCTACCTGAACGTCGCCGGCGGGCTGCGCATTTCGGAGCCGGCGGCGGATCTGGCCGTTGCGGCGGCGCTCGTCTCGTCGCTGACCGGGGGCCCGGCACCGGCCGACAGTGTCGTGTTCGGTGAGATCGGCCTGTCCGGCGAGGTGCGTCCGGTGGCGCAAACCGAGGCACGTCTCAAGGAGGCGGCCAAGCTCGGCTTCTCGCGTGCCATGGCGCCGCGCTTCGGCCGCAACGCGGCCGCTACCGGAACGCTGCGGGTTCGCGAGATCGCCGACATATCGGAATTGGTCAGGCTGTTCGGCGACAGGGCCCCGGCGCCGCGTGTCGCCGTACTGGGGGAGGCGGAGGCGTGATCGCCGACATCGTCGTTGCGGGCGTGCTTCTGATGTCCGGGATCCTCGCGTTCTCCATGGGCCTGGTCAAATTCCTGCTGCTGATCGTAAGCTGGGGCGGCGCTGCGCTGACCGCGTTTTACAGCTTCCCGTATCTGAGCCCGTATCTAGAGGGGCTGGTCGAATCCAGCCTGATCCGGGACATCCTCGTCGCCACGGCTTCATTCGTGATGACCCTGGTGATCCTGACGATCGTAACGCACATGGTTTCGAGTCGCGTGCGCGGCAGCGTCCTCGGCCATCTGGACCGGGCGCTTGGCTTCGTCTTCGGCCTGGTCCTCGGCATGGTGCTGGTTTCGCTGATCTATATCGGCGCCACGCTGTTCTGGGACGAGGATGACTTCCCCGAACAGATCGCCGACGCCAAATCGCTGCCGCTGGTCCGGTCGGGCGCCGAGGCCCTCGTCCACCTGCTGCCGGCCGGCGCGTTCACCCGCATCGAGCCGGACAGCAATGGCTTCGAGGATGCAGTGGACGGCGTCGAGGACGCGGTCCGGGGATTGGCGACCGACCGCATGGACGCGATTGGGGAAACGCTGGACGCGATCGAAACCGAGGATCGTCTGCGCAAGCTCACGCAGCCCCAGCCGCCCGACGATGCGGACTCGGTCGGCCGCGACGGCACCGCGGAGCCCGGCTACGGCGATGACCAGCGCAATGACATGCAGCGCCTGATCGAGAGCAACCAGTGATGGATACAGCGACCGTGACACCGACGACCAATCCCTTCGACGACGACCATCTGCGCGAAGAATGCGCGGTCTTCGGCATATACGGCCATCCCGACGCCGCCGCCCATACGGCGCTGGGCCTGCATGCGCTGCAGCATCGCGGGCAGGAGGCCGCCGGAATCGTCGCCTTCGACGGGCGGCAGTTCCATGCCCATCGCGGCCTCGGGCTGGTCGGCGAGATTTTCGCCAACAGCAACGTCATATCCCAGCTCAAAGGCAACGCGGCGGTCGGGCACAGCCGCTACTCGACAACCGGCGAGCCGCTGCTGCGCAACGTGCAGCCGCTGTTCGCGGAGTTCGAATTCGGCGGCATCGCGGTCGCCCACAACGGCAATCTGACCAACGCGCGCACCATGCGACAGGACCTGATCCGCCATGGTTCGATCTTCCAGTCGACGACGGATACGGAGGTTCTCAACCATCTCATCGCGACCGGCCGGGGCGGCACGCTGGAGCGGGTCCGGGCGGCGCTGCGCCAGGTCGAGGGGGCGTATTCGCTGATCCTTCTGACCAAGGAAGGGCTGATCGGCGTGCGCGACCAGCTCGGCGTCCGCCCGCTGCAGCTCGGCCGGCTCGACGACTCGTGGATCCTGGCCTCGGAAAGCTGCGCTTTCGATATCATCGGCGCCGAGTTCGTTCGCGACATCGAGCCGGGCGAGCTAGTGCTGATCGACGAGGCCGGCGTGCACAGCCACCGCCATGGGCTGCGCGCCAAGTCGCGCTTCTGCATCTTCGAGTACATCTACTTCGCGCGCCCGGACAGCCAGGTCGAGGGCAAATCCGTCTATGCCGTACGCAAGGAAATCGGTGCCGAGCTCGCCCGTGAATCGCACGTCGATGCCGACGTCGTGATCCCGGTGCCGGATTCAGGTGTGCCGGCGGCGTTGGGTTACGCCCAGAAATCCGGAATCCCGTTCGAGCTCGGCATCATCCGCAACCACTATGTGGGCCGCACCTTCATCGAGCCAAGCGATGAGATCCGGCATCTGGGCGTGAAGCTGAAGCACAACGCGAACGCCGCGTTCATCGCCGGCAAGCGGGTTGTCCTGGTGGATGATTCGATCGTCCGCGGCACGACTTCGAAGAAGATCGTCGAGATGGTGCGCAACGCGGGCGCCTCGGAGGTCCATATGCGGGTGTCCAGTCCGCCGACCACGTACTCCTGCTTCTATGGCGTCGACACGCCCGAACGCGACAAGCTGCTGGCGGCACGGCTGCAGGTCGAGGAGATTCGCGCCGAGATCGGCGCCGACAGCCTCGCCTACCTGTCGCTCGAAGGCCTCTATCGGGCGGTCGGCGAAGCGGGCCGCACGCACGGCGCACCGCAGTACTGCGATGCCTGCTTCTCCGGCGAGTATCCGATCGCGCTGACCGACCAGCTTGGCGGCAATGACGGGATCCAGCTTTCGCTGCTGGCGGAACTCGGTCGATGAGCGAGGCAGGCCGGCTCGCCGGCCGCATCGCGCTGGTGACCGGGGCGAGTCGCGGCATCGGCGCCGCGGTGGCACGCCTGTTCGCCAGGGAAGGCGCGCACGTGGTTGCGGTCGCCCGGACCGTCGGCGGGCTCGAGGAGCTCGACGACGCGATCAGGACAGCCGGCGGCACCGCGACCCTGGTGCCGCAGGACCTCGGCGAGTTCGACGCGCTCGACAAACTGGGCGCGGCGCTCCACGAACGCTACGGCCGGCTTGATATCCTGGTCGGCAATGCCGGGGTGCTGGGCGGGCTGACGCCGGTCAACCACATCGAGCCGAAGGTCTGGGACGAAGCCCTCGCGATCAACCTGACCGCCAATTACCGGCTGATCCGCAGCCTCGACCCGCTGCTGCGCCGATCCGACGCCGGCCGGGCAATCTTCGTGACCACCGGAGCGACGCGTGGACCCCGGCCCTACTGGGCGACCTACGGCACGACCAAGGCCGCGCTCGAGTACCTGGTCCTGACCTGGGCCGCCGAGCTAGCCAAAACCGCCATCCGGGTGAACCTGGTCAATCCCGCCGCGACGCGCACGGCGATGCGCGCCGCCGCCATGCCCGGCGAGGACCCGGAGACACTGCCGACGCCCGACGACATCGCCCCGGTGTTCCTCGACCTGGCAACGCCCGACTGCACCCGCCACGGCGAGATCGTCACTGCACAATAGCGCCCGTCGCGCGCTCAGCCGTCGCGCGCGTAGGTTCCGACCAGCTCCGCCTTTGCCAGCACATGCGGCTCCGCCGCCGTGGCGACGTCGTCGAAGGTCGCGCCGCCGGGAAGGTCGAGCCGCTCGACATCGAGCGCAAGCACCCGGAAATGGTAGTGGTGCACCCCGTGCCCCGCGGGCGGACAGGGCCCGCCATAGCCGGGCCGCCCGAAATCGGTGATCGCCTGGCGGACATGATCGACCTGGGCGCCCTTGGGATAGCTTTCGCGCAGGCCGGTCGCATCGGCCCCGATATTGTACACCGCCCAGTGGGTCCAGGTGCCGCGCGGCGCGTCAGGATCGTCGCACAACACCGCGAAGCTGCGGGTGCCGGCCGGCGCGCCGGACCAACGCAGCGGCGGCGAGATGTCCGCGCCGTCGCAGGTGAAGAGTTCCGGGATGGGCTCACCGTCGCGGAAGGCGGTGCTCGTCAGGGTCATGGTCATGGCCATCTCCCATCGCTGAAGGAACCCGCCGGAGCGGGACTATAGCATGGCGCCGGCGCGGTGCCCCAGCGGACTCATGTCCGCTTCTTCGCCCGCCCTTCATACGGGTTCTTGCCCTTGCGCAGGGACACGCGCAGCGGCACGCCGTCGAGGCCGAAATCCTCGCGCAGGCCGTTGACGAGGTAGCGGATGTACGAGTCGGGCAATGCCGCCGGGCGCGAGGTCCAGATCGCGAAGCTCGGCGGGCGGGTCTTGATCTGGGTAATGTAGCGCAGCCGCACGCGGCGGCCGGCGGCCAGCGGCGGTGGGTGGGCGTCGGTCATGAACGCCAGCCATTCGTTGAGCTTCGCCGTGGGCACCCGCCGGTTCCAGACATCGTAGATGCGGATGACGGCCCGCATGAGCTTGTCGAGGTTGCGTCCCCGGAGGGCCGAGACCGTGACCACCGGTACCCCGCGCACCTGCGGCAGGGAGTCGGCGAGGCGGTCTCTCAGCATCGTCAGCGCCGCCCCCGGATCCTTGATCAGGTCCCATTTGTTGGCGGCGACGACGAGAGCCCGGCCTTCCTCCACCACCTGGCGGGCGATCGTCAGATCCTGCTTCTCCAGCATCGCTTCCGCATCCAGCAGCAACACCACGACCTGCGCATATCGGACCGCGCGCATCGCATCGGACCCGGACAGTTTCTCCAGTTTTCCTGTGATCCTGGCGCGCCGGCGCAGACCTGCGGTATCGATGAAGCGGATCGGGCGGCCCTCGAAATCCCAGTCGACGGCGATCGCATCGCGGGTGATGCCGGCCTCGGGCCCGGTGAGCAGACGTTCCGCGCCGACCAGCCGGTTGACCAGCGTCGACTTGCCAACATTGGGCCGGCCGACGATGGCCAGCTGCAGCGGACCCGTCTCGCCCTTCTCTGCCTCCTCGCCGCGTTCCTCGGTCCCGTCGTGCGCGGCCACGGCTTCGCGCGCCGCGGCAGCGTCGGCATGGGGCCGCAGTGCCTCGAACAGGTCACCCATGCCTTCGCCGTGCTCCGCCGAAATCGCCACCGGCTCGCCGAGGCCGAGGCCGAACGCCTCGATCAGTCCGGCCTCCCCGGCCTGCCCCTCGCACTTGTTGGCGACCAGGATCACCGGCGTCGCGCCCTTGCGCAGCTCGGTCGCGAAATGCTCGTCGACCGGCGTCACCCCGGCGCGCGCATCGATCAGCAACAGGGCCACGTCGGCGGCCACCAGCGCCTGCAGGGTCTGGCGGCTCATGCGGCCGGCCAGGGTGTCGTCCGCAGCCTCTTCCAGCCCTGCCGTATCGAGCACCCGGAACCGCATGTCGGCGATGCGTCCCTCGCCCTCGCGCCAATCGCGGGTGACGCCCGGCGTATCGTCGACCAGTGCCAGGCGCTTGCCGACCAGCCTGTTGAACAGGGTGGATTTCCCGACATTCGGCCGGCCGATGATTGCCACGGTAAAGGTCATGTCCGGTATCCGGCAGGGCGCATCTTCGGACGTCGCCCGGACTCAGCGGTACGCCAGCAGGGCCGCATCCTCGGTCTGCAGGTACAGGGTGCCGTCGGCGACCGCGGCCGCCATCACTTCGCCCGGTACCGAGAAGGTGTCGAGTATCGATCCGTCGGCGGGGTCGATCGCAATTGCGCGGCCGTGGCCACCGATGACCAGCAGTTGTCCGCCGATCGCCATCGGGCCGAGCCAGTGAATGGGGTCTTCTATCTTTTCCGGCTTTTCATATGCGTCGATCTGCCTGATCCAACGGACTCGGCCGTCGCGCCGACTGAGGCAGACGATCTGGGCCTCGTTGGTCAGAACGAAGATCCAGTCGCCGGCGATCCAGGGTGTCCGCACCCCACCGACATTGCGCTCCCACGCGCGAGCCCCGGTCCGCAGGTCGATCGCCACCATGCGTCCCGAATGGCTGATGGCATACACGAGGTTGCCGTCGGTAACAGGTAGCGCCCGAATGTCGGCGAGGGCCGATGCGGCGTCCACCCGTCGAACCGCGGCCAGATTGTCCGACCAGGTCGGCCGGCCGTTCACGGCGCGGACAGCAAAGATCTCGCCCGACGAATAGGGTACGATCACGGTCTCATTAAGGCCGGCCGGTGCGGCAGAGCCAAGGAGCGCCGTCGTTTCGGCAAATCCGGCGTGCCGCCACTGCCGTTCGCCCGACTCCGCATCCAGCGCAATGAGCTGGTTGTCGACGGTGACGACGAAAACCTGTCCTTCCATGACCAGCGGGGCCGCCCGCATCGGTCCCGGCATTGACCTCGTCCACAGGATCTTGCCGTCCTCGGCATCGAGGGCCGCTACCGTTCCGAACCCCGTGCTGACGTAAACGCGACCGGCGTCGTACGCAACGCCGCCGCCGAAGGACTCGCCGTCGCGTTTCGGAACCTTGAGGCTGGTCTGCCAGGCGCGCGATCCCTTGGCGGTATCGTATGCGGAGATCCGGTATTTCGTGTCCATCGTGAAAACCCGGTCCCGCGCTACGACCGGTTCGCTCGTGAGCGGTCGATAGCGGCCGGCACCCGCTCCGAAACTGGCGCGCCAAACGGGCTTGCCGATCTTCACCGGCCCCTCGACATGGCCGACCGCATGCAGGGTGCCGCCGCCGACCTGCGACCATGCGGCGTTCCGGTACGGCGGCGGCAACGTCACCGGCTGGTCCAAGATTCGCGGATCCGGCTCGAGATCGCCTTCATAAAGCAGCACCGAGATACGTTCGCCGGGAAGGGGCGGGTCCTCGGGATCGCCGAACCAGCCGCCGCAGCCGCCCAGCAGCAAGAGGAGCGATACCGCGGGCACAAGTCCGTATCGGGGCCGGCTGGTCATCATCCGGTCATTCGTCGACGGCGAGCGCGCGCAACATTTCCGCGGCACGAGCGCGCAGACTTTCCGGCGTTTGCAGGTCGTCCGCCAGCGACGCGTAAAGGCGCCGCGCCGCCTCGGTATCGTTTGAGGCAATCGCCAGCACCGCCGTCAGCTCCCGGGCGGTGAAGCGCCACGGGTTGGCATCGACCGTGAGCGGTGCCAAGCGGGCGCTCAGCGCCGCCGGGTCGCCACCGGCGATCTGCATGCGCACCGAATACAGCGTCGCCAGGTCGCGGAAGATCTGCTCGACTGCCGGATCGGCGGCCAGCGCGTCGTAGATGGCGACGGCCGCCGCGCGATCGCCCGCATCGGCGCGGAACTTCGCTTCTCGGAAGCGGGCCAGGGTCGCATATCCGGGCGATGCCTCCGCCGCGAGAGCGGCCATGACATCTGCCGCCTCGGCCGGATTGGCGGCGTTTTCCACGCGGGTCACGGCGGTGGCGAAGCGATCACCCTGTTCCATCCGCTGCGCGCGGTCGTACTCCCGCCAGCCGACGACCGCCGCGGTCGCGATGACGATCCCGACGGCGCCGGCGATGACGAACTTGCCGTACTTCTTCCAGACCTTTTCCCAGTCCTCGCGACGAAGTTCCTCGTCGACCTCGCGAATAATGTCGGACACGGCGGGCTCCCAATTTGAAAACGGCGGCTAACATAGCCACGCAGCCCGCTGCTGGCAAAGGGGAAAACAGCGGGTTTTTCGTGCCGCGGTCAGGCCACCGCCTTCCATTTGATCGAGCAACCCATGCTGGGGATCTGCTCCTGCGGGCCCTCGCCGGTACGGGCGACCTGCAGCATCGCCTCGAACAGCTCGCGCCTGGCGCCGGGCGGTGCGACGTCGCGGCGGCTGGCATCCAGCCGCCCGCGGTACTGCAGCTTCAGATCCGCGTTGAATCCGAAGAAATCGGGCGTGCAGATGGCGTCGTAGGCGCGCGCCACCTCCTGCGACTCGTCGTATACATAGGGGAAGGTGTACCCGTGTTTCTCGGCGAACCGCTTCATGTTCTCCGGCGAATCGTCCGGGTAGTTGACGACGTCATTCGACATGATGCCGATCGACGCGATGCCGTGTTCCGCCAGCTCCGCGCAGTCGCGGGCGATGCGGTCGGCCACCGCCTGCACGTAGGGACAGTGGTTGCTCAGGAACATCACAAGTGTTCCCTTCGGCCCCTTTATCTTCGACAACCGGTAGGTCCGGCCGTCGGTTCCCGGAAGCTCGAAATCCGGTGCGGGCCAGCCGAAATTGCAGATTGGCGGTTGTGCGGCCATTTGACGCCTCCTTTGCGAGTGGATCTGGGGATCGCAGTCCGGACGCCCGATTACACGAGCGACGCACGCCCGGTCGGGCCGGGCCAGCGTCCCCGCATACTTGCACCGGAACGGTCCTTGCGTCAAAATATCGCCACAAAGCCCGTCCGACCGGGCGGGCATCCCGGGCGTTTGGGGAGAAGGCGTGTGACGCTACACGATTCGGAGAACAGCGCCGATTCACATTTCGCCCGCCGGCCGGCATTGCGCCGGTCGCGCGGGCCACAAATCCGGAGGGCCGCATCATGAGCAAGATGCTGCGCCTCTCCGACTACCGGAAGAAAAAGCAGAAGCAGAAGATCTTCTTCGACCGGCGCGAGCTGCGCGCGCTGCTCGACCTGTACAGCCGCCGCGTGGCAAGCGGCGAGTGGAAGGACTATGCCATCGACCAGTACGGCCCAATGGCGGTGTTCTCGATCTTCCGCCACAGCTTCGACCAGCCCCTGTTCGCCATCGTCAAGCGGAGTTCGGGCAAGGACTGCGATTACGTGGTGCTCAGCGGCCGGCAACAGTTGAAGCATGGCCGAACGATCGGCGAGGCCCTGGCGGTGCTCGAGCGGCAGCTGCGTCTCCTCTGAACAGGTCCCGGTACGACGGTTCCGGGCGCGGCGCGGACGCGGCTCGGTGTCACCTAATTCTAGCCTTGAGTCTCACGATTACGCAGGATATTGTGGCCTTTGGCAATTGCGCCACAACATATATGCTGTTCTTGCCGGTCCAAAAGGCAGATCGGCCGCATGTTGGGGTGGCGTTCACAGCGAGAGGTTTCCGATGGAGTGGAGCGAAGAGCGAGTCGAGCTGCTCAAGCATCTGTGGTCGCAGGGACGGACGGCGAGCCAGATCGCCGAGGAACTGGGCGACGTGACCCGCAACGCGGTGATCGGCAAAGTGCATCGGCTGGGGCTCAAGTCGCGACCGTCGCCGATTCGGCGCGAACCGGAACGGCAGCGCCAACCGACGCCGAAGCCGAGCCCGGTCGAAAGCCGGCCGCGACGTGTTTCCGACCGCGACTGTCATTGGCCGATCGGCCATCCGCGCGAACCGGGGTTCCATTTCTGCGGCGCACCGGCTGAACCGGATCGCCCTTATTGCGCGGCGCACTGCGCCGTGGCCTATCGGCGGAGCGACAATTCCGCGGCGTGAGGGCGATGCGCGGCGCGCTGCCGCGTATGCGGTCTATTCGATCAGGATCCGGCCGAGCATGCCGAACATGACGTGAAATGGCTGGTCGCACGAAATCTGATAGTCGCCGGCCAGCACCGGCATGAAATACAATATCTTCGACTCCTGTACCTCGAGCGCGATCGCCTCGAGCTGCGGGAAACCGGCTTCGGCGTCCGGATAGACGAGGCTCTTGGCCGCAACGGCGCGGAAGAACCCGGGTGCCAGGAACCGGTGTGGCTTCGATCCTGTATTCGTCAGTGTGAGGGCATAGGGTTGCCCGTTGCGGAACCGCAGCGTTGCCGGTGAAAATGCGTACTCCGTCAACTCGACCGTGACGGCCTCGGCCAACGCCCAGTTGACGGTGCCGGCAAGCTCAGCTGCATCGGCAAGGAAACCGTCATCGGGGCTGCCGAACTGGTCGTCCGGCGCCGCACAGGACACAAGCAGCGCGGCGGCGGCCAAAGTCACGACCCACCCCCTATATTGCATCGACCGCCCCCAAGAACCGCATGGTACCACCATACGAAGGGCGTAATGCGAACTCAAGGCGTCGTCGCGCTTTTCGTGCGCCCGACGATGCCGGGGCGGTCCTTGTCGCGTCCGCGACGGGCCCATGGCATGCGGGCGGACAGAGCGACCTAGTTGACGACCTGCCAGGATCCGTCGGGCTGTCGGCAGGCTCTGCCATAGACCTGCTGGGCCTGGCCGCCGATCATGGCCGTGGTCTGGTATTCGCGACAGTACCGGCCGCTCTGGTCCTGGTAGGGCTGTTGCGGCGTCACCCGGTACTGGCCACTGCTCTGCGGGTTCTGCCATACGATCGACTGACTCGGCGGCGCGTGCTCCAAAACCTGGCCGATGCAATTCTGGTCGACCGCGTCCATCGAGCGGCCGACCTGTCCGCCGATCATTGCGCCGATGATGGTACCTCCGACCACCGCAACAGCCTTGCCGTGTCCACTTCCGACCTGATAGCCGGCAACGCCGCCGGCCACCGCACCGAGCGCCTGGCCCAGCTGTTCGCGCCAGCAGGTCCGCTGGTAGATGCCGTAGGGCGCATCGTAGACGTAATAGGTCCCGCGCCGCTTCTTGCGGTAGCCATGCGCAGGCGCCCATGGCGGCGGTCCGTCCGTCGCCCACACGACGGGCGCATAGGAGCCCTTCTTCGCCTGGCCCGGCGGCACGCCGCCCTGGCCGGGCGGCACCCCCTGCTGGTAACCCGGCGGCGGCGCCGGCTGGTAGACGGGTTGGGAGGGCGGCCCGCTCCGGACAACGCTCGGCGTGTGGCACGCGGCAAGTCCGAAGGCGGCCAGCAGCATCACGAGTCCAGTTCTCAGCATCTTCTCTCTCCGTGCGCGACCATCCGATGCGGAGGCGGGTCGCCCCGTCTCCGTCCCGGGACCGCGGACTTGTAGATCATCCCGCGATCCGGACATGTCGTCCCTATCATCCGGCGACCGCCGTAAAAAGAACGTTTAGCGGCTGCCACGCTGCCGCTGCCCGTCGGCGTGGCCACGAAGGCCCGCCCGGCGGGTCATGCAGCCACCATAGCCGAACGCGCGCGTCGATGAAATGCGCAGGACCGGGCACATCGGTCGCCGGATCAGGACATTGGTTAACCGGCGCCGTTGTTGTCCGCCCGCCAGGTCGCGATCAGGTTGTTGACGAGATGCTTGAGCACGCCTGTGACCTCCGGCCAGTGCACGCTGCGGGGCGAGATGATGATCGTGCCGTTCTCCCAGAGCTTCACCTTGGCCCGCGTCTTGCGGGGGTTCCCAGGCAGGGCGACGGCGCCTTCCCAGTAGACGCCGACGTCGATGGAAGAAAAGCATTCGCCCTGTTTCGGCAGGCTGCTCAACCGCACGAACAGGGTGTACTCGCGGCCGTTCAGGGTGAATGGCGCGCCTTTCGCGGCGTCGGCCAGCACCTGGTGGACACCGCTGTCGGTGATGCCGCAGGTCTCGCTGTCCTTGTCGAGCGGCAGCACGAACGGGTCCAGCCGCGTCACACCGCGCAGCAGTCCCTCGCCCGACTGCGCGCTGGCCGGGACCGTCCACCACAGGGCCGGAAGCGCCAGGACGGCGCCCGCAATCCTGGTCAGTTTCATGGCGAATCCATTCTCGCTCGGGATACGATCCGCTGTGGCCGGGGCAACCCGCCGCAGCACGTCAGTGTCGCATACATCGATTAATCAATGGTGACTCGGCCCGGTGCTCGACAACCCCGCCCGCCGAAAATGCCGCTCGTCACTCCCACTCGATGGTCCCAGGGGGCTTCGAGGTGACGTCGTAGACCACCCGGTTGATGCCGCGCACCTCGTTGATGATGCGGGTGCCGGTGCGGGCCAGGAACTCGTGGTCGAACGGGAAGGAATCTGCGGTCATGCCGTCGGTCGAGGTGACCGCGCGCAGGGCGCAGACATGGTCGTAGGTGCGCGCGTCGCCCAT
>JBFIFO010000047.1:0-24533 GCA_041602815.1 Alphaproteobacteria bacterium | reverse complement strand
TGCTGAGGAGCCCCGAAGGGGCGTCTCGAAGCATGAGGTCGCGCCGATGGCTTGGACCGATTCTATTTGAACGGGCGATCCTCTAGCGGGCCGGCGCCAGAAATTCCCTCAACAATCGGGCGAAGTCCTCCGGCGCTTCGTACATGACCCAGTGGCCGACGCCCGGCATCACGCGGAAATCGAGACCGGGGTCGATCGCGCGCAGGATGTCCTCGCGCTGGCCGAGGTGGGCGCCGGCGGTCGCATCCTTCTCGCCCCAGATCGCCTTCAGCGGCGCGTCGACCTTGTGCAGCACCCGGGCCAGCGTGTCGGTCATCGAGATCGGCCGGCTCTTGACGCGGTGCTGCTCGGTGTTGCTGTGCTGGATATGAAGCGCCAGCGGGTCGACCAATGACGGATCGGACAGCATGAGGATCTCGAGGTTGCGGCGATGCGCCGCCTCGACCTCCTCCGCCGTCATGCCGGGCCGGCGCGGGATCAGCTCCGCCATGTCGCCGCGCCTGGCGCCGAGCCCGCCGCTGCCGACCAGCACCAGCGAGTCGACGCGGCCGTGCAGCGCGTGCGCAAGGTGGCCCGAGATCACGCCGCCGAAGGAGAATCCCGCGATCGACAGCCGTGCGTCCGCCCCCAGGATCGCGTCGACGCCCGCGGCCAGCGCCGCGGCGATGCCTTCGGCGCTGTGCGGGGCCGGCGGCGAGTCGGACTCGCCGAAGCCCGGCATGTCGGGGACCAGGAGCCGGAAGCGGCCGGCCAGCGGCGGGATCGCGCGCACCCAGTGCATCCAGGTGCCGTAGCCGCCGTGCAGCAGGACGAGCGGCGGCCCGCTGCCCCAGAGATGCCAGACGACCTGGCCGCCGGCGAAATCCGTGCGGCGCAGCTCGCCCGCGGCGCACAGAAGTGCAAGCGCCTCGGCCGGAGGGTAAGCGTCGAGATCGACGGCGACGGCGCTCACAGCCAGCCGAACCCGGAGGCGGCGTTCCACAGGAAATAGAGGGCACCGCACAGGACCAGTCCCTCCATGTACAGGGTGTGGACCCGGATCGAGGTGCGGCGGACGATCCAGCGCCCGAGATAGGTGCCCGGGATCGTGCACAGGCCGATCAGCACGCCCTTGGCCATCAGCGCGGGGCCGAGCAGGGGCGAGAAGCCGAACACCGCGGACTTTGTGAGATTGAGGCCGAAGCCGAGGGCGGCGACGGTGCCGAGCAGCGGCTCGCCGGCCAGCCCCGCGCCGAGCAGGAACGGCGCCAGCATCATGCCGGCGCCGAAGGTCGAGCCCGAGATCAGCCCGTAGGGGATCGCGGCCGCGGCCAGCCCGCGCGGGCCGACCTTGAATTCATGCGCCGCCATGGTGCGCCGCACCGGCAGGCTGAGCGCGAGGAATCCGCCGAGCAGCAGCGCGACAGCCGCCACCGGCAGCCTGATGTAGACGATCGCGCTGGCGACGATGCAGGGCAGCGACACCCCGAACACGATGGCGAATTTGTGCCAGTCGACGGCGGCGCGGAACGCCCAGACGCGGTTGATGTTGGACACGATCATCGCCGTCGCGGTGACCGGGACCGTCTCCTTGACCCCGAGGATCGGGGCAAGGCAGATCGCCAGCAGGAGGCCGCCGGCGAATCCGCCGACCGCGTGAAATACGGCGGTGCCGAAGGCGGCCAGCACGATCAGCGCGATCGAGAGCAGATCCAGTTCCACGCGGGGTCTCCGGGGAAGAAAATGTCGACATTTGTTTTTATGCCGCGGATGCGGCGATGCCAAGCCGCCTCTTCGCGGCCGAAGGGTGCCTCGGGTGCGGCGATCGCCCCACGGCCTGCCGCCGTTGCCAAGGTTGTCTCCGATTGTCTACATTCGGGCCGAACCGATGAGAGACCGCAATGCTGCGCGCAAGGACGATCATCGACAAGATCTGGGACAGCCACGTCGTCGCCCGGCGCGACGACGGCGAATGCCTGCTGTACATCGATCGTCTGCTGCTGCAGGAGAACTCGTTCCACGCCTTCGACAAGATCCGGCGGGAGCAGCGCGCGATCCGCAACCCCGGCCAGGCCTTCGCGTTTTCCGACCACTACGTGCCGACGGTGGGTCGCGAGAAGGGGCTCGCCGGCATCGCCGATCCCGAGATCCGCAACATGGTTGAGTTGATCGAGTCGGATTCCCGGGACAACCACATCACGTTGTTCGGTCTCGGAGACGTCCGACAGGGCATCCTCCACGTCGTCGGGCCGGAGCAGGGGATAACCCAGCCCGGGCTGGTGATCGCCGGTGCCGACTCGCACACCTCGACCCACGGCGCGCTGGGCGCCTACGCGTTCGGCGTCGGTTCGTCGGAGGTCGCCCACGTGCTGGCGGTCCAGGGCCTGTGGCGCCCGCGCCCCAAGACGATGCGCGTGCTCGTGGATGCGGCGCTTCCGGCCGGGGTTACGTCGAAGGACCTGATCCTGTCGATCATCGGCACGATCGGCGCGGGAGGTGCGGTCGGCCACGTCATCGAATACGCGGGCCCCGGCATCGCGGCGCTCTCGGTGGAGCAGCGCATGACCGTCTGCAACATGTCGATCGAGGCGGGCGCGCGGGCCGGCCTGATGTCGCCGGACGAGGCCGTCTTCGACTACGTCAAGGGGCGTCCCTATGCACCGAAGGGCGCCCGGTGGGATGCGGCGCTGGCTTACTGGCGGACGCTGCCGAGTGATCCCGGCGCCGCGTACGATCGCGACGTGCGCATTGCCGCCTCCCGGATTGCGCCGATGGTGACCTGGGGCACCAACCCGGAGCAGGTTGCGCCGGTTACCGGCGCCGTTCCAGACCCGGCCGCGGAGCGCGATCCGGATCGCCGCGCGCGGATGGAACGCGCGCTCTCCTATATGGCGCTCGACCCGGGGACCGAGCTGCGCAGCATCGCCGTCGACCGGGTGTTCATCGGCTCCTGCACCAACAGCCGGATCGAGGATTTGCGCATTGCCGCGGCGATTGCCAAGGGCCGCACGGCGCAGGTGCCGACCATGGTCGTCCCGGGGTCGGGCCTGGTGCGGCTGCAGGCCGAGGCGGAAGGGCTGCACGAGATCTTCCTCGCGGCCGGGTTCGAGTGGCGTTCTCCCGGCTGCTCGATGTGCGTTGCCATCAATGGCGATACGCTCGCGCCGGGGGAGCGCTGCGCCTCAACCTCCAACCGCAATTTCGAGGGCCGGCAGGGGCCGGGCGGCCGGACCCATTTGATGAGCCCGGCGATGGCCGCGGCGGCGGCGGTCACCGGGCGGATTACAGATGTCCGCGAACTGACCGGCGTAGGATAGGGGCCCGATGGATCCATTCCGCACCCTGACTGCCACCGCCGTCCCGCTGGTGATGGCGAACGTCAACACCGACCAGATCTTTCCGGCGCGGTTCATCCGCAAGCCGCGCGCCGTCGGCTACGCGCAGTTCACATTCCACGACGTGCGCCGAGACGACGACGGCATGCTGCGCGCCGATTTCCCCCTCAACGACGAACGCTACCACGACGCCCGTATCATCGTCGGTGGCACGAATTTCGGATGCGGTTCGTCGCGCGAAGGTGCGGTGTACACGTTGATCGACAGCGGCATCCGGGCGCTGATCGCGCCGAGCTTCGGCGATATCTTCGCCGCCAACTGCCTGAAGAACGGAGTGCTGACGGTCACGCTCCCGGACGACGCGGTGGTCGACTTGCGCGACCAGTTGCGCAGCGTCGAGCGGCCGGTGCTGACGATCGATCTCGAGGCCGAGACGATCGTGCGGCCGGACGGCGCGACGCTCGCGTTCTCCGCCGATCCGTTCCAGAAGCACTGCTTGCTCAACGGCCTGAACGAGATCGACCTGTCGCTGGAATTCGCGGCAGAGATGAGCGCCTTCGAGGCGGCGTATCGCGGGCGGTTCCCGTGGCTGGCGCCGGACGCGTCCGGGCGGAAGGGCTAGGTCGTTGCGCATCCGCGAAGTGACGCTCTACCGGGCGGAGCTGCCGCTGGTCACGCCCTACCGGCTGTCCTACCGGACGTTCGAGAGCTTCGAGCCGCTGCTCGTCGAACTGCGCGACGAGGACGGGCGCGAGGGTTGGGGCGAACAGCACATCTCTCCCGGATCCAGCGCCGAGACCCGCGGTGGCGGCTGGGACTTCGCCCGCGAGATGGGGGCACAGCTGCCCGGCCTTACCACAAATGCAGCACGGCGTCTCGTCGCCGGACGGGCGGGCGAGAGCCCGGTGGCGGCGACCGCGCTGACCACCGCGATCGAGATGCTGGAGCGGGAGCCGGTCCTGCTGACGGGCACGGAAACGCGCCTGCGGCTGCTGACAGCGTTCAACGCCACTGAGCCCGCAGCGGTTGAAAGGGAGGTCGAGGACAGGTTGGCCGAGGGTTTTCGCACCTTCAAGGTCAAGGTCGGCCAGGACGTGGCGGCGGATATCGAGCGGCTCGGCCGGATCCAGCGGGCGACGGCAGGGCGGGCGACCCTGCGCATCGATGCCAACCGCGCCTACGACAGAGAGGACGGCTGCCGGTTCGCAGCGGCGATCGATCCGGACGGCGTCGAGCTCTTCGAGCAGCCCTGCGCGGCCGAGGATTGGGAGGCGAACGCTGCGGTGGCGGCCGTCTCAAGCGTCCCGCTGATGCTCGACGAGCCGATCTGTGCCCTTGCCGACATCGACAGGGCGGCGATGATCGCGGGTGTCGGGCTGTGCAAGGTCAAGCTCAAGCGATTCGGATCGCTTGCAAACCTGGCGGCGGCGATCGAACGGATCCAGGGACACGGGCTGAAGGCGGTGCTCGGCGACGGACTTGGTGCCGAGATCAACTGCTGGATGGAGGCGCGCGTCGCCGACGGGCTCGTCGACAACGCTGGGGAGTTCAACGGTTTCGTGAAGATCCGGCCGGAAGCCCGGCTGCTGGCCGACCCGCTGCCGTTTGCGGCGGGCGACATCGTCGTGCCCGCCGGCTGGTGGCCAACCATCGACAGGGCCCGGTTGGCGCGGCGGACCGTCGCGAAGGAGCGCTTCGCGTTAGCCATTACCTGACGGACTCAGCCGCCATACCGGTCCGCCCAGGCCAGCCAGTCGTCATGTTCGACCGCCTCGTCGCGTTCATGCAACGGGCCCAGCAGTTCCGAGACCGCCGCGCTGTCGCCATCCCTGCGGATCGCCGCGAGGACTGCGGCCATCGTCCGGATCGCTGCACGCTGCAGGTCGGAGGCGACGATCACCAGGTGGTAACCGAGCTCGCCGAGGCGGTGCGGCGGTACGAACGGCGTGCGACCGCCGGGGAACATGTTGATCATCAGCGAACCCGGTATGCGGCTCGGGATTTCCGCGATCTGGGCCTCGGTCTCCGGCGCCTCCACGAACAGCAGATCTGCGCCGGCCTCTCCATACGCCGCGGCGCGATCCATTGCGGCGTCGAACCCCTCGACGGCGATCGCGTCGGTGCGTGCGGCGATCAGGAAATCCGGGTTGCGTCGGGCGGCGACGGCGGCCGCGATCTTGCCCGCCATCTCCGCCGTCGAAATCAGGCTCTTGCCTGCGATGTGACCGCAACGCTTCGGAAATCCCTGATCTTCGATATGGAGGCCGGCCAGCCCCAGGCGCTCGAAGGTCTGCACCGTGCGGCGCACGTGCAATGCCGTGCCGTGGCCGGTATCGCCGTCGGCGAGCACGGGGAGCTCGGCGGCTTCGACGATTTCGCGCAGGCGACCGGCCACCTCCGCCATGCCGGCCAGGCCGAGATCCGGCAATCCCATGCTGCGTGCAATGGCGCCGCCGCTCGCATAGATCGCGCCGAATCCTGCACGCCGGGCGAGATGGGCCGACAGGCCGTCGAACACACCGGGCGCGACGACGGGCGGTCGGTCCTCGAGAGCTGCGCGCAACAGGGCGCCGGGACTCGTCATCGCTTGAATCTCCTTTCCGCGGCCTGCGGGCCGATCGACCCGATCTGTCTACAATACGGGCGGCAAGCCGGGCATGCCAGGACCGCTCCTCGGCCGCTGGAAACTGGCAGTTTCGAGTAGCGGGGCCACTTGCCGTTCGATCCGTTCGCGCCCCGTGACGACGGCATTGTGTTGACAATTCAAGACAATGTCGATCAACTTGTCGGCAAGCCGCCGACCGGGTCGCCAAGGTCCGCGCGACGGTGCGACGCCATCTCGTGCTGAGTGATCGGCAACGGGGGCGGCGCGACAACGATGTCTAGGGAGGACAAGATGAAGAAAGGCCACAAGATTGGACGCCGCGGCCTCATGGTCATGGCGGCCGGCACGATTGCATCGCTGACGGTGCTGACCGGCGCTATTGGTGAGGAATTTCCGAGCAAACCCATCGAGATCGTGATTCACTCCAAATACGGTGGCGGCACCGACGTGACCGCCCGAATGATGATGATCCGGACCCGCCGGGAACTCGGTGTTGACATGGCCGTCGTCTCGAAGCGGGGCGGCTCCGGTGCCAAGGCGCACCAGTACGCGATGTCCAAGCCGCGGGACGGATACACCGTCCTGGCGCTGACGCAGAGCCATCTGTATACGATCGCCCGCGGCAAGTCCCCGCTCACGATCGACGACGTGGTCGGGGTCGCCCGCGCGATGGACGACCCGACATTCATCACCGTGGCCGCGAACAGTCCTTACAAGACGCTGGCCGAGCTCGTCGCGGCTTCGAAGGAGCGGCCCCTGAATTGGGGTGTCGCACAGGTCGGTGGAACCGAGCATATCGGGCTCGCGCAGCTCGCCAAGGCAGCAGGCATGCAGTTCAAGGTTGTACCGTTCGGCAGTGGTGCGCAGATGGTGCAGGCACTCATGTCCGGCGCCATAGACGCCACGCTTCCAAACGTCAGCGAGGCCGGGTCCCAGGTCAAGGACGGCACCTTCCGCGCCCTTGCGGTGATGGCGGAAAAGCGCTTGGCGGACTACCCAGACGTGCCGTCGACCTACGAGAACGGGTATGAGATCAAGACATCGACGACGCGTGGGTACTGGGTGCTCAAGGGCACGCCGCAGGATCGCATCGACAAACTCTCGGCTGCCATGGTCAAGGCGATGAATCACGAGGTGTTCGCCAACTATCTGAAGAGTTCAGGCCTGACGCCGGAGGACAGCGTCGCCGGGCACGAGATCTGGGATAAGCACATCAAGGAAGAGTACGCCAAGGCATATGAGGCGCTGAAGGAACTGGACCTGCTCGACAAGTAGGCCGGCACCGTCGACTGGGCACGAGGGGCGCCGCGGCCTCCCTCTCAGCCACTGGTGCGGCGCGGCCGGCAGCTGTCCGGCGCCGACTGGATCCGTCCCGGACATTTGGACCGATCCGTCGCCGGCACGCGTGATCGCACGAACAATCGGCCAAGGGGAGGAGCGAGACTCGATGTCGCAATCTTCACCGGAGCGGGAGAAGCTGCTGCACACGACCGACCTTGTCGTGGCACTGATCATTCTGGCGATCTGCGGAGTCCTCTTCTACGTCACGACGACATTCGAGGACGTTTCTTCGATGCTGGCGCAAAACGTGCCGCCCGAATTCTACCCACAGCTCGTTCTTATCATCATCGCGATCCTGACACTTGGCATTCCGTTCGAGCATCTCCTGCACACGCGGCGAGGCGGGGACATCGATTCCGAACGCAGCGACCGCATCAAGCGTATGCCTTACGTGACGGGGGCATTGCTGATCGCCCTCGTCGTCGGCATCCCGTATCTCGGCATGCTGCTGACGATGATCGCGGTTTGCGCGGTGCTGCCGTTGCTGTGGGGCGAGCGTCGGCTCAAGCTGATCATCCCGTTCGCAATCGTGTTTCCACTAGTGGTTGCGTACCTGTTCAACAAGGTCCTGCTGGTGTTCTTCGAGCCCGGCATATTCGGCATCGCACTGTGAGTTGACATGGAACCGGTGATCGAAGGCCTGAGCCTCATCCTGCTCGACCCGTTCAACATCATGCTGATCTTCGGCAGCGTCCTGATCGGCGTCATGGTCGGCGCGCTGCCTGGGCTGAGCTCGCCGATGGCGATCGCGCTCCTGCTGCCGTTCACGATCACGCTGCCGCCGGTCCCGGCAGTTGCCATGATGGCGGCACTCTACTGTGGGGGAACGTTCGGCGGGTCGATCACAGCGATCCTGATCAACGCACCGGGCGCCCCGCCCGCCGTGGCGACAGCGCTCGACGGCTACCCGATGGCCAAGCGCGGCGAGGCCGGACGCGCGCTTGGCATCGCGACGTTCAGCAGCGTGACCGGCGGCGTTCTGAGCCTCCTCGTGTTCATCGTCGCGGCGCCGGCGCTGGCGGCCGTCGCGCTCAAGTTCCGCCCGCCGGAGTACTTCGCGCTTGCGGTCTTCGCGCTTTCGATGCTGGCATCGATCAGCGGCAAGTCATCACTGCGCAATCTGATCTCCGGTGCCTTCGGGGTCCTGCTCGGCACCGTCGGCATCCACCTGACCACCGCCGTTGAGCGTTTCACCTTCGGTTTTCCGGAACTGTCCGAGGGGATCGCCTTCGTGCCCGTTCTGATTGGCCTTTTCGCGATCGGCGAGCTGCTCAACCAGTCACAGACCCTGACGAGCCATTACGAACGGATCCGGGCCCACGTTACCAAACTTCCGGACCGCAACGATCTGCGCCTCATCTGGAAGACCATCCTGCGCTCCAGCGGGCTCGGCACCTTTATTGGCATCCTGCCGGCCGAGGGGTCCACCGTCGCCGCCATCATGGGCTACAACGAGGCGCGGCGCTGGTCGAAGAACAAGGAGCAATTCGGCACTGGCTGTCCCGAGGGCATCGCCGGGCCGGAAGCCGCGAACAATGCGGCGACGGGCGGGGCGATGGTGCCGACCCTGGCACTCGGCATTCCGGGAAGCGGCTCAACGGCGCTGATCCTGGTCGCACTCATCATGCACGGGTTCCGGCCAGGGCCATATCTCGTTCAGCAGACGCCGGAGTTCATCTACGCCATATTCGGCGCCATGCTGATGGCGAACTTCATGTTTCTCGCCATCGGCCTGGTCGGCGCCAAGGTGTTCTCGCAGGTCACCCTGATCCCGCGTACCATCCTGTGGCCGGCGGTCGTCGTCTTCTCGATGATCGGCGCCTACGCGGCCGCCTCCGACCTCCTCGACATATGGATCATGCTGGCGGCCGGGATCGTCGGATTCATCATGCGCCGGCATGGGTTCGGCCTTGCGCCGCTGGTCATGGGGCTGATCCTCGGCCCCCTCGTCGAGGAAGCCTTCTCGCAATCCATGATTATGTACGACAACGACTTCCTCGGCCTGTTCGAAAGCCCGATCGTCGTCGGGTTCTTCGTGCTCACATTCATCAGCCTGTTCTGGCCGTTCGCAGGCCCGTTCGTGAAGAGGGCCTTCGCGCGTCAAGGCTCGCGCGTAGAGAGTCCATGAGTGTGGATGGCAGCGCACGGGCCGCCATCATTACCGGCGCCGCGCGAAACATCGGGCGCGCCACCGCCGTGGCGCTGGCCGAAGCCGGTTTCGGCATTGTCGTCCATGCCCAGGGAAACCGAGAGGGTGTCGAGGAAACGGCGCGGCTGGTCGAAGCGGCAGGCGGCCGGGTAGCGACCGTGCTCGGCGATCTGACCGACCCGCAGACCGCGGCCAGCCTCGCCTCGGCGGCGCGCGAGCTTGGACCGATCGGCGTTCTGGTAAACAATGCCGCGGTGCGCCGCGCCGTACCGTTCGACGAGATGACCCTCGAGGAATGGCGGGCGATCCTGTCGGTCAACCTCGATGCGGCGTTCCTGTGCGCCAAGGCGTGCGTCGGCGACATGGTCGCCGCGGGCTGGGGACGCATCGTTAATATCGGCGGCCTGACCGGCCATACCGGGGCCAGCGGCCGCGCCCACGTGGTTACCTCGAAGGCGGCGATCGTCGGGCTGACAAAGGCGCTCGCGGCGGAATACGCCGCGTCGGGCATTACCGCCAACTGTGTCGTCCCCGGCGAGATCGAAACCGAGCGCGGCGGCGCGGCCGGCGCACGCGGACATCACGCGGGCAAGGGCGGACCCATGGTCGGACGGCGCGGGACGCCGGCGGAGGTGGCGGCGGTCGTTGGCATGCTGTGTGGTCCGGAATCGGGCTACATCACAGGTCAGGCGATCCACGTCAGCGGCGGAGCCTACCTGCCGTGAGTACGCGGCAGCAGACGGCGTCGGAAGCGTTCGCTGCCTGGGCCGCAGAATTGCAGGCAGAAGATATTCCCACCCCGGCCCGCAACGCGTTGCAACGCGAACTGCTCGACTCGGCGGGACTGATGGTGGCGGCACGCAACGCTGACTATGTCCAGGCTGTGGTGGCGGCCAGCGACGGCGATGGGCCGTGCACCGCCATCGGCCACGAGGGCAGCTTCGACGTCGCCGCTGCCGCATTGATCAACGGCACAGCCATACACGGCGAGGATTTCGACGATACCTTTGAGGGCACGCCGGTCCATGTCGGCGCGGTCATGGTGCCGGCGCTGCTGGCTGCAGCCGAGGCGCGGGGCCTGCGCGGCGCGGCGGTCCTGCCCGGTCTGGCCGCCGGCGCCGAGCTGATCTGCCGCATGGCGCTCGTGGCACCGACCGCGATGCACCGCCAGGGCTTCCATCCGACCGCCGTGTGCGGCGCGTTCGGCGCTGCCGCGGGCATCGCCGTGGCGTTGGGCCTGCGGCCGGCGCAGATTACCTCCGCTCTCGGCATCGTCGGCAGCATGGCCTCGGGGATCATCGAATATCTGGCGGAAGGCACCTGGACCAAGCGCATGCATCCGGGCTGGGCGGCGCAAGCCGGATGGCGCGCTGCGCGGCTCGCCGAATCCGGTTTCATCGGACCACGCAGCGTGTTCGAGGGGCAGCACGGCGCCTTCAAGGCCTTTGTTGTGCCCGAGATCGCCACCGATTTCCGCCATCTGCGGGAGGGGTGGGGTACGCGCTGGGAGATCGCAAATCTAGCCTTCAAGCCGTATGCCTGCGGCACCATGGCCCAGCCGTTCATCGACTGCGCGCTGCAGCTTCGCGGCCAGGTTCCGGACCTCGCGGCGATCGCGCGGATCGATGCGAAGGTCGGTGAGGGCACCGTCCATCGGCTGTGGGAGCCGAAGGCGGAAAAGGCCCGTCCGTCGACGCCGTACTCCGCCAAGTTTTCGGTGCCGTTCTGCATCGCGGTTGCGTTGGTCGACGGCGCGGCGGGGCTGTCGCAGTTTACGGACTCGCGCATTGCGGACGCGCAGCTAAGGGGCCTTGCCGAAAGGGTGCACTATGAAATCGACCCCGACAACGAGTACCCTGCCAATTATACCGGGCATCTGACGGCAGTGCTTGCCGACGGCAGCCACGTTTCGGCCAAACAGCACTGCCTGCGCGGCGGCCGACGCGACCCGCTCGATGATGCCGAGATCGAGGACAAGTTTGCTGCGAACGTCGCTCATGGCGGCTGGGACAAGGCCCGTGCGGCAAATCTCGCAGCGTGTTGTCGGGGCCTGTTCGAGTCCCCCAACATGGCAGGACTGAGGGCATTCGCCGGATGATCAATGCAAAGATGAAGGAAACGGATCATGCCCTACATTCCGGCGTCTGACGCGCTTACGGATATCCGGGTCCTTGACGTGACCCGGGTGCGCTCCGGCCCGACGGCGGTGCGCCAGCTTGCCGACTGGGGCGCGGACGTCATCAAGGTGGAGCCGCCGGAAAGCGTCGAGCCGGATGGCGCGTTGGGTGCCCCGCGGCACACGCCCGACTTCCAGAATCTTCAACGGAACAAGCGCAGCCTGACCCTGAACCTGAAGGAGCCGGAAGGTCTCGGGATATTCCTGAAGCTCGTCGAAACCGCGGATGTCGTGGTCGAGAACTTCCGCCCAGATGTGAAGGAACGCCTCGGCATCGGCTACGACAAGCTGAAGTCGGTGAACCCGCGGATTATCCTGGCCAGCATCTCCGGCTTCGGCCAGTCCGGGCCGTACGCCAAGCGGCCGGGGTTCGACCAGATCGCGCAGGGGCTGGGCGGGCTGATGTCGATCACCGGCGAGCCGGGCCGCGGGCCGATGCGGGTCGGCATCCCGATCGCCGATCTGACCGCGGGCCTGTTCTGTGCCATGGGCATCCTGATCGCGCTCATCGAACGCGGCAAGTCGGGTAAGGGGCAGTGGCTGCACACCTCGCTGCTGCAGTCGCAGATCTTCATGCTCGATTTCCAGGCGGCGCGCTGGCTGACCAAAGGCGAGGTGGCCGGCCAGGCCGGCAACAACCATCCGACGAGCGTGCCGACCGGCGTCTTCAAGACGGCAGACGGGGCGATCAATGTCGCCGTCGCCGGCGAGACGATCTGGGGCCGTTTTGCCGAGGCAGTCGGCAAGGCCGAATGGGTCGGTGCGGCGGAATACAAGGACAATCCGAGCCGACTTGCACGGCGCGACCAGCTGAACGCGGAGATCGAGGCGATCACCGTGACGAAGACCAGTCGCGAATGGGTGACTTTGCTGGCCGATGCCGGCGTGCCTTGCGGCGAGATTTATTCGATCGATGAGGTGTTTGCGGACCCGCAAGTCCAGGAGACCGGCATTGCGCAGGAAATCGAAACGGTCCCGTTCGGACGCACGCGGCTGCTCGGGCAGCCGGTTACGTTGACGCGCACGCCGAGCCGCCTCAAGCAGCCGCCGCCGGAGCGCGGTCAGCACACCGACGAAGTCCTCGGTGAAATCGGGATCGGCGAGGCGGAGCTGCATGATCTGCGGGAGCGACAGATCATCTAAGGGTAGTCTCGCGGCACATTGAAAAGAGGACGAGCATGACAAGCGACAGGATGATCGCGCGCAGGGCCGGCGCCATCGGCCACGTGATCTTCAACAACCCGGACAAACACAACGCCGTTTCGCTGGAAATGTGGGATGCAGCCGACAAAATCCTCGCGGACTTCGAATCCGACGACGGGATTCGCGTGGTCGTACTGTCCGGCGCCGGCGGCAAGTCGTTCGTCTCGGGCGCCGACATCTCGAAATTCGAGAAGGAGCGGGGAACAGAGGACGCGGTACGGCACTACAACAGCCGAACCCGCGCCGTCTACGAGCGCATCAACGCCTATCCAAAGCCGACGATCGCGATGATCAACGGCTATTGCATCGGCGGCGGCCTCAACCTTGCGGTGACCTGCGATCTGCGGTTCTGTTCGGAGAAGTCGAAATTCGCCATGCCGGCGGCGCGCCTTGCACTGGGCTATCCGTACCCCGCTATCAAGCGGCTGACCGACGTTGTCGGCCAGGGAGCGGCGAAGGATCTGATGTACAGCGCGCGGCGCATCGACGCCGCCGACGCGCTGCGTATCGGACTTGTGCAGCAGGTCGTCGCCGAAGCCGAACTGGAGGGGTTCGTCGCCGATTACGCTGGGAAGATTGCGGGCAATGCGCCGCTCACCGTGCGCACGATGAAGTTCATCGCCGGCGAGGTGTTCAAGGATCCGGGCGACCGCGATCTCGCACTCTGCGACCGGCGCGTCGCCGAGTGTTTCGCCAGCGAGGATTACAAGGAGGGCGCCAGGGCCTTCATGGAAAAGCGCGAGCCGCAGTTCAAGGGCCGCTAGGCGCGCTTCCGCCGACGCTCGCTCTCATTGCCCGACAGGGCGGCGCGCAGCCGTTCCGATCGTTCCGCCTCGACTGCGGCCAGGAGCCGTTGCTTGGCTGCCAGCACATGGCTCTTCATGCTCACGCCGGCGGCGATCGGATCGCGTTCCGCGATTGCGGCGACGATTTGCCGGTGCTCGGCGTTGGAAATCGCCATCGATCCACGCTGAAGCAATCCCTTGCGCCGGAACAGATGGAGTTCCTTGACGAGGCTCCGGTAGAGCCGTTCCAGCCGGCGGTTCCCCGCCAGAGCCAGCAGTCGGTTGTGGAAATCCAGGTTGGCCGGGTAGTACCGCTCCAGGTCGCGGTCGGCGGCGGCCGCATCCATCCCCTCGATCAGCGTCCACAACTCCTTGATCTGGGCGTCGGTGATGCGTTCGGCGATCGTCCGTCCCATCAGTTCGTCGAGCGCGGAGCGGATGTCGTAGACCTCGAGGGCCTCCCGCAGTTCCAGCTCGCGCACGAAAACGCCCCGGTTGGGCACGGCGACGAGGAGGCCTTCCTGGGCCAGGGCCCGACAGGCCTCGCGGATCGGGCCGCGGCTGGTGCCGAACCGCTCCGACAGGGCGATCTCGTTGACGCGGTCGCCGCCGCGCAGCTCGCCGGTCATGATCATACGTTCAATCTCGGTTTGCGCTCTTGCCGTCAGGGACCGGGGCGCGTCGGAGGTGCTGGCGGTGTCGTCGGACATATTTGGCACGGGTGCCTTTCGGAGAATCCTTGGCGGCCCTGACGGGCGCGCAATTGTTGACGATCGGGGCGGGCCGGCGAATGCACCGGCCCGGCTCGGTTACCGGACTCATTATATCGCAACGGTTTTTCGGCGAAAGCTTTGTCCCGCGACGACGCGATTGTCGACAGGAAGTGCGCAGTCGTCTATCACACGCAGCGGACCAGCACACGGGCCGGAGGGCAAGATGGCGCGCGTCGACGTGAAAACCGAAATTACCGGGATCATCCAGATGATCATCCGCGGCGTCGGGGACAGCGTCGACGAGGACGAGCCCGTCATCATGCTGGAATCGATGAAGATGCAGATCCCGATCGCTGCGCCGGAAGCCGGCACGGTGACGGAGATCCTTGTGGCGGAAGGCGATACGGTCACCGAAGGTTCTGTGGTGGCCCGTATCGAAGCCTGACCGGCTGCGTACCCGGATCGGTCAACGCGGCTTGCTAAGCTGCCGTTCCAGATGGGCAACGACGGCGAGGGCGGCGGCCATCCCGGGAATCTCGTCGAAAACCGGAACCTCGACCACCCGCGCCTTTTCGCGGTAACGGCGCTTCCTCTCGTCCAGTTCGGGCGAGCCGTCGCTGCGCAGCGCCAGGGCGAAATGGGCATGGCCCGGCCACTTGCGCTGCGTCTCCTCGACCACGGCAAATAGGTTGTCTACCGGATCGACCGTGCCGCGGCCGACGAAGGCGGCGAGGTTCAGGTGCATGGCCACGACGTCCGGCTTTGCGAGTCGGTAGACGATATCGAGTATCTCGCCGGCGACCCAGCCGTCCTTTTCCTGCAGGGTGCGGACCGGCGTGTCGATCGGGTTGGCAATGCTGGTCCCCGGCGGCAGCCTCATCGCCTCCAGAGCCGCCTGCACATCCGGCCCAAACGGTGAGACATCGAGGCCAACTCGTGCGAAGGCATCGGCGCCGAGAACGCTCGAGCCGCCGCCATTGCCGAACAGGGTTACCGTCCGTGTCGGCCGGTCCGGCCGCGGCGTGAAATGCTGCAATGCCAGCAGGGCGTCGAGAAATTCGTCGAGCGTCGCCACCGGCGCCGCCGGGGTCTGTTCGTACAACGCGGTCCAGGCCCGGTCGTCGCCGGCCAGCGCCCCAGTATGCGAAGCCGCGGCCAGCCGTCCCTGGCGCGAGGCGCCGCCGCGCAGGATGACGACCGGCTTGCTGGCCTTCTCGGAGCGCAGCAGGTCGAAGAAGGCGCGTCCGTCCTTGACGTCTTCGATATAGAGCCCGATTGCCGTGGTCTGTGGATCCTCGAAATAGAACTCGAGCAGATCGCGCGGTGTGAGGTCGGCGCTGTTGCCCATGGTCACCAGGCCGCTGAAGCGCAGGCCGCGCCACTGTCCGCGCTTGATGATATCGGTCGACAGGCCGCCGGACTGCGAGACAATGCCGATGCGGCCGGTCTCCTGCGGCGCATCGGCCGGGAAGGTCAGCCCGCCGCGCGGCGAATAGGTGCCCAAACAATTGGGGCCGAGTACCCGCACGCCTGCGGCGCGGGCCTTTGCCACCAGGGCGCGCTCGAGCGCGGCGCCGCCTTCGACCTCGCTGAACCCGGACGAGATCACCTGGGCGATGCGGCAGCGGCCCTTCGCCGCCGCCAGCGCGTCGGGAATGCGCTCCGCGGCAATCCCGACATAGGCGTAATCGACAGGCTCCGGCGTCTCGCCCAGGCTCGGGTGTGCGGCGAGCCCCTCGATTTTCTCTGCCTTCGGGTGGATCGGATAGATCGTCCCGGTATAGCCGAAGTCGACCAACCGGCGGATGAAGGTGTTGGCGATGGTGACGTCCTTCGACGAGGCGCCAAGTATCGCGATCGTCTTTGGCTCGAACAGCGACCGGAACCGGTCGGTTGGGGTCAGTTCGGCGCCGGGCGGCTCGGTTTCGGGCCATTTCGTTTCCGCAGGCGGGCGCAGGACGAACCGGGCATCGGCGGCGACGGCGCCGCCGGCGGAGACGATGACCGGATTGATGTCCATTTCCGAAAGGTCCGTGCCGTGCGCCATCAGCAGGCCGTCCGGCCCACCGACCTTCAGCATCACGTCGATCAGCGCCTCCCTGTCGACCGGTTCCGCGCCGCGCACACCGTCGAGCAGGGCGCCGCCCTTCAGCTCGTCCAGCATGCGGCGGGCGTCGCCCTCGGCGATCGGACACAGCCGGAAGGCGACGTCGCCCAGCAGCTCGACCAGGACGCCGCCGAGGCCGACCATCAGCATCGGGCCGAACTGCGGATCCAGCAGGCCACCGACCGCGACCTCGCGACCCGGCGGCGCCATCTCCTCGACCAGCCAGCCTTCGACCTTGGCCTCCGCGATGGTGGGCTTTGCGGCCATGGCGTCGACCGCTGCGGCGACGGCCGCGGCGTCATCCAACGCGAGCGCAACGCCGCCGGCATCCGACTTGTGCAGGAGGTCGGAAGAGATCACCTTCACTGCGAATGGCGCGGTAAGGGTCGTTGCCTTGGCGGCAGCATCGGACGCATCGGTCGCAATTGCCGAGCGCGGCACGGCGATACCGAATTCTGCCAGCAGCGCCTTTCCGTCTGGCTCTGTGAGCGCGGCACGGCCCGCCGCCCGCGCGTTCGCGATGATCTCCGCCGCGCTCATCCCGGTGCCGTCAGAAGCTGGTCGGCCAGGTGCGCATCAGGTGCCGGCCGATGCCGCCGGAGCGCCGGCGCCGGTGCACGTCGAGCATGCGGATGACGTGGTCGCGCGTCTCCTGGGGTTTGATCACGTCATGGGCCGAAAAGATCCGCGCCATGTCCCAGATCTCGAGATCCTTCTGGATGCTGGCCAGAGCCTCCTCGAAGCCCTCGTCGCTGGGGCTCTTGTTGTGCACGATATTGGTCGCGAACACGGGATCCATGAAGCTGACCTCCGCGGTCGGCCAGGCGACCATGGTATCATTGTGGGCGCCGCCGCCCATCGCGACGTAGGCGCGGCCATAGGCCTTCCGGCAGATCACCGTGATCTGGGGTACCGTGGTCAGGCAGGTCGCGTTCATGAAGTTCATGATATGCCCGGGCGCGCCGCGCCGCTCGGCATCGGTGCCGACGACGAAGCCGGGCGTGTCCATCAGGCGCACGATCGGGATGTTGAAACTGTCGCAAAGCACGGTGAAGTCGATCGCCTTGCGGCAGGCCTCCGCCGACAGGGCACCGCCGCCGACGATCGGGTTGTTGGCGATGATGCCGACGGTGCGGCCGCCCAGCCGCGCCAGCCCGGTGACCAGCGGCTTGCCGAAGCGCGGCTTGAACTCGAAGAAGCTGTCGCGATCGACGATGATCTCGATGATCTTTTTCATATTGTAGACTTGGGTACGGGCCTCCGGCAGGATCTCCAGGATCCGCTCCTGCCCCTCGCCGGAGCCGTCCGGCACCGGCGCGTCCGGGGGCGGCTCTCCGTTGTGGCCGGGCATGTAGGAAAGGAACCGGCGGATCTCCTGCATCGCATCCGCGTCGGTATCCACGAAGCGGTCGATCAGCCCGGTGCTCTCTGCGTGCAGCCGCCAACCGCCCAAGTCCTCCAAATCGACCTTCTCGCCGATCGCCATGGAAACCAGGCGCGGGCTCGACACCGACATGATCGAGCCCTTCTTCATCACCGCGAAATCGGCGCAGCAGCACAGCCAGGCCGAGGAGCCGAAGGAGGTGTCGAGCGCTGCCGCGGCCCAGGGCGTGTCGCGCATCCGCTGGAACTGCGTTATGTCGTTGCCGAGCAGGGCGCCCATGCCCTTCGAGCCCATGGCGTCGGGCAGCCGCGCGCCGGTCGACTCGCCGACATGGACCCAGGGCATGCCCTTCTCGGTACAGGTCTTGCGGATGTAGCCCATCTTTTTCGAGTTGGTGGCGCTTGTCGATGCACCCTTGGTGGTGAAGTCGTTGATCACGACGCCGACGTCGCGCCCGTCGATCCGACCGAACCCGGCGATCTTGCCGTCGCGCGGCGTTCTCGGCGCGTCCGCGTCGAACACACCGGAGGAGCCGAGCAGGCCGAGCTCGACGAAGCTGTCGGGATCGACCAGCGCGGCCAGCCGCTCCTCGGCGTTCAGGCTGCCGCTGGCCTTGCGTTTTTCAAGTTTGTCCTTGCCACCCATACGCCGCGCTTCGGCGCGCCGGCGGTCCAGTTCGGCCAGGAGGTCCTCATGCGCCATGGACGGTCTTCCTTGCTGGCAATCGGGCTCGGTCCGGATGATCTGTCCATGAGCGTTAGTCGCTCCGCCATGCCGTCGTCAAGGGGGCTGCCGGTCAACTGGCATGCTGTCATGTCGCAATTGTGAAGGGAGAAGGAAATGTGGCGGAGGGAGGGGGACTCGAACCCCCGCAACCCTATCGGGTTGACGGATTAGCAATCCGCTGCATTACCGCTCTGCCATCCCTCCGCAGGGGCCGGCCCGGCACGGTGCCGAGCGTGCAATGGTGCGCCTTAACTAGCGACGGCGCCTCACAGCGTCAAGGGGTTCCCGGCCGGTGTGCCGCTCAGCCGGCCAGCGCCTGGCTGACGATGTCGTCGACCTCGACCTTCAGCCCCTCGGCCAGCGTGTCCATGTAGTTGCCGAGCGCCGCCAGGCCGACGATGGCGGCCAGCTCCGCATCGCCGACCCCGTGCCGCCTGAGGGCGTCGTAGTCGGCTCTGCAGAGGGACTGCGGCGCGAGCGCGGCCGTGCGCGCGAAGCCGACGATGGCGCGCGTGCGCTCCGGCGCCAGCGTCGCGAGATCGCCTTCCAGATCGCGCAGCGTCGACTCCTCAACGCCGAGCGACCGGCAGGTCAGGTCGTGGGCGGAGCGGGAGTACTCGCATTCCCTGGCGGCCGAAATCGCATACAGGATCATCGCGGCCAGCGGCATCGGCAGGATGGTCTCGACGAAGACGTTCCGCTCCAGCGCCCAGGTGCCGGCCAGGACGTTCGGCGCGTGCGCGGCTGTCTTGAACAGGTCGGGCACGAAGGGCAGCTCGAGCACCCGCCTGATGTCGGCATATTCGTCGGCAACGGCGCCGGTGGCTTCGTTTTCCGGGATCGGAGCCAGTCCGCTCGTCGGCCCTGCGGCCGTTTCCGGCTCGTCCGCCGCCCCGTTCCTGCGGTGCGCGGCGGCCCCAGGTCGATCAAGATCGTCCACGGCATGCTCCCTTTCGCGTGACGCGCGACAACTTTTGCAACCAGCTTGTTCGGATGGAACGGAAAAAGCAACCGTGCAGCGCTGCCGCGGCCGGACGCTTGCCCTAGCGACCGAGCACCGCCAGCGCCTGCTCGAGATCGGCGATCAGATCCGCCGTCTCCTCGATGCCGACGGACAGGCGCAGAAGGTTCGCCGGCGTCGCGTTGCCGGGCGGCTCGATGCTGTGCCGGTGCTCGATCAGGCTCTCGACGCCGCCGAGGGACGTAGCGGTGATGAAGACCTGACAGGCCTGGGCGACGCGGATGGCGCCGTCGGCGTCGCCGCGCACGCAGAGCGAGAGCATGGCGCCGAACCCGTCCTGCATCTGCCGCTGCGCGATCTCGTGTCCGGGATGGCCGGCGAGGCCCGGATAGAGCACGCGTTCTACTGCCGGATGGCCGCTAAAATGTTCGGCGATGGCCCGCGCGCTGGCGCTGGCCTGGCGCACGCGCACGAACAGGGTGCGCATGCCGCGCAGCAGCAGCCACGCCTCGACGGCGCCGGGCAGCATGCCGTTGAGATAGCGGTGGCGCCGGATGCGCTGCCAGAACGCATCGTCGCGCGCCGCGACCAGGGCTCCGGCCAAGACGTCGGAATGGCCGTTGAGGTACTTGGTGGCGGAATGGGCGACGAGGTCCGCGCCGAGGGCGATCGGCCGCGTGTGGACCGGTGTCGCCGCGGTGCTGTCGACACCGAGCAGCGCGCCGGCGCCGTGGGCGATCTCCGCAGCCCCGGCGATGTCGGTGACCGTCCAGGTCGGGTTGGCCGGCGTCTCGATCCATACCAGCCGTGTGCGGCCCGGCCGGACCGCGGCGGCGAGCGCGTCGAGGTCGCCGGCCGGGACGAAATCGACATCGAGTCCCCAGTGCGCGCCGAATTCCTCGAGCCAGCGCGCGAGCCCGTAATACATCACGTCCGGGGCGACCACGTGATCTTCCGGCGCAAGCGCATGGAACGGGGCGGTGCAGGCGCCCATGCCGGCCGAGAACAGGAGCGCATCAGCGCCGCCCTCGAGCGCCGCGAGGACGGCTTCCGGCTGCGAGAACGCGTGCCCCTCGTCCCGGATGTACTGACGGCCGCCGGGTTTTTCATAGTTCGCATCGCGCTGCAGCGTCGTCGCCATGTGAATTGGCGGGATGATCGCGCCGGTGCTCTCGTCGACCGCCCCGAGGGCGCGCGCCGCCAGTGTCGCCAGATGCTGGTCTCTCTTGTTTGCCATGCGTGCCGCTTTAGCACAGGCCAAGAAGGAGTCAAAGCGTGCCCCGAGACCGACGCGACGACGCGACAAATCGATCCGAATCTGCATTCCGCTCTTGCAGCGGCGGAAAGGAGGGCGTTTGATCAGGACAGGCGTCTTCCCGATGGGGGGCGAAGCGCCAGCATCGAGAGGCAGGACATGACCGAAACCACGCCGCTGACGATTCGCCTCAGTGCAGCGGACAATGTCGTCGTCGCCCGTTCGGCGATCGCGGCCGGGACGATCGTTCCCGGCGAGGGTGTGACGGCCAGGGACGCGATCCCGGCCGGCCACAAGATCGCGACGGCCGCGATCGGCTCCGGCGATGCCGTCCGCAAATACAACCAGATCATCGGCTTCGCCAGCGCCAGAATCGCGCCGGGCAGCCACGTCCACACCCACAACTGCGCCTTTGCCGCGTTCGAGCGCGACTACGCGTTCGGCGTCGATGCACACCCGACAACCTATGTGCCGGAGGCGGAGCGGGCCACCTTCCAGGGCATCGTCCGCAAGGACGGGCGGGTCGCCACGCGCAACTACATCGGCGTCCTGACCACGGTGAACTGCTCGGCGACCGTCGGCAAGTCGATCGCCCGCGCCTTCGAGGGCGATGCGCTGGCGGACTACCCCAACGTCGACGGCGTGGTCGCCTTCACCCACGGCTTCGGCTGCTGCATGGCGACCGACGGCGACGGTTTCGCCATCCTGCAGCGCCTGATGTGGGGCTATGCGCGCCACGCCAACCTTGCCGGCGTGCTGCTGGTCAGGCTCGGCTGCGAGGCCAACCAGATCAGCTTCCTCCTCGACGCCTACGGCCTTGAGGAGGGGCCGGCCTTCCGGGTCATGAACATCCAGGACACCGGCGGCACGCGCTCGACGATCGAGGCCGGGGTGCGGATCATCCGCGAGATGCTGCCGGTGGCGAACGAGGTGGAGCGACGGACGGTGCCGGCCAGCCACCTCACCGTCGCCCTGCAATGCGGCGGCTCCGACGGCTATTCCGGCATCACCGCCAACCCCGCGCTCGGCGCCGCGAGCGATATCTTGGTGCGCAACGGCGGCACGGTGATCCTCGCCGAGACTCCGGAGATCTACGGCGCGGAACATCTGCTGACGCGGCGCGCCGCCAGCCGCGCCGTCGGCGAGAAGCTGATCGAGCGCATCCGCTGGTGGGAGGACTACACCGCGCGCAACGGCGGCAGCATGGACAACAACCCGACGCCGGGGAACAAGGCCGGCGGGCTGACGACCATCCTCGAGAAGTCGCTCGGCGCCGCGGCCAAGGGCGGCACCACCAATCTGACCGGCGTCTACGAGTATGCCGAGCCGGTCACGGAGAAGGGCTTCGTGTTCATGGACTCGCCGGGCTACGACCCGGCCTCGATCACCGGCCAGGTCGCCAGCGGCGCCAATCTCGTCTGCTTCACCACGGGCCGCGGCTCGGCCTTCGGCTTCAAGCCCGCGCCGTCAATCAAGCTGGCCACCAACACGCCGATGTACCAGCGCCTCGAGGAGGACATGGACATCAACTGTGGCGAGATCCTCGACAAGGGCGTGCCGGTCGAGGCGATGGGCGAGCGGATCTTTCGCATGTTCCTTGCGGTCGCCTCGGGCGAGCAGTCCAAGAGCGAGGCCCTGGGGCTGGGCGACAACGAATTCGTGCCCTGGCTGGTCGGCGCGGTGATGTAGGGCCGGGGCAAGGGGGGAGGATGGCGGCGCCGGAGATGCGACTGGGGCCCGACGAGTCCCTTCCGGAGGACTGCGCGCAGGCGGTGCTGGTCGGCCGCGTGTGGCGCCCCGGCGTTCCGGCCGGACCCAGCATCGCGGTCCTGCGTGGCGGCGACCTGCGCGACATCTCGCACCTCGCGCCGACGATGGCGGAGCTGCTGCAGCACGACGATCCGGTCGCCGCGCTGTGGGCGCATGAGGGCGAGCGCATCGGCCCGATCGACGAGATTCTCGACAACAGCGCCGCGGATCGCCAGGACCCGGCGCGGCCGTTCCTGCTGGCGCCGGTCGACCTGCAGGCGCTGAAGGCCTGCGGCGTGACCTTCGTGCGCTCGACGCTGGAGCGGGTGATCGAGGAGCACACCAAGGGCGACCCTGCCGGCGCCGCCGCCGCCCGTGCCATGATCGACCGCGAGATCGGCACCGATCTCGCCGCCGTCCGACCCGGCTCGGACGAGGCGGAGCGCCTGAAACAGGCGCTCATCGACCGCGGCCTGTGGTCGCAGTATCTCGAGGTCGGGATCGGCCCCTACGCCGAGGTGTTCACCAAGGCGCAGCCGATGTCCGCGGTCGGCACCGGCGCCGAGATCGGCCTGCACCCCGAGTCCGGTTGGAACAACCCGGAGCCCGAGCTGGTGCTCCTCGTCAATGCCGCCGGGCGGACGGTCGGCGCGACACTGGGCAACGACGTCAATCTGCGCGACTTCGAGGGCCGCAGCGCATTGCTGCTGGGCCGCGCCAAGGACAACAACGCATCCTGCGCGCTCGGCCCGTTCATCCGCCTGTTCGACGAGAAGTTCGGCCTCGACGATGCGCGGACCCTCGAGATCACGCTGACCGTCGAGGGCGTGGACGGATTCCGCATGGAAGGGCGCAATTCGCTCAGCGAGATCAGCCGCGATTTGCCCGACCTCGTCGCCCAGACGATCGGCGACAACCACCAGTATCCGGACGGCCTTGCCCTGTTCACCGGCACCATGTTCGCGCCGGTCGAGGACCGCGGCGCGCCGGGCATGGGTTTTACGCACCGGCAAGGCGACGTCGTCACCATCTCGGCGCCGCAGCTCGGTGCTCTCGTCAACCGCGTCACCACCTCCGACAGGGCCCCGCCCTGGACCTTCGGCGCCGGCGCGCTGATGCGCAACCTGGCGGCCCGGAAGCTGATCTGAGGAGCGCGGGACAGGGGAACGAGCCCATGCGTTAGGGTTTTCTGCGGGTTTCGGACGGGGCGCATCGACGATATCACCGCGCGATTTCAGTCCGCGACGGCTCCTTGAAGGGGACAGACCATGGCATCGAACCGGCGCACTGTCGGCCCGCTCGTTTCCGGACTGGTTCTGCTGATCGCCACCGGGGCCGTGGCGGCCGAGTTCGTCGTGCTGGGCGACATGCCTTACGGGAGCGGCCAGGTCGCCAGGCTGGAGGCGATTGGCGAAAGTATCAGAGAGCGGGGCTTCCCCTTCGCCATCCATTACGGCGATGTCAAGGCCGGCAACGCGCCCTGCGACCTCATCCCCGAACGGCGCGACCTGATCTACGGCCTGATCCCGGGCCGTGTGTTCTACACCCCCGGGGACAACGACTGGACCGACTGCGACCGGGCGGGGGCGGGCGGCCATGACGAGCTTGCGCGCCTCGATCTGTTGCGTCGCATCTTCTATTCCCGGGATCTGCCCGCTCACCCCGAATGGCGGATCGCGCGGCAGGCTCCGGACTATCCCGAGAACGCCCGCTGGTCATACGGCGGGCTGCAGTTCGTCACCCTCCACATCGTCGGGACCGACAACGGCCGGCACGAGATACTGAAATCCGATGTCACCAAAGCCCTCGATGCCGTCGACGCCCGGGACCGCGCAAATCTGATGTGGCTGGACGCCGCCTTCGACGAGGCGGCCGGAGGCGGCGCAGACGGCCTCGTTGCGATCATTCACGCCGATCCGCTGGACATCAGGTACGGACGGTACCGCGACCGGCCCTGTACCCGGGACGAGCGGACCCGATGCAATCCGTACCTTGCGTTCGTCCTGCGCCTGCGCGAGCGTGCCGGGAGTCTCGACAAGCCGGTGCTGCTCGTCCATGGCAGCAC
>JBFIFO010000046.1:0-24626 GCA_041602815.1 Alphaproteobacteria bacterium | reverse complement strand
CTCGGCGAGGACATCGACGCGGCCCCGGCCGGCTGGGCGCAGGAGGTGGTCCGCCCACGCGCCGATCCAGTGTACCGCGAAGGCGGCATCGCCGTGCTGCGCGGCAACCTGTGCCCCGGCAGCGCCATCATCAAGCAGTCCGGCGCCAGCGCAAAGCTGATGCGGCACAGCGGCCGCGCCGTCGTCTTCGACTCGCTCGAGGACATGGCGGCGCGCATCGACGATGGCGGTCTCGACGTGACGGCCGAAGACGTCCTCGTGCTGCGCAATGCAGGGCCGAAGGGGGCGCCGGGCATGCCGGAATCCGGCTACATCCCGATCCCGAAGAAGCTGGCGCGCAAGGGCGTGCGCGACATGGTGCGGGTCTCCGACGCGCGGATGAGCGGCACCGCCTCCGGCACGGTGGTCCTCCATGTCTGCCCCGAGGCGGCGGTCGGCGGGCCGCTGGCGCTGGTGCGCAGCGGCGATACGATCACGCTGGACGTGCCGGCAAGGCGGCTGGAGCTCGATGTCTCCGAGGAAGAGCTGGCGAAGCGCCGCGCCGCCTGGTCGCCGCCGGAAACGGGGCAGGCCGAGCGCGGCTACAAGCGCCTGCATCTCGACCACGTCACCCAGGCCGATGAGGGCTGCGACCTCGATTTCCTCGCGCGGCGCCCCTTCACCGCGAAGACGCCGGTCTGAGTTGCAGCGCTTGCCTTCGCGGACGCGACCCGCTATCCGGACTGCCGACGCATAACGAAGGAGGTGCCCGCAGATGCCCCAGCCCGAGAAGATGTCCGGCGTGCTGTCGCCGGTGGTCACGCCGTTCAGGAAGGATCTGTCGCCCGATGCGGACCGGCTGGTGCGGCAGTGCCGCTGGCTGTTGTCGCAGAACTGCGGCCTTGCGGTGTTCGGCACCAACAGCGAGGGCAACTCGCTGTCGGTCGAGGAGAAGATCGAGCTCATCGACGCGCTGGTCGATGGCGGGCTGGACACCGGCCGCATGATGCCGGGGACCGGCGCCTGTGCCATCCCGGATACGGCGCGACTGACGGCCCACGCCGTCGCGCGCGGCTGCGCCGGGGTCCTGATGCTGCCGCCCTTCTACTACAAGGGCGTGAGCGACGAGGGGCTGTACCGCGGCTATGCCGAGGTGATCGAGCGGGTCGGCGATGCGCGGCTGAAGATATATCTCTACCACATCCCGCCGGTCGCCCAGGTGCCGATCACGCTCACGCTGATCGAGCGACTGCTGAAGGACTTCCCGGATACCGTGGTCGGCATCAAGGACAGCTCCGGCGAGTGGGACAACACCTCCGCGATGCTCAAGCGGTTCCCCGGCTTCGCCGTGTTTGCCGGCAGCGAGACTTTCCTGCTCGCCAACATGCGCGGCGGCGGGGCGGGCTGCATCTCGGCCACCGCCAACATCAACCCGGCGGCGATCCATGCGCTCTACGCCGGCTGGCAGTCCAACAAGGCCGACCAGATGCAGGCACAGCTCGACGATCTGCGCGGCGCGGTGCAGAAATTCCCGATGATCCCGGCGCTGAAGGCTGCCATCGCGCATTATTCCGGCGATGCAGATTGGGGGCGGGTGCGCCCGCCGCTGGTCGAGCTGACCGCCGATCAGAAGGCCGGCCTCGTCGCCGAGCTCGAGAAGCGGGATTTCAGGATGCCGGGCCTCGCGGAGGCGGCGACGGTCTGACTCGCGTGTCGGTTGGCGGACCGGTGGGGGGATAAGGGAGCGGCATGGCGGTACGGGCTGCGACATTGCGGCGGGACGGGCGGGTCCTCGGCCTCGTCTGCGGCGGCCATTTCATGAGCCATATCTACCTGCTTGCCCTGCCGCCGCTGTTCCCGCTGCTGCAGGCCGAGATGGGGCTGAGCTATGCCGAGCTCGGGCTGCTCATGACCGTGTTCTACGCCGCTTCCAGCATCGCCCAGATGCCCGTCGGGCTGCTGGTCGACCGGATCGGCGGCCCGCTGGTCGTCGCCCTCGGGCTCGGCCTCGAGGGCGGCTGCTTCGCGCTGATGGGGCTGGCCCAGGGCTATGCGCCGCTGCTCGCCCTCGCGGCCGCCGCCGGCATCGGCCACAGCGTCTTCCACCCCGCGGACTTCGCCATCCTCAGCGCCACCATCGACGAGCGGCGCGTCGGCAAGGCGTTCAGCCTGCACACCTCGGCCGGCCATCTCGGCACCGCGGTGTCGCCGGCGCTGATGATCTTCCTCGCCGCATTGTGGGACTGGCGCGCGGCGCTCGCCGCGGTCGGCATCGCCGGGCTCGCCGGCATGGCCGCGATCCTCGCCATGCGCGATGCGCTGACCGGCGACATCGAGGCGCGCCGGGCGGTAAAGGCGGCGACGGCCGATACGGAGGAGCCGGACGGGCCGCGCGGTTGGGAGCTGTTCCTGTCGCGGCCGATGCTGCTGATGCTGGCGTTCTTCGTCAGCACCGCGCTGATCTCGAGCGCCGTGCGCGCGTTCTCGGTCTCGGCGCTCGGCGAGGCCCACGGCACGCCGGTGGCGGCGGCCGCCGCGGCGCTGACCGCCTATCTGTTCGCCAGCATCGCCGGCGTGCTGTTCGGCGGCTGGCTCGCCGACCGCCTGCGCCGGCACGATATCTCGCTCGGCCTCGCCTTCGCGGTTTCGGCGGCGATCATGGTGCTGGTCGCGCTCGTCGACATGCCGGCGGCCCTTCTGCTGGCGCTGTTCGTTATCGCCGGCTTCCTGCAGGGCTCGGCGCGGCCGCAGCGCGACATGCTGGTGCGCGCCCGGGCGACGCGCAAGACGCTGGGCCGCGCCTACGGCTACGTCTCCACCGGCGCCTCGGCCGGCGGCGCCGTCGCGCCGATCCTGTTCGGCTGGATCCTCGACCTCGGCCACCCGACCTGGGTGTTCTACGGCGTCGCCCTGGTGATGGGGATCTGCCTGCTCGCGGTGATCCTCGACCGGCAGGCAGCGAACCGGACCTGAAGACCACAGAATATCGGGAGAAGACCATGAAAATCGACGGCGGTTGCCACTGTGGCTTCATCACTTTCGAGGCCGAAGCTGATCCGGAAAAGGCCGCGGCCTGCCATTGCACCGACTGCCAGACCCTTTCCGGCTCGCCATTCCGCACCTTGATCATCGTTCCCAGGGAGAACTTCACGCTGCTCTCGGGCCAGCCGAAGACTTACGTCAAGACAGGGCACAGCGGGCGGCCACGCGCCCAGACCTTCTGCCCCCAATGCGGCTCGCCGCTCTACGCGACCGGCGTCGGCACGGAGGAGAAATTCTACAACATCCGCCTCGGCATCGTGCGCCAGCGCGCCGAGCTGCCGCCAAAGGTACAGTACTGGTGCCGCTCGGCGCTGCCCTGGGTCCCGGACATAGACGGCGCGCGTAAGATGGAGCAGGAGTAGCGGGCGCCGGCCGCACCCTAACCGCCCCCGTCCTCCTTCCAGCGCTTGACGATGCCGGCGTCGATGCCGAACAGGTCCAGCGCCCGGCCGACGGTCTGGTCGACGATGTCGTCGATGCTCTGCGGCCGGTGGTAGAAGGCGGGCACCGGCGGCATGACGATGGCGCCCGCGCGGGTGACCCGCTGCATGAGGTCGATATGCCCCGCGTGCAGCGGCGTCTCGCGCAGCAGCAGGACGACGCGGCGGCGCTCCTTCAGGCACACGTCGGCGGCGCGCACGACGAGGGTGTCGTCGTAGGAATTGGCGAGCCCGCCCATGGTCTTGACCGAGCACGGCGCGATCAGCATGCCGCGCGTGCGGAACGAGCCACTCGACAGCGACGCGCCGATGTCCTTGTCGTTGTGCACGACGTCGGCGAGCGCGGTGACGTCGGAGACGGAAAGCTCGGTCTCGGCGACGACGGTCTGCCGGGCCGCCGCCGACAGCACGAGGTGGGTTTCGATGCCGCCGGCCGCGCGCAGCGCCTGCAGCGCGCGGATGCCGTAGATGGCGCCGGACGCGCCGGTGATGCCGATGATCAGCCTGTCCGCCATGTGCCCTTGTCCTTGCCAGCCCGGTCGATCCTACACGGGAATGCGGGCGAAGTTCAGCCCCGCATTTCCGCCTGCCGCGGTGCTATTGCCACGTCGCGGCCGACCGGTCCCCGGCCATTTGCGGTGGCGAAAATGCTTCGATTTCGATATATTTCCTGCAGGACGCGCGGAATTCAACAACAACCCGCGATTCCAGGAACTTGAGAACGTACCGGGCGGTACGGGTACGAGAGAGGCATCGCCATGAGTGCGAAGATCGCGCGGCTGGAATTCGACCAGCTCGACCCGCGGCTGGCCGCGTTGCTCGAGCCGCGGGTCAAGCGCCTCAACTATCTCGGCGAGTTCTTCCGGGTGATGGGCCACGCGCCCGACATCCTGGTGCCGTTCATCGAGATGACCGAGGCGCTCAAGCACGAGCTGCCGCAGAACCTGACGGAGGTCGGCGCGCTGACCGTGGCCGGCTTCATGGACAATGCGTATGAGCGCAACCAGCACGAACGGCTGGCCGAGAAGCTGGGCTTCGCGCGCGACTGGATCCGCGAGGTCAACGCGCTGGAGCCGGACGCGACCAAATCCCTGGACGACGATGAGAAGCTGGCACAGCGTTTCGCCCTGGCGGCGCTCGGCCGCGACTGGGCGGCGGCGCAGGACCTGTTCGACCGGCTGGTGGACGCGATCGGCGACAAGCCGGCGATCGCCTACCTCATGCTGGTCGGCCGCTACGCCTGCCATGCCGTCATCGTCAACAGTCTCGGCCTCAAGCCGCCGGCGCCGTCGATCTTCGAGGCCGCGCCCGCGACGCCATGAACGCGGCGCCGGAACTGCCGCGCCAAGAAATATCGGGAAAGGAGGATCCGCCATGACCAGCAACAGCGTCTTCGTCGACCGCTGCAACCACACTCACGAGCAGGCCGAGTTCTGGGAGTCGATCGTGATTCCGAAGGAGAACATCGACGCCGAGATCGAGCGCCTGGCCAGCCTCGACAAGCCGGCCGACGGCCGGCGGCAGTCGCTGATCGTCCATCCGATGGCGACCGAGCCGGGCCTCGGCCTCGCGCCGGGCATCCAGGTCACGCTCTCGGTCCTCAAGCCCGGCGAGAGCACGGCGCCGATCCGCCACAACTCGACCCAGGTCAATTTCTGCATCGAGGGCGCCGGCTATACGGTGGTCAACGGCAAGCGCATCCATTTCGGCCGGTACGACGTGTGGAACCACCCGTCGTTCCACACCTACACCCACCACAACGACACCGATCAGCTGCAGGTGCGGCTGACCTATTCCAACGCCGCGCTCTTGGAGAAGATGAACGTCCACATCGTCGAGGAGAACCCGCCCCTCGTCGAGGCGGTCGCGGAAGAATCGGCGGACGCCGACGATCCGCGCCGCAAGAGCCCGTTCGGCACTTTCCAGCTCAACGACGACGGCGCCTGGCTGATGCCGTACGAGATCCTGATCAACCCGCCCTCGGTGGAATCCAACGCGCTGCACTGGCCGTGGCCGGACGTCAAGGAACATCTCGACAAGCTCTCGGCCCTCGGCAAGGACTATATCGGCCGCCGCCTGTACCTGATGTACAACCCGATGACCGGGCGCACCAACGGCACCACGCCGAACTTCTTCGCCACCATCACCATCCGCCCGCCGAAGATCGTCGACCGGCCGCACCGCCACGTCTCGGCCGCCATCAACTACTATTTCCACGGCACGGGCCGCAGCACGGTCGAAGGCAAGACGGTGGAGTGGAAGGCCGGCGACCTGATGCTGTCGGCGCCCGGCTGGGCCATCCACAACCACGCCTCGCATGACGAGCCGGTCTACGAGCTGACGGTGCAGGACCAGCCGCTCAACATCATCATGGAAAGCCTTCTGTGGCAGGAGAACCTGAAGCACCCGGCGGTCGTGCTGGGCGCGCATGAGGGCTTCCAGACCAACCGCAAGGCGGGCTGAGCATGGGCTTCGCGCTCGCCGACATCAGGGGTTCGATCCCGCCGGTGATCACGCCGTTCAGGGACGGCGCGGTCGATTACGATACTTATGCGCGGCTCGTCGAGCGCCAGGTGGCGGAAGGCTCGCACGGCGTGCTGGTCAACGGCACGACGGCCGAGCCGGCGACGCTGACGACGGAGGAGCGCATGAAGCTCGTCGAGGTCGCGCTCGAGGTCGTCGCCGGCCGCGTGCCGGTGGTCGCCGCCACCGGCTCGCAGTCCCATGCCGAGACCGTGCAGCTGAGCGAGCAGGCGACGAAGGCGGGCGCCGACGCGCTGCTGATCGTTACGCCGTACTACATCAAGCCGCCGCAGCGCGGCCTCGTCGAATACTATGTCGACCTCGCCGGCCGCACGGACCTTCCGGTGATGATCTACCACATCCCCGGGCGCACCGCGGTCTCGGTGAATCTCGACACCTGCAAGGCGATCCGCGAGCGGGCGCCGAACCTCGTCGGCATGAAGCACGCGGTCAACGATCTTGCGTTCGTCACCGAGACGCTGCAGGAATTCGGGCCGGACTGGAAGGTGTTCGTCGGCCTCGAAGAGCTCTCGTTCCCGATGATGGCGGTCGGCGCCTGCGGGCTGATGAACGCGGTCGGCAACATGGCGCCGGCGCGGGTCGCCGCGATCTGCGAGGCGGTGTGGGCGGGGAAGCTTTCCGAGGCGCGGCGCCTGCACGATACGATGTGGGACCTCAACAAGTCGGTGTTCTTCGACACCAACCCGATCCCCATGAAATACATGATGATGCGCATGGGCCTGCTCGCGACGAACGAGCACCGCCTGCCCATGGTCCCCGCCTCGGCCGAGGTGATGGCCAGGTGCGACGCCGTCCTCGCCGCGGCCGGCATGCTGCCGGAAGAGGGCGAGAGACGGGCGGGGTGAGGGAGGCTCCGGCCCGCTACCCCCGCGCCTTCTTCGAATAGCGCCGCAGCAGGTCGTCGGCGACGCCCTCGCCGACGCTGCGGTGCAGCTCCGGCGTTTTCGAGCGGATGACGACGCCGCCGACCATCGGCGCGCTGGCCTCGGTCTTGCCGAGCGACATGTACGACTCCCAGACCGGCCTGCCCTCGCGGTCGTACAGCACGAACACGCCCATGGCGCGCGCCTTGGCGAGGCCGGTGCCGGTTGCGGTGGCGTGGCGGACGTATTCCATGTCGCTCATGTCCACCATCATCACGCCGTCGACGCCGAGCACGAAGGCGGCGCGGCGGGCGAATTCCGACGGTTTCGAATCCATGTGCAGGCGGATGATCGGCAGCCCGTCGACCCCGGCCATGCGGCCGTTCATGTTCTGGTCGTAGAGCCGGGCCATGTTACGGATCTCCTCGTTCCGCGCCACCTCCTCCAGCGGCATGATGCGCCAGCGGCCGGTGCGCGCCATGGCCGCGATGAAGCCGTCCGCCGCCTCCTCGGCGGCCGCCTTGCCGTTGCCGAGGGTCTCGCCGCCGGTCGAGTACTTGGTGATGGTCTGGGCGACGCCGCTCCAGCCGCCGAAATTGCTGCCGCCGTGCTTCTCGGTGATGTATTTCGGCACCGCGAAGGAGACGATGGCGACGGTTCGGATCTCGTTGACTCCGGCGGCGTCGGCCTCGAAATCCTTCGACCCGCAGGCGCCGGCGCCCGCGACGGCCGCGATCAGCGCGGCGATCCGCGCGACTCTCGTGGGCAACGTCATGGTCTTCCCCTGTGTCGTTACGGTCTGGCAGTGCCGCCGGTGCCGCCGGGGCAAAGCGCCCGGCCCGCCGCGACCGACTGTACAAGCGCGCCGGTGAAGGAATGGTTACCTGTGCACGCGCAGACGTGGCTTTGGTCTACCGCTGGTGTCGCATGCCCCCGTGGCGGAAGGAGTACCGGCTCACTACTTTGAGCGCGCCATCGAGGTCCTTGCGATACAGGTTTCGGCCCAGACCGGATTCTACACTGTGGACAGCCGATATCACGCGGTCGGCGAGGGGCCAAAGAAGCGGCTGCGACTCGTGCGCTTTCACGTCACTTTCTGCGCTTTCACCGGCACGCATGATGTCATCGAGCAGCCCGACATTTGCATCCTCTTCCAGCGAAAACAGCACCTTGCTCACCGCCGACGCCTCCGCCGGCCGCAGGCCGGCGTCGAGCGCCAGCAGGAACATGATTGCCGGATATTCCGGGTGCTGTCCGTCATGGCCCAGAAACCGAGACAGGGCCGGCCCGGCGCGTCGCACCCGGATGAGCCGGTAGACGTTGAGGATGCGGGTGACCGCGCGCGGCGATCGCCCGGCCAGCGGACCGAGCCGTTTCAGGAGATCGATTTCCGGCTCGTCCAGATTGATGCGTGCGCGTGTTTCGGCGTCCGGCGGCGACGGCGCGGACTCGGGTGCGGGTGGCGCGGCCACTTCCTCGGTCCCGCCCCCCACGATCCCGGCCACCAGCTTCTCGTAGGTTCCCTCCTTATCGCCGTCGCCAAAGGTCAACGGCCGCAACCAGAAGGGGATCTGGAAGATCTTCTCAAGGTAGTCGACGACGCTGGCGGTGCGGGCGTCGGTGATGTATGCCTCGGTCAGCTTGTCGTCGTAGAAGCGTTTGAGCGAGTGCTCGAGCCAACGCGCATCGACGCCGACGATCACGACGATATGGTCGAACGCGAGCAGTAGCTGCACCGCCTCGAGAACCTCGACGACCTGTTTGTCGCGGCATCGGTCGAGATCGTCGATGTACAGCACGATGCGATCGGGCGCAGGGGCGCCGTCCACCGGCCCCTCCACCTGCTGCTCCTTCAAAAGCATCTCGAGCTGGGCGAACGCGCGACGAACGCGCGAAACGATCCCCAAGTGCTGCTCGAACTGCCGCGTTTCCGCCGACTCATGCAGGAAGTAGTGCAGCAACGCGGCCGGGGACTCGCCAGCCGCGCCGGCCCGGTAACGCTCGACGAACACTTCGCGCTCCGAGCGTCGGTTCTCAGCGACTTCGGCGTCCTTCTGCAAACCGACCAGTGTCCTGCGTTCGGCGGCGAGCGTGCGGTCGAGTTCCGCCTCCCGCACGCTGACATCCCGCGCATACCGGGCGGCGGCCTCGATCACGGGCATCACCCTGCGTGCGGCCTGCCAAACCGCGACGGCCGTTGCCCCAATTCCGCCGGCCAGCGGACCCAGAAGATACGTCCCCAGACCGGCCAGGTCGGTTAGGAAGAGGCCGGCGGCGGCGGCCACTAGCGCGAGGATGCCGACGACGAACAGGACGGTCCAGCCCCGCGCGCGGACGAGGCTCCGGGCGAAGGCCCGGAGCTTGCCCGGGATTGTAAGCGCCTCCTGCGCCTCTTGTCGAAAAGTTGCGATGTCGCTCGATAGTCGGTCATGGCCGAGTGCCCGTCCGGCCTCGTCGATGCGCGGCGCATTAGCCGCAAGGAAATCGTCGAGGTGCCTCGTGGCAGCCTCGCGGAACAGCGCCGCCGGGACGCTTTTCTTTTCGTTCTCGAGTGCCGTGATTCGGGCCGCCTTCGCCGCGACCTGTTGATTCAGCGCGTCGGCCTCCACCGCGATACGGTCCCGTTCCGCCTCGGCGCGGCCGACCCGCGTGGCCAGATCGTTGACCAGCTGCCGGTATTCGTATTTGCGGGTGTCATCGGCGCCCCCGGCCCGCAGCTGGTCCATGAAATCGGCGGTCAGGCTTGCCCACAGATTGGCGTCGGCATAGTGCCAGGCATTGAACTTGATCTGCACGACGTTCGAAACGAACAGCCCGTCGGCGTCTCCTCCGGTGCGTTCGGTAAGCTCCCTGATGGTCTCGGACAGCTTGAGCATGAAGAAACTCTTGCCCGAGCCCCAGTCCCCGAACAGGCCGATCGACAGCGGAGGCTTCGTTTCCTTCAGGCAGATCAGCTCCGCGAACGCCTCCACGTCGGGCGTGATGTCGAGCCGGTCCTCGGCGTGGGAATCCGGCCGGTCGCGGTCGAACTTCGTGTAGGCGCGCGCCGCCGGCGATTCTGGCGTTTCGACGGTCTGTTGCGCCGCGTCGTTTGATTCGACCGGGGGCTCGAATACAACGCCCGAACCCTTTACCGTTGAAGCGGCTTCAGCGGCGACATTGATTTCACGTTCTTTAAGTTCGGCGTCGGAGAACCAGCCAACGTCCCCGCTACCCATTTCCCGTTGCTGTGCAGTCTGCGATGACTGCGATTTGGCAGTCTTTCGCTGCGGTGCACTGCCCGACTTTGCTTTCTTCGACGGTTGTTTCTGAGCCTTGGTCGAGCGACCCGGTGTCCGAGAGCCCTTGGCCTTACGGGCGTCGGTTCGAGGAGCCGGCTCCACCGATTTGCCTGCTTTGGCCATGTCTTTCCGCCTCCCTCGCGTGTCCACTTCGCACAATATTGCGTGCCTCCGGCGGCCCCGTCATACCATCCCGAAATTGTTCTGTTTCTTTCCGATCGGATCGATGAACGCCTTGCCCATAGAGGTCTTGGAGTTGCATCGGTTTTCGGGCGCACGCCTGCATGCCAAAGGCGATAGTATCGCTTCGCCACGTGCAACGCGAGGTTACATATGCCCTGCGTGCCCGCGGCGCACCAAATTCACGGATAGGCACCGGCGGTATTCCGGAATGGCGGCTTTAAGCGGCGCTTGCGTCTACTCACCCCGCCTTCGCCGATTCCGTCCGCGCCGTGAGGTTATAGCTCACCACGATGAGGACGCCGCCGATGCAGTCGTCGCAAAATGCCCAGAGAGCATCGACGACGCTCCTCGGGAACGTGGGCGCGTAAACATGCGAGGACGCCATTTTGTCGGCGAACGCCGTCCCGTTGCCTTCGCCGCCCGGCAGGCGCAGACTTGGCGTCATGCGCGCAGTGTGAGGAGGCGCCATGGGCATACTGTCCTACGATCAGGCGAAGCGGTTCTACGACCGTTTTGGCGCGCGGCAGGACCGCCAGGCGTTCTACGAGGACCCGGCGGTCGACGAACTGATCGCCCACGCGGAGCTCGAGACGGCCGGCGCCGTGTGCGAGTTCGGCTGCGGCACCGGCCGGCTCGCGGCGCGGCTGCTCGGCGAAATCTTGCCGGCGGACGCGAGCTACCTCGCCCTCGATCTCAGCGACGAGATGGTGCGCCTGGCCGCCGCCCGCCTTATGCCCTGGGCCGGCCGCGCCCGCGTGCTGCGGACCGACGGCCCGCCGCGCATCCCGTCCGGCGACAAGGGCTTCGACAGGTTCCTCTCGACCTACGTGCTCGACCTGTTGAGCGAGGACGACATCGCCGCTCTGCTGGCCGAGGCGCACCGGGTGCTGCGGCCGGGCGGGCTGCTGTGCGTCGCGGGCCTGACCTTCGGCACGACGCCATGGTCGCGCGTCGTCACCGCGCTGTGGCAATGGGTCCACAGGCGGCGGCCGCACTGGCTCGGCGGCTGCCGGCCGGTCGCGGTGCACAGTCGCCTCGATCCGCGGCTCTGGGAGACGGTCCATCGCGAGCTACGCAGCAGCTACGGCATCTGCTCCGAGGTCCTGGTCGCTGCGCGCCACGGTCCGACGCGCGACGGCGGTCGCGTCGGCGCCTGAACGGCCCCTCCGAAACCTGCGGAAAACCCTAACGCATGGGGTCGTTCCTCGCGCGGCCCCGGCCCGACCGGCCCGGCGGGCCGCCCGCCCCTAGCTGCGCCGCCGCGCCTTTGCCCGGCCGCCCGGGCCCGCCCGCTTCTTGCCCAGCTGCTCGAAATCGCGGTACAGCAGGGTGAAGTCGTCGTCGCTGCGGCCCTGGTTCACGGCTGCCTCGAGGTAGGCCAGGGTGTCGCGGCCGATGTTCACCGTCGCGCCGAGCTTGTCGGCCAGCGCGACCGCCATACCGACGTCCTTTGCAAGGTTGTAGACGCGCGAGCGGCCGTCCCAGGTGCCGGACAGGATGTGGTCAGGGAAGCGGCGCTCGGAGATGAAGCTGCGGGCGTTGCCGGCATTGAACACCTCGATCAGGTCCTGGAGGCCGATGCCGGCACGGCGGGCGAGGTGCGCGGCCTCACACAGGGCGAAGAAGTTCGTGTGCGTGATCATGTTGTGGACCACCTTCATCGTATGGCCGGCGCCGCTCGGGCCGAGATGGATGAGGGTCTTTGCGACCGGGGCCAGCCATTTCGCGGTGCGCCTGTAGACATTCTCGTCGCCGCCGATCATCAGCGTCATCGTGCCCTCGTCCGCGCCTTTGGCGCCGCCGCCGGTCATGCCGGCGTCGAGATAGGCGACGCCCTTGCGCGCGGCGCGGCGCGCCAGCTTCTTCGTGTAGACCGGGTCCGAGGTGGTGAAGTCGTACAGCACGAGGCCCTTGCGCGCCGCCTTCAGCATCCCGGCGCGGCCGGACAACAGGGCGTCGATCTCGGGCGAGCCGGGGACGACGAAGATGACCATCGCGCATTTCGCCGCCATCACCTGCGGCTCGGCGATCGTCGCGGACTCGCGGAACGGCGCCCGGGCCGGCTCTGCGATGTCCCATGCGAACACGTCGTTGCCGGCCTTGATCAGGTTCTTCGCGATGCCTCGGCCCATATTGCCGAGGCCGATGACGCCGATCTTTTTTGGTCTGGCGGCCATGTTCGGGACTAGGGTGTGGTGCCGCCGAGGGTCGCCGCCAGCTTGTGCGCGTCGACGATCTGGGTCGCCGTCAACTCGCTCTCCAGCAGCGTCATGCGGTCGCGCGCCGTCTCGTGGCCGTTGCCGGCGGCGAGCGACATCCAGGCATAGGCGGTCACGAGGTCGCGGTCGAATCCCTCGCCCAGCACGTAGACGAGGCTGAGGATGTACTGCGCGTCGGCCACGCCCTGCGCCGCCGCCAGCCGGTACCAGTGCACCGCCTCGTCGAGGTCCGGCGGGACGCCGGCGCCTTCGTGATACATGGTGGCAAGGTTCATCTGCGCGTCGGCGTGGCCCTGCCGGGCCGCCAGGCGATACAGCTGCACCGCCCGCGCCGCGTCCGGCGCGACGCCCTCGCCGTGGCGGTACAGGCCGGCGAGACTGTTCTGGGCGTCGGCCAGATCCTGCGCCGACGCCGCCTCGAACCACCGTGCGGCTTCTTCGATATCGCGCGGCACGCCGCGTCCGGCCTGCAGCATGACGCCGAGGAGCCACTGGCCGCGGCGGTCGCCCTGGACGGCGGCCTCGCGATAGAGGCGCGCCGCCGCCTCATGGTCCCGCGCGACGCCGCGGCCGCTCGAATAGAGGTAGCCGAGGATCACCTGCGCCGGGGCGAAGCCCTGCCCGGCAGCCTTGCGGTACCAGTCCGCCGCCATCCGGTCGTCCCGGGCGACGCCGATCCCGTCCTTGTACAGCCGCGCAAGGTTGGCCTGCGCCTGCGCGTGCCCCTGCTCGGCGGCGCGCCGGTACCAGCGTGCCGCCGCCGCGACATCGCGGTCGACGCCCATGCCGCGCTCGTGCCGCGCGCCGAGGCTGTTCTGCGCGCGGGCAAAGCCCTGCTTGGCCGCCAGGCCGGTCCAGTGCGCCGCCGCCGCCTCGTCCTTGGCCGTCCCGTGACCCTCTTCATACATCCAGCTGAGATAGAGCTGCGCCTTCAGGTCGCCGGCCTCGGCAAGCGGTGTGAACACATTGAGTGCGGTGGCAAAATCGCCCGCCCGCAACGCGGCGATGCCGCGCTCGAGAGCGGCTTCCGCCTCCGGCTCGAGGATCGCCTCGACCGGTGTCTCGCGGGCCTGCGCGGCCTCCCACGCACCCGCCGAGAGACCCAGCAGGAGCGCAAAGGCGATCGTTTGTTTCATCACGTTGCTCCCCGTCAACCGTTTGTTCTTGTTTGTCTTATTCGCCGGACGGCCGAACGCGGCGGCGCCCCGGTCATGCCGGGAAGCTTACCATTCCGGGCGCGCGACCGGAAGGACCGGGTGCGATGCGCCCGCACTTCCGTATCGCCTTACGTCCTTCCGGTTGTCGGCGCACATCGACGACTGAATAGGCACACTGGAAATGCGGGGTAGAACCGCCGGCCCTTTCGCGATAGAGTGGTGGCAGTCAGGGTCCCGATATATTGGTTCCGTCCGCGGCACCAGTTCCATCCGAAGAGCAAGAAACGACACCAAATCCGGGTACCGTTGGTTGTTTGGCGGGCAAACGGAATCGGAGCGAGGAGGCAGCGATGCAACATCGCACATTCTACGCGTCTGTCGTCAACCCTAGGCCCGCAGCCGCACGGCCAACTAAAGCGGGCCCCATGCGCGCTTGCCTGTGGCGGTACGCCAGCGCCGGTGCCTGTCTGGCCATGGCCGGTGTGGCCCACGCCCAGGACACGAAGCCCGTCGGCCAGCCGGCCTCCGACGACAAGGCAATCGAGGTGCCATCCATCTCGCAGTTCACCGGCGTGCTGACCCCGAAAGGCACGCTAATCCTGGAGCCGCAGTTCGAATACTCGACGTGGTCGCTCAACAGGGTCATTCTGGAAGGGTACACCGTCATCCCGGCGATCACCGTCGGCAGCATCGATATCCGGCAGGTCGATCGCAATATGGCGACAGCCGCGCTCACCGCGCGCTACGGTGTGACAGACCGCTTCGAGGTCGACGTGCGGGTGCCTTACGTCTACCGCTACGATAGCACGACGGCTCGACCGGCTGGTACCGGTGCGGACCAGGATGCGTACACGGATGTCGAGGGCGCCGGGCTGGGCGACGTCGAATTCGGGCTGCACTACCAGCTCAACTCTCCGCGGAGCGGCGGTGCCTTCTACGTCGCCAATCTTCGCGGCCGGGCTCCGACCGGTGAAGATCCATTCGAGGTGCCAATCGATCTAGCCACCGGCCTTGAAACCGAGCTGCCGACCGGCACCGGTTTTTGGTCGGTCGAGCCGAGCATAACCGTCCTTTTCCCGTCTGATCCCGCAGTGTTCTTCGCCAACTTCGGTTACCTCTGGAACATCGAGCGCGATGTGAGGACGATCAACCCGCTTACCAGCGCCCCTTACGGCAAGATCGATCCCGGAGATGCCGCCCGGGTCAGTTTCGGCATGGGTTACGGCATCAACGAAAGGGCATCGTTCAGCATCGGCTACGAGCACAATTACGTCTTCAAGTCGAAGCAGGACGACGTGGACATCGACGGCACCGACCTGCAGGTGGGCTCCCTGCTCTTCGGCGTGTCGTACCGGGTCAGCGAGCGGGTCTCGTACAATCTCAATGTCAGCCTCGGCGCGACTGACGAGGCGCCGGATGCGCGCATTCAGCTGCGCATCCCGATCCGGTTCAACCTGTTCTGAACGAGCACGGCCGCCGGCGGTTTCCGCCGGCGGCGCCACGTCGAAAAGAGCCGGACGCCCGGTCCCGGGCCGGGTGCCGAACCGGCAGGTTCCGGCTTTGGTCTCAGAGACCCAGGACGCCGAGCGATCGCATCTGCATCGTGAAGCTGTGCGACTGGAACAGGCGCTGGGCAACCGCCGCGTTCAGCAGATCCAGGTTGAGCGTCGCGGTGTTCATGATCGCGATCTGGCTCACGTTGTTCTGGATCACGGTGACCAGCCCGGTGACCTCCGTGGACGTCTGGGGCGCAATCTCGATCGTCGGTGTACCGTCACCCGGATCCACTGTGACCGTGTAGACAACGCCGCTCCCGACGAGAGTGGTTGCGTCGAAGGTGAAGTCTTCCTGCGCCAGTGGGACCCCGCTGCCGCTCGCGTCGCTTACCACGGTATGGAAGTCCAGCGAGACATTGACGACCATGCCGTTTGGAAGAACGAACCCACCCCGCATCTCGGCCAATTCACTTTCGCTGATCGGGGTCAGACTCTCGAAGCTCGTCAGTGCCGCGGCTTCCGCCGGCAGGGACATCACCGCGCCGGCCAGCAACATCGCCACCGTCCCCACCGCAGTGCAAAAACGACGCAACACGATGCCGCAGTCAATGCCGAAGAATCTCGCGTTCATCACAGTTCCCCTAAAACTCGTTACGCCCGGGCAGCGTGAGGCCAAATTCCGCCAGACCACTGCGCATCAGCGCGGTGCCCAGCGGCGCCTTCGTCCGGACCAGCCATTCGTCGGCTACGTTGAAGGACTTCTGGGCACTCTCGGATTCGTCCAGGATGACGAACAGGATGCCGTTGGACATCTCCTCGAACGCCGAGCGGGCGATGATCTTGTTCCCCTGCGCCGGATCGGCCACCAGCACGTTGTCCACGTCGATGCCCTTCACCACCACGAAGTGAAGGTACCCATTGGTGTTGATCAGGACGACTGCCGGGATACCGTTCTCCGCCAGCTTTTCGAGTCCGACGCGATAGCCGTTGGCCCGCATATCCCGCCCGGCCAGATAGTCCTTCATGTCGAGCAGCGAGAAGCCCTCCGTGCGAATCTTGTCCTGATCGCCCTGCGTGAACATGGTGCGGAAAACTTCCTCCTCCGTCGTCGGCCGGCCGTAATGGTAGGTCAGCAGCGTCGCCACGGCGGCGGAACCGCAACTGAAGTCGTAACGCTGGCGGACGACGTTCTTGAAGCGCGCCTCGCGGATGCTGACCACCGGGACGTTGAACACGCCGCCGATGCCCGCGACCGATACCTCGCCCGCTGACGCCACCGGTCCCACCGTCCAGGACGCCGCCGCGATCAATAGGACCGCGCCAAAACCGGAGACGGACTTGTTTCGCATGCTTCTCCCCTTGGCGGCCCGGATCCACCCCGCTACGGTGCCGCGTTCTGATACACGTTGACGTTGACGACAACCCCGTTCTGGATGATGGCCTGGTTGCCGTTGTTCTGGATCACGTTGACGATACCGGCCGACTCGGCGAATGCATTTCCTGCGATGTTGTTTGTCATCACGGCACCGTCGACCTGCGTGGTGCCGCCGGTGAGCTCGGCGGACAACTCGAAATCCTGCACGACGCCGCGTGCACGTTCATCGGCCAATTCGGCTTCCGGGAGTGCCACCCATGCCGCATCGATCGGGTCGGCGGCCAAACCCTGGATGGACCCCAATGCCACAGCCGTCGCCATACCGGCGACAGCGGCTAACCCCCGACTGGCTGTCCTCCACATGGCGATCTCCTTCAATTCCCCTACGCCCTGTCTGCGATTCCCCGAATGCGGGGAAAGTGGTGCCGGCGGACGCGCGTGGCGTCCACCGGCCCAAAGCCAAGGTCACGGAGTGTTGGCGGTAACGGAGATCGCAGACTGGATGGCATTATTGTTGCCATTGTTCTGCTGTACCGTCATCACGCCCGACGCCCCGGTGAACGACGAAACGACCGTATTCTGATAGCCCGGAAGCGCAGAGGTCGAGCTGATCACCGAGGTGTTGCCGGTGACGACCGCGTTGAGCGCCGCAACCGACAGACCGGCGCCCCACCCGTTGGCACCGTTGTGGTCCATGGCGACCGCGTTGGACGCCCCCATGACGTTGTTGTCGCCATTGTTCTGCTGGACCGTCATCACCCCGTGGGCGTTGTTGAACGATCGGTTGGCGATGGTGTTCACGCGATCCGTGTTCTGGTGATCGCCTGCCCAGTTCCCAGACACCTGCGCGATGCCGGCCGCGGCGTTGCTTGCACTGGGTGAGAACGAATCGACGTTGTTCTCATTGACCACGACCGCATTGGCGACACCCATCACGTTGTTGTTGCCGTTGTTCTGCTGCACCGAGATCACACCTGTCGCGCCCACGAACGAGGGATCGATCAGGTTGTCGCGGTTGGCTCCGCTCTCGGTTTCGTCGGCCAGGTTGCCGACTGCTGCGCCGGCCGTGGCGGCGGCGGAAGTTGCCGTATCGGTCTTGTCGTCGCCGTCCAGGTTTGCCACGACGGCACTGGCCGCGCCGATCACGTTGTTGTCGCCGTTGTTCTGCTGCACCGTGGCGACCCCCGAGAAGCCGTTGAACGAATTCTCGATCAGATTTTCCCGGTGGCTCGGCGGCGGCGTCAACGCAAACCCGACCTCAGCGGCACTGTTCTCCACGGTGCCACCGACGGTGACGGCCGTCTGGTTCACATTGTCGTTGCCGTTGAGGTTGCGCGGGCCGCCGGTATCGACGTTGGCCTGAACCGCGCTGGCAATCAGCATCACGTTGTTGCTGCCGTTGTTCTGCTGAACCGACACGACACCGTTAGCCCTGCCGAACGAGGCAAGGATGGTGTTGTCGCGGAACCCCAGGATGTTTCCACCTTGGTCGACCGAATCGACGTCAAGCGCAGCGGCGCCAGCCACAGCGCCGAGCGTGCCGGCCAGCTGGGTCACCTGGTTGTTATTCAGCGCATTGGTACCGTCCTGCAGCCCCGGCCCGATATTGGCGGTCACCGCGGTCGACACGCCGAGCACGTTGGCATCGCCGTTGTTCTGCTGCACCGTCGCGACACCGCTATATCGGGTGAAGCTGCTCTGGATCAGGTTGTCGCGGTCGAGGCTGAAGTCTCCCGTCAAAGCCGGGCCGACGGCGCCGACCGCGAGCGCGACCTGGTTGACATTGCCGCTGCCGAGATTTCCGGCCACTGCCGTCGCCGACGAGATCGCGTTGCCATTGCCGTTGTTCTGCTGCACGGTCGCAATCGCGCTGGCATCGACGAACGACGGATTGATCGTGTTGCTCCTGTCCGACCCGTTGTCCAACAGCGGCAGCTGAAAGATACCCAACTGGGCCGCCGAGGCGCCTTGCGATACGGCGATCTGGGTCGAGTCGCTAAAGCCGCCGGTATTGGTGTGCACCGCGGTGGCCGCGCCGATCTCGTTGTGATCACCGTTGTTCTGCTGCACGGTAGCGACGCCGTAATAGCCTCGAAAGCTGTTCCGGATCAGGTTGTCGCGCAGGCCGTCGAAGTTCTCGGTGAAGTTGCCAAAGGTCGTCGAGAATGCGGCGGCGCCCGTGACGATCGGAACGTTGCCGGTCATATTGGCCTGTGCTGCAGTCGCCGCCTGGATGGCGTTGTTGCTGCCGTTGTTCTGCTGCACATGCGTGATGCCAGAGGCCCCGTTATAGCTGTTCAGCACGTTGTTGATGCGGGTGCTGCCAGCATCAATGGCGAAGTTGCCAGATACGGTTTCACCCGGCATTGGCACGGGATCGCCGTTGTTCATATCGGCGTTGATGATGGCCATGGCGCCATCGCCATCCGCGATGGCCGTGGCCGACAGGCCCAGCACGAGCGCGAAGGCGGAGACGCCACCTAGTAATATGTTCCTGTACATCCGTTGTCCCCTTTGCGAGTCAGGTTGCATGTGGCGTCGCCGGTTCCTCTTGCGGGCTGCGCGGCGAACACCGGGAGGCCGTCCGTCCGGTCAAGCCGGCGCTGACCTCGTTGTACGGCAACGAATCAGGCAAGCTGCGTGCCATGCCGGGCGCAATCAAATAACCGGTTGTTTTTGTGATTCTTCTGCCCGTCGAGTGTCGAACTGGGCGTCGGCAGCGCTGTCGGAAAGTGCCTGCGAGTGGAAACAGTCTGTATGAGTTTTGTACGGTTTTCGTGTCTCCCGCTCTGCCAGAAGCGCAGGGTCTGGCACAGAGTTTGAATAGAATTGGCGGCAAAACGATCGTGGTAACCAAGGAAGGAAGGCAGGAGCGATGTCTGCACGTCTGTTTCGGTTCGGCTGCCAGGTGGTGGTCGTTTGCTGGCTGTCCACGGCGGCCGTCGCCGCCGATCCCGAGGGCCATTTCGCTGTCAGAGGAGTGGGGCTGGAATCGTGTGGTAACTACGTTGGGCCGCGAACCGAACAGCCCGCGTTGCGCGCCGTCACGCGCAGTTGGTTCAACGGTTATCTTTCAGCCTACAATCAACTTGTTCCCGATACGTACGACGTCACCAAAGGGGCGTCGCTGGAAGAGCTGGAGGTGCGACTGGTCAAGCACTGCCAGACCAATCCGGAGCACTCTATTGCGTTTGCCGCGATCGCCGTCGCAAGCGCCCTCGATTCCGGCAGGGTGCGCGCCAATCCTGGCCTCTCCGCCGACAAGCCCGTCGTTGGTGCCGACCTGTGGCGCCGCATTCAGAAAGCCCTGAAGTCCCGCGGCCATTACAAAGGTTCGGTTGACGGCATCGACGGCCCGGTCAGCCGGGCCGGTATTGAATCGTTCCAGCGCGCCGAAGGACTTCCCGTCACACGGCATCCGGATGCCTTGACCCTGGCCAGGCTGCTGCAATGAGGTAGCTCGGTGTCCGCGAAAGAGACAACGTTGTATCGTTCGGTAGACAGTGTGTCGCCGACGGGCTACTTGAACGTGCCGCCGATCGAACTGGTCACGCTGTTGCTGGTCCCGCCGTCGAGTTTTACAGAGCCGGGATGCGGCCGCGGCTTGAATTCATCCCAGAGAATGACGCCGAACTGTTCCCCGCCCGTTTGTCCCGGGCCGGCGGCCACCAGCCCAGCACCGCGAACCCGCGTCAATTCGTCGAGATTCACGGCCACGGCGAATGAGAGCCGGGTCGACGAGCCGGCGTCGCCTTCGGCCCGGATGGGCGTGGCAAAGCCGGAGTTCACGGCCGTTGCGAATGCCAAGGCCAGGATAGAAATGGCGATCTTCCACTTCATGGTGTGCATTGTTCAATTAAATTACTGAGTCGCGCCAGTGAAACCTCCGCAATCTCCATGCCAAATTCCCAATAACTGTAAGGAGTCAGCAATCATTGCCAACGAAATGGTCAATCGCAGTCGTTTCCTTATCCAAAATAATACAATTAGCAATCGTAACAAAAACGACAAAAGAAATGCTAAGTCGTAACAGTCGTGTGAAGTGCTGGAAACAGCGATAACATGTCTGGGGCAGAGATTCCGGAAAATTCGCGAATTGTGAAAAAAAACACACAACAGTCGGCCAAGATAAGTTAGAATAGATTATTGCTGGCGGGGGGGCCAGCCAATCGTGAATACTCAAGATTTTAGTCCGAGGGATGTTGCCTTCGTCGCTGGTGATTCGTCGGGGCGGCGCAAGATCGTCCTGTCCCGTCCAGCCCTGCTGCGGATGGGCGCGCCAGCGCTGGCGCAGCTGGTGTTGGACCTGTGCCACATGCATGCGGATCTTGCGCCGGACGTGCAGAGCCGAATCTCTGAATGTGCGAAAAGACCGGAAGCGATACAGGGCGATGCGGGCCTCGAACCCGTAATGGTCGGAAGCTGTCCCGCGATGAAGGAGGTCTTCCATGCGATCCGCCGCTATGCGCCCACCGACGCGCCGGTTCTCATCACCGGCGAGAGCGGGACCGGCAAGGAGTTGGTTGCGCAGGCGCTCCACGAACGCTCGGCATTCCGGGACGGCCCCTTCGTGCCGGTAAATTGTGGCGGGTTGCCAGTGACCTTGATCGCATCGGAGCTGTTCGGCCACGAAAAAGGCGCCTTTACGGGGGCGGTGAGCCGGCATATCGGCCACATCGAGCGGGCCAATGGCGGCACGTTGCTCCTCGACGAGATCGGGGACCTACCGCCAGACCTCCAGGCCCATTTCCTGCGGTTCCTGGAGACTCGCAGGATCGATCGACTGGGCGGCACGGAGGCGGTTCCGGTGAAGACCCGGGTCATCGCAGCAACAAACGTTGATCTCGAGGAAAGTGTCGCGCGGGGACGTTTCCGCCGCGATCTCTTCTTTCGGCTGGACGTATTGCGGATCCACCTACCGCCACTTCGCGAACGCCATGGCGACATAGAGATTCTGACGCGGTTCTTTGTGCAGCGGCTGGCAAACGAACTTGGAGTGCGGGAGCGGCTCGTGTGTGCCAAAGCCATCGACGCACTGAAGTCGTACCCCTGGCCAGGCAACATTCGTGAACTCATCAGCAAGATCCGCCGCGCATTGGTCATCGCGGAGGGCGAGATGCTCGACATCCGCGACCTGGAACTCGATCGGATGTCGGCTCGGCCCGTGCCGCAGCCTGGGGAGGCAATCAGTGGCCCGGACGCGCCCCGCCTCGAGGCGAAACCGGATAGTTTGCTCGACGTGCGCCAACAGGCGGAAGCTAAGGCAATACGGGCGGCGCTGGAACGCAGCCACTACAACGTGAGCAAGGCCGCTCGCGAGCTGGGCATTGCCCGCGCGACCATTTACAAAAGGATGAAGAAGCTGGGCATTGAAGTGTAAAACGGCACCTGCTCGGTTCGACTGCCGGGCGCTATTCGTCCTCGTGCGCCGGTCTCCAGGCGGTCGGCCAGGGCTCGTCGAGGTCGCGCAGGAAGCAGGCGAGCTCGTCGACCTCGAGGCGGATCGCGCCGCCCTCGGCGAAGTGCAGGACGACGCGGCCCTCGTCGCAGGCGATGGTCAGCAATTCCAGGTAGCGGCCGCGGTCGTCGCGGTCGATGTTGCGGTACTGCACCGTCTTGACCTTATCGAAGCACAGCCCAGCGTGGACACGCTCGTGCGGCTTGCCGTCGGCGCCGCGCCCCTCCTCCTCCGCCTCCCAGCGGAAGCGGTTCAGCGCCATCACGAAGCGGCCCTCGTCGGCAAGGAACGCGATATCGCCGATCGGCGCCAGGGCGTCCTGCACCATCGCCGCGACCACCGACAGGTCCTTCAGGTCGACGGCGCGCAGCTTCAGCGGTGTGTAGTCGGGCTCCGTCATGGCTTCGCGATCCCCCGGGGGTGCTAAGAGCCGATGCGCTCGATCTCGGCCCCGCAACCCTTGAGTTTTTCCTCGATCCGCTCGTAGCCGCGGTCGATGTGGTAAACCCGGTTTATCACGGTCTCGCCCTCGGCCGCGAGCCCCGCGATCACCAGCGAAACCGAGGCCCGCAGATCGGTCGCCATGACCGGGGCGCCGGTCAGCTTCCTGACCCCGCGCACCATGGCCGAGGCGTTGTGCACGTTGATGTTGGCGCCCATGCGGGCAAGCTCAGGCACATGCATGAAGCGGTTCTCGAAGATCGTCTCGGTGATCATCGAGGCACCCTCTGCGACGCTCATCAGGGCCATGAACTGCGCCTGCATGTCGGTCGGAAAGCCTGGATAAGGCTCGGTCATCACGTCGACGCCGGTAAGGCCGTTGCGGCGCGCAACCCTGATGCCCGCCTCCGTCGCCGCAATCTCGACGCCGGCGTCCTCCAGCGCCTCGGCCACCGAGGCGACGATGTCCATGCGTGCGCCGACCAGCTCAAGCGCACCGCCGGTGGCCGCCGCGGCCATCGCGAAGGTGCCGGTCTCGATGCGGTCCGGCACGATGCGGTGCTCTGCCGCGTGCAGCGCATCAGCGCCCTGGACGGTCAGCGTGTCGCTGCCGATGCCCTCGATGCGCGCGCCCATGGCGACAAGGCAGCGGGCGAGGTCGACGACCTCCGGCTCGCGCGCGGCGTTGACCAGCACCGTTTCGCCCTTGGCCAGGCTCGCCGCCATCAGGAGGTTCTCGGTCGCGCCGACCGAGACGAACGGGAATACGTAGTGCCCGCCGGACAGGCCCTTCGGCGCTCGCGCGTGGATGTAGCCGCCCGACAGCTCGATCTTGGCGCCCAACGCCTCCAGGCCCTTCAGGTGCAAGTCGACCGGGCGGGTGCCGATGGCGCAGCCGCCGGGCAGCGAGACCTTCGCCTCGCCGCAGCGCGCCACCAGCGGGCCGAGCACGAGCACGCTGGCGCGCATCTTGCGCACGATGTCGTAGGGGGCGACGGTGCTGGCGATCTCGCCGGCCGACAACTCGATGACATGGCCGCCGCCCGGCCCCTCGCCGCGCATCGCGACGTGCACGCCGTGCTGCATCAGGAGCTGCACCAGCGTCGTGATGTCGGCAAGGAACGGCAGGTTGGTCAGCGTCAGCGTCTCGCCGGTCAGCAGGCTCGCGGTCATCAGCGGCAGCGCCGCGTTCTTGGCGCCGCTGATCCGGATCGATCCCTCGAGCGGCCGGCCGCCGCGGATGCGTATCTGGTCCATCTATGTCCTTGTGCCATGGGCGGGGGCGAATCCGGGGCCTTTCTAGCCCATGACCGTGGCGCCCACAAGGCGTGGCGCGGGGCCCGGTCAATCCTTTGCCGAGCAGCCGTCACCGCCCTTCGGATCGGCTGCCCGGCCGCGCTGCTGCGCCTTGCGTTTCTTCAGGTTCGCACGCAGCGCCTCGGCGCGGCGGGCCTTGCGCTCGGCAGCGCGGCGACGGCCGTCCTCGCTGCTGCCCGGCATGTCCTTGCTTCGTCCAGTCATCGTCCCCAAATGTGCGGCCCGGCGGCGTCCTGTCAACGGATAAAGACTTGCAACGGGCGGCCCCCGTCCTAGGATGGCGCCATGGTCAAGGCAGCAGACATCGAGGCCGCGCTGGCCGGGCGCCCGCCCTTGCGGGACCGGACGGCCGAGACGCCAGAGGAGGAGGTCGCGGCGGCCTTCGCCACCCTGGCGTCGTTCGGTGACGGCGGCGTCTATGCCGGTAGTTTTTCCGGCGATAGCGCGTGGGAGCGGCACACCGCCGGCGATGAGCTTGTCCAGGTCATCGGGGGCCGTGCGGTCCTGACGGTGCTGGCCGGCGACAGTATACAGACGCTGGAGCTGAGGGCCGGCATGCTCGCCGTCGTGCCGCAAGCGTGCTGGCACCGGTTGCACGCCCCACACGGCGTGACACTACTTACCGTGACGCCCCGGCCGACGGAGATCTCGCGCAAGGAGGACCCGCGGCAGCCGGACTGACGGACCTTGAAAAGCCCGGGGCCGTGTGGCATAAGGCGCGCGTTCGCGCCTAGGCGCGAGCACCCCGGTCCGGCGCCGCCGTAGCTCAGGGGTAGAGCACACCCTTGGTAAGGGTGGGGTCGAGTGTTCAATTCACTCCGGCGGCACCAT
>JBFIFO010000045.1:0-24708 GCA_041602815.1 Alphaproteobacteria bacterium | reverse complement strand
ATCGAGAAGGCCAAGCGGATGGTCGAGTTCGGCAAGGACGTGGTCATCCTGCTGGATTCGATTACGCGTCTGGCTCGGGCCTACAACACCGAGGTTCCGCACTCCGGCAAGATCCTGTCCGGTGGTGTGGACGCCAATGCCCTGCAGAAGCCCAAGCGGTTCTTCGGCGCCGCCCGCAACATCGAGGAAGGCGGCTCGCTGACCATCATCGCCACGGCGCTGATCGACACCGGCAGCCGCATGGACGAGGTCATCTTCGAGGAGTTCAAGGGCACCGGCAACTCCGAGATCATCCTCGACCGCAAGCTCTCGGACAAGCGCACCTTCCCGGCCATCGACATCACCAAGTCCGGCACCCGCAAGGAGGAGCTGCTGGTCGACAAGGGCACGCTCAGCAAGATGTGGGTGCTGCGCCGCATCCTGATGCCGATGGGCGTGACCGATGCGATGGAGTTCCTGCTCGAGAAGCTGAAACACGCGAAGAGCAACGCCGATTTCTTCGACAGCATGAACCAATAGGCCTGACGCCTAGTTCAACCACGAAAAACCGCCCGGAACCCAGTTCTTGGGCGGTCTTTTCTTGCGGATGTGGGCGCCTCAGGGCAGCAGCACCGTCGATCCGGTGGTCTTGCGGGCGACCAGCGCCTTGTGCGCCTCGGCCGTGTCCTTGAGCGCGAAGGTCTGGTTGATCTCGACCTTCAGCCCATTGCCGACCGCGGCGAACAGGGCGTTGGCGCTGGCCAGCAGATCCTTGCGGCTGGCGACATAGTGCAGCAGGGTCGGCCGGGTCGCGTAGAGCGAGCCCTTGAACTGCAGCTGGTTGATCGAGAAATCGGCTGGAGTGCCGGAGGAGGCGCCGAAACTGACCAGCATGCCGCGCGGCTGAAGGCAGTCGAGCGAGCCCTCCCAGGTGTCCTTGCCGACGGAATCGTAGACCACCGGGACGCCGGCGCCGCCGGTGATCTCCTTGACCCGCTCGACGAAGTTCTCGCGGCTGTAGACGACGACGTGATCGCAGCCATGGGCGCGGGCGAGCTCCGCCTTCTCATCGCTGCCGGCGGTACCGATCACGGTGGCGCCGATCTGCTTCAGCCACTGGCAGGCGATCAGCCCGACGCCGCCGGCGATCGCGTGGAACAGCACGGTCTGCCCCGGTTTCACCTCGAAGGTGCGGCGAATGAGGTATTCCGCCGTCATGCCCTGCAGCATCATCGCTGCGGCGTGCTTATCGTCGATCGAATCGGGCAACGGCACCAGGCGCTCCGCCGGCATGATGCGTTCCTCGGCGTAGGCGCCGGGCTTGTAACCGGCATAGGCGACACGGTCGCCGGGCTTGAGGTCATCGACGCCGTCGCCGACCGCCTCGACGACGCCCGCGGCCTCCATGCCGAGGGCGGTCGGCAGTTCTGGCAGCTTGTACGCCCCGCTGCGGTGATAGATGTCGAGGAAATTGAGGCCGACGGCGGTCTGCCGCAGGCGGACCTCGCCGGGACCGGGCGTGCCCACCTCGACCTCCTCCCAGCGCAAAACCTCCGGGCCGCCCTGTTCATGGATGCGGATCGCGTGCGTCATGTGGACCTCCCTCAGGCCAGGTTCTGTTTCAGGAATTCGTAAGTGCGGCCGTTGGCGAGTTCGGCCTCCTCGGCATGATAATGGATGCCGTCGACACGGGCGAATGCGTGCGGCATGCCCGGATAGCTGTGCATGGTGACATGCGCGTGTCCGGAAAGTGCGGTCCCGATTTTCGCCTGCGCTTCGGGCGGCACGAACTCATCGGCCTCGGCGATGTGGAGCAATGTCGGATGCCTGATGCTGTCGGCCTCGCCCAGCAGCTCGTCGAGCCCGACGCCGTAATAGCTGACGTTGCAGTCGGCGTCGGACCGTGTCGCCATCAGGAAGGCGAGCTTGCCGCCGAGGCAGTAGCCGACCGTACCCGCCTTGCCAGTGCAGGAATTGAGGCTGCGCAGCGCGACCAGCGTGTCCGTCAGGTCCTCGACGCCCTTGTCCACGTCGAAGCCCTGGAACAGCTCGAAGGCGCGCTGCCATTCCGCGTCGGTCTTGTCGGTGATCTGGATCCCGGGCTCCTGGCGCCAGAAGAGGTCCGGACACAGGGCGACCAGGCCCTGCGTCGCGAAATCGTCGCACATCTGCCGCATCGACTGGTTGACGCCAAATATCTCCTGGATCACCAGAAGGCCGGCGCCGGAGCCGGCGGCGGGCACCGAAAGGTAGGCCGAGAAGTCGCCGTCGCGGCCGTTGATGGTGATGTCGGGCATGATCTGTCCTCCCTGTCAGATGGTGCTGCCGTTGTCGTCGGCACGGCGTGACACGCGGGGGCGAGACTATCTTTCGGCGCGCGCCTTGTCACCTGGCAAGGGCGGTGCCTTCGAGGGCGAGCAGTCGGCGCTTGGTTGCAAGTCCCTTGCCTCCGGAATAGCCGCCGAGCCCGTTCGAGGCCACAACGCGATGGCATGGGACGACCAGCGGCAGCGGATTGGCGCCGCAGGCCTGGCCGATGGCCCGCGGCGCGCCGCCGGCGCTGTGCGCGAGCTCGCCGTAGCTGCGGGTCTGGCCATAGGGAATGTCCTGCATTGCCCGCCGGACACGGGCCTGGAACGGCGTCGATGCCGGGGCCAGCGGCAGGTCGAACCGTTGGCGACTTCCGGCAAAGTACTCCGCAAGCTGGCGTTCGGCACGGCGCAGCAGCGGCGTGTCGTCGTGGTCGGGCTCGGTGCCCGACGCAAATCGGAGTTCAGCGATCCGGCCGGCCGATTCGACGATCAGGACCGGCCCCACGGGCGTCTCGACGAGGCGGGCCGGCAATGGTCACGTCTCCGCCAGCGCGGCGGCGAGCTCGGCCGAATCGGTGATCGGCAGCGAGCAGGTCTGCCCGCGGCAGACATAGACGGTCGGTGCCCCGTCCTTCTGCGACTTGCCCTGAGCCGGGTGGCCGTCCGGCAGAGATTCGCCCGGTGCGACGGTCTGGAGGACCCTGTTCGGCACCGAGGCGCCGGCCAGCACGTGAAGCAGCTCCGCGGCCTGCGGCGCTTCGCGGCTGCCGACAAGCACGATCTGGACCGGCGCGAACAGGAATTCGCTGGCGTTGAGCAGCGTCGAGAGGGGAAAGAAGTTGCGCGCAAGCTCGCCCGAAAACGCGGTGACGACGGCCTGGGCCGCTGTGCGGTACTCGTCCCGCCCGGTCAGCAGCCACAGCCGGGCCAGCACTTCGACCATGACGCCGTTGCCCGACGGCGTCGGGTTGTCGCTGGCCGTCCTGTTGCGCACGATCAGCCCCGGCGTGTCGCTGGCGGCGAAAAGATAACCGGACTTTCCTGGCTCCGCATGATACCGCTCGACAATTTCGGCCCAGGCTTCGGCCTGGGCGAGGTAGCCGGGTTCCCCGGTGGCTTCCAGCAGCAACAGCGCGGCGCGCGACATATTGGCGTAGTCGTCCAGGGTCGCCGGGTGCTGCAGCCGCCCGGCACGCCACGAATGGCGCAGCCGCCCGTTCTCGCTCATATGGTCGCGCACGAACGCGAAAGCGCGGGCCGCAACATCGATCCAGTCATCGCGGCCCAGCGCCTGGCCGGCCACGGCGAGGGCGCCGATGATCAGCCCGTTCCAGTCGGCCAGCACCTTGTCGTCCTTGCCGGGCGGGATGCGGTCGGCGCGGGCGTCCAGCAGGATCGCGCGCGAGCGGGCCAGCGCCCCCTCGGTCTCGTCGTCGGCCAATCCGCGGTGGGCGAGCCGGTTGAGGATCGTCTTGCCCTCCCAATTGCCCGCCTCGCTGACTCCGTAATGCTTTGCGAACAGTGGCGCCTCGGCGCCAAGCAGCGTTTCGATCTCGGATTGGGTCCAGACGTAGAACCGTCCTTCCTCGCCCTCGCTGTCGGCGTCGAGCGAGCTCGAGAAGCCGCCCTCCGGCTGCGTCATCTCGCGCAGCACCCAGCCGACGGTCTCCTCGATCCGCGCGGCATAGAGCGGATCCCGGGTTTCCTGCCAGACGACGGTCAGCAGCTCGAGGAGTTGCGCGTTGTCGTACAGCATCTTCTCGAAATGCGGGACGAGCCACAGATCGTCGACGGAATAGCGCGCGAATCCCCCGCCAAGGTGATCGTAGATGCCGCCCTGGCAGATCCGGTTCAGGGTCGTCGCCACCGCGTTGCGGAATGACTCGTCGCCGGTCCGTTTCCAGGCCCGCCAGAACTGCTTGAACAGCGACGGCTGGGGGAATTTGGGCGCGCCGCGCAACCCGCCCCGGGCCAGATCCACCTGGCCGACCAGCTGAGTGGCGATCTGCGTGAGCAGCTCCGGCGCGATCTCGCCTCCGGCGCGCGGGGAGGCGGCCTCTTCCAGCGCGCTGCGCAGCGCTTGCGCGTTCTGGCCGACGCGTTCGGGGTTTGTGACGTAGACCGAGGCGATGCCGCGCAGGACCTCGGGAAATCCGGGGCGTCCGAATCGCGGCTCCGGCGGAAAGTAGGTGCCGCCCCAGAACGGCTCGGCGTCCGGCGTGAGGAACATGGTGAGCGGCCAGCCGCCCTGTTCGCCGAGCATCGCAAGCGATGTCTGGTAGATCGCGTCGATGTCCGGACGTTCCTCGCGGTCGACCTTGATATTGACGAAAAGCTCGTTCATCAGGGCCGCGATTTCCGGCTTCTCGAAGCTCTCATGCGCCATCACGTGACACCAGTGACAGGCGGCGTAGCCGACCGACAGCAGCACCGGCTTGTTCTCCGCGCGGGCGCGGTCGAAAGCCGCCTCGCCCCAGGGCATCCAGTGAACCGGGTTGTCCTTGTGCTGAAGCAGGTAGGGACTGGTCTCCCCGCCCAGCAGGTTTTCCGTCATGACAGGCTCGCTTCGTCGGTGCCGAGGAAGATGGTGGCGGCTTGCAGGGACAATGGGGCAAAATCGCCGGTGAACAAGAGCGAACCCACAATTAACGGCGGTACGGCCGGATGTCACTGGCAAAATCCCCGCGCGCCGCACGGACGGGCAGGCGATGACGGGGACCATCTATGCGTTGTCGAGCGGCGCGGGGCCGGCCGGGGTCGCGGTGGTCCGCCTGTCGGGCGACGCCGCCGGACCCGCGCTGCAGCGGTTGACGGGGCGCACGTCCCTGCCGCGGCCGCGGCGCGCGCTCCATGCCGCGCTTGCACACCCGGACAGCGGCGAGCCGATCGATGACGGGCTCGTCCTGTGGTTTCCCGCGCCGCACAGCTATACCGGAGAGGATGTGGCGGAGTTCCACGTCCACGGCGGGCCGGCCGTCATCGCCGCCCTCATGGAGGCGCTGGGGGCGCTGGCCGGGCTGCGCATGGCCGAGCCCGGCGAATTCACCCGGCGCGCCTTCCTCAACGGCAAGATGGACCTGACCGCGGCAGAGGGCGTGGCCGACCTCGTCGCCGCCGAAACCGAGGCGCAGCGCCGCCAGGCCTTGCGCCAGGCCGAAGGCGAGCTGGCGCGGCTTTACGACGGCTGGCGGGAACGGCTGATCCGCAGCCTGGCCCATCTCGAGGCCTATATCGACTTTCCCGACGAGGAGATCCCGCCGGCGGTCGTGGCGGCGCTGGACGACGAGCTGTCGTCGCTGACCGGAGAACTGTCGCGCCACCTCGACGACGATCGCCGGGGCGAACGGCTCCGGGCCGGGCTCGACATCGCCATCGTCGGGCCGCCGAACGCGGGCAAGTCGAGCCTCCTGAACCGCCTCGCCCGGCGCGATGCTGCGATCGTCTCGGAAACCGCCGGCACCACCCGCGACGTCATCGAGGTCGCGATGGACCTCGGCGGCTATCCGGTGATTCTCGCCGATACCGCGGGGCTGCGCCAGGCCGAGGGCGCCATCGAGGCGGAGGGCGTGCGCCGCGCCCGTCGGCGAGCCGAGGCCGCGGATCTGCGGATCGTCGTGGTGGATGGCGGCGATCCCGACGGGGTTGCCGGCGCGGCCGACCTGATCGATGGCTCGGCGCTGGTCGCCCTGAACAAGCGCGACCTCGGGCCGCCGGCCGTGCAAATCGATTCGCCCTGCCTGGCAATCTGTCCAATTTCGGCGACCACCGGCGCGGGGATCGACGCCTTGCTCGAGCGGCTCGAAGCGGCGGTGCGCGAGCGAATCGGGTTGAGCGGGCAGGCGGCGATCACGCGGGCCCGACACCGCGAGGCGCTGGGGCACTGCCGTTCGGCGCTGGAGCGGGCGCGGGGCGCGGCCCTGCCCGAGCTGGCGGCGGAGGATCTGCGGCTTGCCGCACGGGCGCTGGGCCGGATCACCGGGCGCGTCGACGTCGAGGACCTGCTCGACGTCATCTTCAGGGATTTCTGCATCGGCAAATAGCCTGCGTTCGGGTGTTTCACGTGAAACGCCGTGGCCGGCGTTGCGGCGCCCAAACCTTTGACAGCGGCCGTGTCGGCGCCTATCTACTCGGTCCATGGGCGACAATCGTAGACATGGTTGGGATGTGATCGTCGTCGGCGGGGGCCACGCGGGTTGCGAGGCCGCCGCCGCGTCGGCGCGCGTCGGCGCGCGCACGCTGCTCGTCACCCATCGGCTCGAGACGATCGGCGCGATGTCGTGCAACCCGGCGATCGGCGGACTCGGCAAGGGCCACCTGGTGCGCGAGGTCGACGCGCTCGACGGCGTCATGGGCCGCGTCATCGACCAATCGGGGATCCAGTTCCGCATGCTCAACCGGAGCAAGGGCCCGGCCGTCTGGGGGCCGCGTGCCCAGGCCGACCGCGCGCTGTACCGGACGCACATGCGCCAGGCCCTCGAGGCGCAGGGCAATCTCGAGATCCTCGCGGCTGCCGTCGAGGATGTGCGTCTCGACGACGCGGGCCGGATCCGCGGCGTCGCCACCGCCGACCGGCGCGAGCTTGCAGCCCCGCGGGTGGTGCTGACCACCGGCACCTTCCTGCGCGGCGTTATCCATGTCGGCGAGCGCACGACGGCGGCCGGCCGCGTCGGCGATGCCGCGTCCTACGGCCTGTCCGCCACGCTGCAGCGATTCGGGTTTGCGCTCGGGCGCCTCAAGACCGGGACGCCGCCGCGACTCGACGGCCGCACCATCGACCGGGATGGGCTCGAGGTGCAGCACGGCGACGACCCGCCGGTGCCGTTCTCGACCCTGACGGCGCGAATCACGGTCCCGCAGACGGTGTGCCACATCACCGGCACGACGCCGGCCTCGCACGACATCGTCCGCGCCAACCTGCATCGCACGGCGGTCCATGCCGGGCGCATCGAGGGGCCGGGCCCGCGCTACTGCCCGTCGATCGAGGACAAGGTGGTCCGGTTTGCCGACCGCGACCGCCATCAGATCTTCCTCGAGCCCGAGGGGCTGGAGGACGACACCGTCTACCCGAACGGCATCTCCACGGCGCTGCCGGAGGAAGCCCAGCGCGCCCTGCTGGAGACCATTCCGGGCCTCGAGCGCGCCCGCATGATCCGGCCCGGCTACGCCATCGAATACGATTACGTGGACCCGCGGGAGCTGCGGCCGACGCTGGAGACCCGGCGCATCCCGGGGCTCTATTTCGCCGGCCAGATCAACGGCACGACGGGCTACGAGGAGGCCGCCGCCCAGGGCCTGGTCGCCGGCGTCAATGCGGCCCGGGCGGCCGCCGGCAGCGGCGAATTCGTGCTCGACCGCGCCGACGCGTATATCGGCGTCATGATCGACGATCTGGTGACGCGGGGGGTGACCGAGCCCTACCGGATGTTCACGTCGCGCGCCGAATACCGGCTGCGACTGCGCGCCGACAACGCCGACCAGCGCCTCACCGCGCTCGGCGAGCGGGCCGGCTGTGTCGGGCCGGCGCGTGCGGCCGCGTGGCGCGCCCGGGCAACGGCGCTGGACGCGGCGCGCGAGACGGTCCGCCGCCTGTCGGCGAGCCCCGACGCGCTGGCCCGGCAGGGTATCCGGGTCAACCGCGACGGGCGGCTGCGCACCGTCCATGAACTGCTGGCACGATCCGAGGTCGATCTGGCCCGACTCGCCCAGATATGGCCGGAACTGGAAGCGATACCACAAGATATAGCGCGCCAGCTCGAAATTGAGGCGCTTTATGCGGGCTACCTCGAGCGTCAGCAGGCGGATATCGACGCCTTCCGCCGCGACGAGGAACTGGCCCTTCCCGACGACCTCGACTACGGCGCCATCGGCGGGCTGTCCAACGAGATGCGGCAGAAGCTGAGCGCGGCACGACCGCCGACCCTGGGGGCGGCGTCCCGCGTCTCCGGGGTGACGCCCGCCGCCCTGGTGGCGCTGTTGCGCCATGTCCGGCGGCCGGAGGCCCGCCTGCGGTGACGCCCGAGGCGTTCGCTGCGGCGGCCGGTGTTTCACGTGAAACACTCGAGCGCCTGCAGCGCTACGCCGACCTGCTGCGCAAATGGAACCGGCGGGTCAATCTGGTCGGACAGTCCACCCTGGCGGATCTGTGGCGCCGGCACATGCTCGATTCGGCGCAGCTGTTTCCTCTCATCCCTGACCCCGCGGCGCCGCTTGTCGACCTCGGCAGCGGCGCCGGCTTCCCGGGACTGGTTCTCGCCGCCATGGGTGCGTCGGATGTCCATCTGATCGAGTCCGACCGCCGCAAATGCGCGTTCCTGGGCGAGGCAGCGCGAGCCATCGGCGTGCCGGTTACGATTCATGCCCAGCGAATCGAGGATGTCGCGCCGTTCATCGCTGGGACGATCGTCGCCAGAGCCCTCGCACCTTTGCCCGAACTACTACATATGGCCAAAAATTTCTGCAATGAACACAGCATCTTGTTATTTTTGAAGGGTCGGGCCGTCGATCGGGAATTGACCCGGGCACGAAAAGAGTGGAGTATGCGGGTGGATCAAATTCCGAGTCGCAGTGATCCTCAGGGAATCATTTTACGTCTGGAGGCTATTTCCCGTGATCTACACGCCACCCCCAACACAGGAAATCCGCCGACCCCGCATTCTCGCACTGGCCAACCAGAAGGGCGGCGTCGGCAAAACGACAACGGCGGTTAACCTCGGCACCGCCCTTGCCGCCATCCACAAGCGCGTACTGATCGTCGACCTCGACCCGCAGGGCAACGCCAGCACCGGTCTCGGCCTCGATGTCGAGGCCCGGCGGCGCACCACGTACGAGGTCCTGATCGGCGAGGCCGGCCTGTCACAGGCGGCGGTCGAAGCAACGGTGCCGGGGCTGTTCGTCGTGCCGTCGACGCGCGAGCTGTCCGGCGCCGAAATCGAGCTGATCGACATGCCGCGCCGCGAACACCGGCTGGCCGACGCGCTGGCCCAGCCGCAGGGCCACTGGGACTACGTGCTGATCGACTGCCCACCATCCCTTAACTTATTGACTCTAAACGCTTTTGTGGCAGCAGATGCGGTTCTCGTGCCGCTCCAGTGCGAGTTCTACGCGCTGGAGGGGCTGAGCCACCTCCTGCACACGGTGGACCGGGTCAAGCGCGCGCTCAACCCGCGGCTCGAGATCCAGGGCGTCGTCCTGACCATGTTCGACAAGCGCAACAATATCTGTGGTATGGTGGCCTCGGACGTCCGCAGCCATTTCGGCGAAAAGGTGTACGACACGGTGATTCCCCGCAATGTACGTGTCTCGGAGGCGCCGTCCTTCGGCAAGCCGGTGCTGCTGTACGACTGGCGCTCCGCCGGCAGCCAGGCGTACATCCACCTGGCCAGCGAGCTGTTGCGGCGCGATGCAAAGGTGGCGGCATGATGCCCGCGGATGAGGGAAGGCGGCGCGGACTCGGGCGCGGACTGTCCGCGCTCCTCGGCGATGCACCGGCCGACGACGCCGCGTCGTCCGAACCGGGCCGCGTTGCACGGATGATCCCGATCGAACGCCTCAAGCCGAGCCCCTTTCAGCCGCGCCGCCATTTCGACGACGAGGCGTTCGCGGCGCTGGTCGGCTCGGTCCGCGAGAAGGGCGTGCTGCAGCCGCTTCTGGTGCGGGCCGACCCCAACGCGGAGGGGCACTTCGAAATCGTCGCCGGCGAACGCCGCTGGCGGGCCGCACAGCAGGCGCGGCTGCACGAGGTGCCGGCGGTCGTCAAGACGTTGAGCGACCGCGACACGCTCGAGGTGGCGCTGGTGGAAAACCTGCAGCGCGAGGACCTGACGCCGCTCGAGGAGGCCGAGGCATACCGCCGGCTGCTCGAGGAGTTCGGCCACACGCAGGAAGTGCTGGCGCGGGCGGTGGGCAAGAGCCGCAGCCACGTCGCCAACCTGATCCGCCTGCTCGGCTTGCCGGAACCGGTGCGCCGGATGCTCGACGAAGGTCAGATATCGGCCGGCCACGCCCGTGCGCTGGTCAACACGGAAAACCCGGTGGAGCTGGCGCGGGAGATCGTGCGCCGCGATCTCAACGTGCGCCAGGCCGAGGATCTGACGCGCAAGGCCCAGGCCCCGGCGTCGCGCAAATCTGGCGCCATGGCGCCAAAGGACCCCAACATCGCCGCGCTGGAGCGCGAGCTGAGCGAGGCGCTGGGCCTCAAGGTCACGGTGGCGGCGGCGAAGGGCGGGGGCGGCCGCGTCGCCGTCCACTATGACGTGCCGGAGCAGCTCGACGAGGTGCTGCGGCGGTTGCGAAGGGGCTGAACCCGCTGCGGATCAACGACTTACGATGCCGACTGGCCCCGGATCCGCTCCGGGGCTATTTTTTCCGGCCGGCCAGCGCCGCGACCTGGAAAAGCGTGCGTCCACAGACCGCCTCGGCCGGCGTGCCGGTGCGCTTGCACAGCCGCTCGGCCTCGAGCAGCAGCTGCTGCGCCCGGCCCATCTGGTCCGGCGACCACGTTTCCACCTGGCGGGCCATTTCGCGCGCCAATTTCCAGAAAACCGGCGGCTGGAGGCTGCGGACCGCCTGTTCGGCGGAAGCGCCCGCCGCCATCCCGGCCATCGCAAGGTGGATGCGCATGAGATGCCGCGCCGCGGCGCGGAGCATGCCGACCGGCGATTCGCCCATGGCCAGGCACGCGGAAATCTCCCGGTCCAGCGTGTTCCGGTCGCCGCCGCCGGCGGCAAACGCCACCCGGTCGAGCCCCCTGAGCCCGCTGTCGCCGACGCAGGCCTCGGCGTCGGCAAGCTCGACGCGGCTTCCGTCGCCGGCGTAGAGGGCCAGCTTTTCGAGTTCGGCCCGGGTCACCCCCCGGTCCGAGCCCAGATTGGCCGACAGATAGGCCCGGGCGTCCGGCGATATCGAAACGCCACGGCTGCCGAGCACGTCCGCGAACAAACGGTCCAGATCCTGCGAATCGTCGCGATAGCAGGGCAGGGCGGCGCCGGCCGGCGCGGCCTCGAACGCTTTGCGCAGCGTCGCCCGCGGGCCGAGGTCCCCGGCCAGCATCACCAGCAACGAGTCGCCCGGCGGGTCCTCGAGATAGGATCTTGCGATCTTCGCCACCGCCTCCGCGGCGCCCGGCGGCGTCGCCGGGCTGGCGTCGCGGACCCGGACGACCCGCCGGCCCCCGGTCAGCGGGATCGCCGCTGCCTCGTCGAACAGGCGTGGCGGGTCACCGGCGACTTCGGCCCCCGTCAGCTCCGCGACCAGAAACGGATCGCCGGGATCGTCGACCGCACCGGCAACGAGCTGTCCGGCCCTCTCGCGCACCAGGCCGTCATCGGGCCCGTAGACCAGAACGGCCCGAATCGCGGCATCCGGCTTGCGGAGAAAAGCCTCGATCTGCGAGCTCTTGAGCTTCATCTGCGGGCGGCTTGGGGCGGCGGCTGGCGACGGAAGTACAGCGACAGCATCAGACGGATGTCCTCGCTGACCTCGCGGGCGGCGCGGTCGACCGCGTCCAGCTCGGCACTGCGCGTCGCCACCGCCGAATCGACGATGTTGTAGCTGTTCGTCGATCGCGCGGTGCGGCTCAGCAGAACGTCCTCGGTCGCGATGTCGAGGAGGCGGATGTTCGCCAACAGCACGAGTTTGGCGCGCGTCGCGGTCTCGTCGGGCTCGATGCCGAGACGGATGCTCTGGACTTCGAGGGTCACCGAAAGGAGATAGAGCGGGTCGTGGGGCCGGCCGTTGCTGTTGATTCGGTCCAGGAGGTAATTGTGCACCTGCTGGCCGATTCTGCCGGGAATCGTCTGGATCTTGACGTTGGCGAACTGCGCGTCGATGTCGCCCGCGGACGCCTTGCCGTAGAGTGGCTCGAAGCCGCAACCGGCGAGCGCCAGCGAAAGACAGACCAGGGCCGCCGCCGGTATCGGGCTGCGCGTGCGACTACACGACCACATTGACGATCTTGTTGGGCACGACGATCACCTTGCGCGGCGGTTTGCCGTCCATCGCGCGCTGCACCCCGTCCAGGGCGAGCGCCAGCGATTCGGCGACCTCGCGGTCGGCATTGCGCGGCACGTCGACCGTGCCGCGCAGCTTGCCGTTGACCTGAACGCCGATGGTAATCGTCTCCTCGACCAGCAGCGCCGCATCGGCCGCCGGCCACGGCACGTCGGCGAGCAACGTCTCGTGGCCCAGTTTCTGCCAGAGCTCCTCGGCGAGGTGCGGCATCATCGGGCCGATCAGCTGCACGGCCGTCTCCAGGCCGCGGCGCCGCACCCAGGCGATGTCGTCGGCATCGCCCGCGAGCTCGCCGATCAGGTTGGTCAGCTCCCGGATCCGTGCCACGGCGCGGTTGAAGCGGAATTTCTCGAGATCGTCGGTGACCCCGTGAATCGTACGGTGCACAAGCCTCCGGGCCTGGTCCGCCGCGTCGCTCAAGGCGTCGGGCGTCGCCGCATCCTTCCCGGCCACAGGGCCCGCCGGCTGGTCGACCATGCGCCACAGGCGGTTGACGTAGCGCCAGGCCCCCTCGATGCCGGCATCGGTCCATTCCAGGTCACGCTCCGGCGGCGTGTCGGACAGCATGAACAGGCGCGCCGTATCGGCACCGAAGGCATCGATGATGCGCTCGGGGTCGACGACATTCCGCTTCGACTTGCTCATCGATTCCGAGCGCCCGACGGACACCGGGCTGCGGTCGTCGGCCTTCACCGCCGTGCCGTCCGCCAGCCTTTCGACCTGGTCCGGGAACAGCCAGGCGCCGCGCTGGTCGCGATAGGTCTCGTGGCACACCATGCCCTGGGTGAACAGCCCGGCGAACGGCTCGTCCAGCGCGACGTGGCCGCATTTGCGCATCGCCCGGGTGAAGAACCGCGAATACAGGAGATGCAGGATGGCGTGCTCGATGCCGCCGATATACTGGTCGACCGGGAGCCAGTAATCGACCTGTCCGCGCTCGGTCGGCCGGTCGGCGCGCGGCGAGCAGAAGCGCGCGAAATACCACGACGAATCGACGAAGGTGTCCATCGTATCGGTCTCGCGCCGGGCCTTCTTCCCGCATTCCGGACAGTCGACATGCTTCCACGTCGCATGGTGGTCGAGCGGATTCCCCGGCTTGTCGAACGCGACGTCGTCGGGCAGCGAGACCGGCAGGTCGGCACGCGGCACCGGCACGATGCCGCAGGATTCGCAATGGATCACGGGGATCGGGCAGCCCCAGTAGCGCTGCCGGGATATCCCCCAGTCGCGCAGGCGGTAGACCGTCGTCGACTCGCCGATTCCCCCCGCCGCCAGGCGCTCGGCCATCCGCGCCTTCGCCGCCGGAACCTCCAGACCGTCGAGGAAGTCCGAGTTGATGAGCACCCCGTCATCCACGAAGGCCTCGTCAGCGATCGAAAACGCCGCCGGGTCCGCATCGCGGGGCGCGACCACCGGGATCACGTCCAGTCCGTACTTGCGCGCGAAGTCGAGATCGCGCTGATCGTGTGCCGGACAGCCGAATACGGCGCCGGTGCCGTATTCCATCAGCACGAAATTGGCGATGTACAGCGGCACCATGCGGTCCGCATCAAACGGGTGATGGACCACGAGGCCGGTGTCGTAACCCACCTTTTCCGCGGCCTCGATCGCTGCCTCGCTGGTTCCCAGCCGGTCGCACTCGGCGATGAACGCCGCCGCCTTCGTGTCCTTCGCCGCAAGGACGGTGGCCAGGGGATGGTGCGGCGACAGCGCGCAAAACGTCATGCCGAACAGCGTGTCGTGGCGCGTCGTGAACACCTCGAGTCGTTCGTCGCGCGGCTTGCCCGAGCGGCCATCCGATACAGTGAACCGGACATATGCGCCCTGCGAGCGCCCGATCCAGCGTTCCTGCATCAGCCGCACCTTCTCGGGCCAGCGGTCGAGCGACCCCAGCGCCTCGAGCAGCTCGTCGCTGTAGGCGGTGGTGCGCAGGAACCACTGCGCCAGCTTGCGGCGCTCGATCAGCGCGCCGGAGCGCCAGCCGCGGCCGTCGACTACCTGCTCGTTGGCGAGCACCGTGCGGTCGACCGGATCCCAGTTGACCGAGGACTCCTTGCGGTAGGCGAGGCCGGCCTCGAGGAAGTCCAGGAACAGTTCCTGCTGGTGCCGGTAATAGCCGGGATGGCAGGTCGCAATTTCGCGATTCCAGTCGATCGACAGGCCCATCTGCTTGAGCTGGCCGCGCATCGTCGCGATGTTCGAATAGGTCCACTCGGCCGGGTGGATGCCGCGCTCCATCGCCGCGTTTTCCGCCGGCAGGCCGAACGCGTCCCACCCCATCGGATGCAGGACGTTGTAGCCGGTGGCCCGCCGATACCGCGCGACGACGTCGCCCATCGTGTAGTTGCGGACATGTCCCATGTGGATGCGGCCGGACGGGTACGGGAACATCTCCAGTACGTAATATTTCGGCCGGTCCGAATCCTCCCGGACGCAGAACGTCTGCCGGTCCGCCCATGCGGCCTGCCACCTGGCTTCGCTTTCCTTGAAGTTATAGCGGCTCATTCCGGTTCCGGTCGTCGGGGTGCGGGCCGTGTCGTCCGAAACCGGCCCTCCTGGCTGGACGAGGTCGGCAATCTGCCGTTAGAGAGACGTCCCCGCATCGATTCGCAGCTGGCGCGCCCGCGTCAGGATCGCATTTTCCAGCTGCGCCGCCGTCTCGCGTTTCACCGATGCCGCGGCCCAGCCGCCTTCCGCATCGCGGATCTCGCGGAATACCGAGACCCTGACGCCGTCCGCCCTGAGCTGCCGGTCGAGAATATAGATCTGCACCTTGAACCGCTCGTTCGGCGTCTCGGGCGGCACGTACCAGTCGGTGACGATGACGCCGCCGAACGGGTCGGCGGAGCTCAGCGGCATGAACGACATCGTATCGAGCGATGCGCGCCAGAGAAAGCCGTTGACGGCAATGCCGCCGCCACCGGACGACTCCTGGTCCCGCTTGGCGCCCGGTCCGTACTCGAACGCGTCCTCGCCGAACAGCTTGCCGACCTTCGCCTTGCGCTTTTCTTCGGAGTTCATCGTGTCCTCTTCGGTGACCCGCTGCGCGGATCCGCACGACACGACTGCCGACAGGAGCAGGAGAATTAGAACGGCGCGCCAGACGTGATGAAGGGTCATGGCCCCAGATTCCTTGATCAAATACATATGCAGCGCACGACTATACAGAAACGGGCATCCGGGAAAAGAAGAAAGACTCGCAACGGGGCATGCCGCGCCGCACGCCGACGCCCGTATCCGCACGGTCGGTCGACTCGGGGCAGTTCGCGCTCAGAAATTCAGTCCGGTACCGACGATGATGACCGTGCCCAGCCGCTCGGTCCCCGCCGTCGCCTGATCGTCGATGACGTTCAACTCGCCGAACACCGAAAGACCCGGAAGAATCGCGTAATCGGCGCCGAGCGACAGCACCGCCACGTCGCCGCCGCTTTCGATGAATCGGGTTGCCGACTGGTATCCCGCGTTGAGTGTTACCGCGCCGCTCGACCACCCGACACCGATGTCCCACAGCAGTCCGCCGCCATTCGGCAGGGCGCCGGCAACCGCCGGATCGCTGGACACCAGCGACAGGCTCGTCGAGCCGAGCGCGCCGCTGACATGCCACGCCGTGGTCGCGCCGCCCGTCGTATCGAACAGGAGCGCCGTCACGTCCGCACGGACCCCGACGCGTTCGATCTCACTTCCGGTCAGCGACCGGCCGATCTGCCGGAAGTCCGTGCCATAGTAGTCGCCCGACACATCGGGACGCCAGTCCACCCAGAGCGCGACACCCTGCGACCGGTCGGCCGGCAGGTCCGCAGCGGCCGCCGCGGGCGCTGCCGCCGGCACCCAGTGTGTCCCCGAAGCGCCGCCGAAACCGGCCCCGAAATACACGAAATCGGACGCCGCCCCCTCGGCATCGAGCTGCAGGCGGGACGGCTGTGCGTAGTAGTACCGGATGTCCACGATATCGCGCCGCAGCCGCATCTCGTCCGCCGCGTAGTAATATTCCCCGACATCGGCGGCCGGCTGATCCGGCGCGTCGGCAAACGCCGGCGACGGCGCGAGCGCCGCCGCCATGGCGATGATCAGGGCTCTATCGAACTTCACGGTCGCCGCCGCACGCCTTCAGAGTTGTTGAAATCTGGACAGACCACTTGCACCGCAATGATACCACTGGCTCGGTTAACGAATCGTAAACTGGACTATAACATGAACCGATTCCGTAGGCTCATGAAAAAACACAGAAGTTACAGCAGTGTGAGGAAACCGTCGCGTGCGCTTCAGCCAGCCGGCCGTCGCATCCCCGCAACGTTTGCCCGATCGTTGCGGTGAGCGGTCCCGGCAGGCGGCCGATGGCTGGCCGAGTCGTGCCGCATGACAGCGCGGCATAAGGCCGCGGGCGCCACCACCTTCATGCCCGAAAGGTCCTTGAGCAACGAGTCGAGCGCCCCCGGCGCGATGTCGGGAAAGGTGTCGAGCAGCTCATCCCGCGTGAACCCGGCGCGGTCGACGATCCACGACACCGGTCCCTCGAGGCCAGCCGGAATCGGGACGGTTCCCTTGGGCCCGGTCAGAACCCAGGCCCCATTGCGCTGCTCGGCCCGCAGGTTCCGGGCGGTCAGCCGAAAGCGTGGCGCCGCGGGTGCGACCGGCAGGGCGAAGCCGGCGCGCGGGTAACGGAACGCCCGCTGGAACCGGCGCATCGCCGCGACCGAATCGGGGTCTTTCGCGAACGCCGAAATTCGCTCGCCGAGCGCCGCGAGCCACGCTCTCGCGGCCGCCTCGCCGTCGCTGTGGCGCGGCATGTTGTGCCGGAACAACGGGTCGTCGACCGCCTTGTTGGCGAACAGATCGATCGCGTCCATGCCGATCACATGGGTCACGCCGAAGGCGATGTGGATGGTGCCGTCGCTGGTCGCCAGGGCGTCGTGATACTGGCCGCGCGGCAGATACAGAAGATCGCCGGGGCGCATCAGAACCTCTTCGACGACCTTGCCGCGGTTCGAGTCGTGCCAGGCCTGCCCGTACGTTTTGAACCGCGGATGCGCGATCGGTGCCTCCGCCCGGGTTTCGTAGATGCGCCAGACCTTTTCGCCGGCGATATGGATGGCATAGACATCGTGCGTGTCGAAGTGGCTGCCGAACCCCTGGCGCTCCTTCCAGGAGCAGTACAGGTTCGCCTGCACCTTGCCCGAGAGTGCCGACTCGAGGGCATTCGCCACGCCCCGCAGGGCCGGCGTCAGGCTGTCGATGTCGTTGGCCACCAGCGATGCGCCACGCTCCAGGAGCTGCATGACCCGCGTCGCGTCCGGCTGCATGATGGCCTGGCCGTCCCGGTTCCTGTCCGAACGGCAATATTTCGGCGGCGGCACGATTTCGGTGTCGAGGGCCAGCTGCAGCGACGCGGACGACCAGATCCCCGTCATGTTGAGGATCGCCGCCAGCCCGTCCCACGACATCACGGACGCGAACTTGTCGGGATCGCCGGCAATGTGCAGGAACCCGCGATCGTAGTGCTCCGCAAAGAACGTGTCTTCCGGCACCGGGTCAATGATGTCGGCGAATGTCGGGTTGTCGTCCAACCGATGCGCCGTCGACGTCATGCCGTCGTCGCGTCGGCCGTACCGGCCCGTCGGCTCGCCGCTGCATCGGCGTGATACGGCGCCGCTGCGCCCCGCGGTATGTTCCATGATGGCAACATAACGGCGAATATGCCCCCTTTGCCGACCGCAGCAAAGGGCTTTCCGGGAAATGCGCCTGCCAGGGCGGCCGGCCGCTTTTCCCCGCCCGGCGCCTTTGATAGGCTGCCGCCAGCCACATGTGCGGGAAGTCGGAATGCCCGAACACAGCGAACTGGACGTTGCCGCGCGGCTCGCCGGCGTCCTCTTGGAGATTGCCGATACGGCGCGCGAGGTCGGCCGAAAACCCGACGAGATCACGCTGGTCGCGGTCGGAAAGGGCCATGACGCGGCACGAATCCGCCCGGCCCTGGACGCCGGTCACCGGGTGTTCGGCGAGAACCGCGTCCAGGAAGCCGCGGCCAAATGGCCGGCGCTGGTGGCGGCGTTCCCCGGCACCGCGCTGCATCTGATCGGCCCCCTGCAGACCAACAAGGCCCGCCAGGCGGTCGACCTGTTCGATGTCATCGAGACCGTCGACCGGCCGAAACTGGCCCGCGCGCTCGCCAGGGAGATGGCGAAGGCCGACCGCCGTCCCGATTGCTTCGTCCAGGTCAATACCGGCGCGGAAGCGCAGAAGGCCGGCGTGCTCCCCGACGACGCGGACGCCCTGATCGAGCTGTGCCGGCGCGAATTCGAACTGCCGGTCAAGGGCCTGATGTGCATTCCGCCGGTGGATGAGGAGCCGTCCCTGCACTTCGCGCTGCTGCGCGAGATCGCGCGCCGCAACGGCCTGTCCGCGCTGAGCATGGGAATGAGCGCCGACTACCGGGTCGCCATCCAGTTCGGGGCGACACATGTCCGCATCGGCACCGCTATTTTCGGTGAGCGTCCGCCGCGTCCGCCGGCCTGACCGTCACGGTATCGCCCGGGCCGCACAGCGCCAGCACCTCGAGCAGGTCGTCCAGGGCGAGCGCGATGCAGCCCTCCGTCGGACCGTAATCCGGGCGCGCCACGTGCAGGAAGATCGCGCTGCCCCGGCCGGGAACCGGCGGCGAGTCGTTGTGGCCGAGGACGACGATCACGTCGTACAGCGAATCCTCCCGCCACAGCACCTCGTGGCTGCCGGCGAACGGCAGCCGGACCGGCCGGTTGTAAGCCGGATCGCCGGGGTCGTCGCACCAGCCGTCGTCGCGGGCGATCGCGCGCGCCGCCAGCGCGGTGACGGGTTTCGCGACCTTGTCGGCGCGATAGAGGACGTGGCGCAGGGCGAACCGCCCCGCCGGCGTGGCGCCGTCGCCCTCGGTCTTGTCGTCGCGCACCCCGCCGCGGCCGATGGTGCAGCGAAAACCCCTCCCGCCCGCCGTCAGCCGGTCCGGGGCGTGGACAATAATCTCCATGGCCGGGCCTAGAGCAGGTGGCCCGCGCGCGCGGCCTTGGTGCTCAGATAGCGATCGTTGTGGCCGTTGGCGGGAAAGGCGTGCGGCACGCGCTCGACCACCTCGATGCCGCAGGCGGCAAGGCCCTCGACCTTGGCCGGATTGTTGGTCAGGAGCCGGACGCGGGTCACGCCCAGCGCATGCAGCATGGTGGCGGCGGGCCGGTAGGCGCGTTCGTCGGCTTCGAAACCGAGGCGTTCATTGGCATCGATGGTATCGAACCCCTCGTCCTGCAGGCGATAGGCGCGCAGCTTGTTGACGAGCCCGATGCCGCGGCCCTCCTGCGCCAGGTAGAGAAGCATCCCGCTGCCGTTGTCGGCGATCGCCTGGATCGCGCCGCGCAGCTGTTCGCCGCAGTCGCAGCGCAGGCTGCCGAGCAGGTCGCCCGTGAAGCATTCCGAGTGAATGCGCACCAGGACCGGGCCGTCCGGCGCCGGCTCGCCGATCACGATCGCCAGATGCTCCTTGCCCCCGTCGCGCGGTCGAAACGCATAGATTTCGGCGTTTTCCGCGCCCTCCAGCGGGATCGGCGCATGGCTGACCAGCGAAATGGCACCGTCGTCCAGGCGACTACGGTAGTCATCGATCCAGTCCGCGTCGACGACGAGCAGGCCCTCGCGGTCCGCGAAATCCTGCGCATCCCCGGAAATCCGCACCACGATGGCGGCCGGCAGCAAGCGCGCGAGCTTGACCAGCTCGACCGCGGCGCTCTGAAGCGCGTCGGCGGGCACCGCCGATCGGCCCTTCAGGTGCGGGACAGAGGCCTCGGCGCCGGCGATGCCGCCCACCAGGGCCGCGTCGAACCGCAGATCGCCGCCCCCACCGCAGGAGACGGCGACGGTCGGCGAGTCCACATAAGGCAGCTGCAGCGCGGTCGCCCGTGCCTGCGGTATGACGCAGGCGGGCGCGGTGCCGAGCCGCGCGATCACCGCCTCGGCGCCCTCCGCGACCTCCGCTGCGACCACGAGGACCGCATGCCCCGCCGGGCCGCTGTCGCGCAGCACGATGCCGACACCGCGGCGCAGATCGGCCAGGGCGCGCTCGATTCCCGACTGCACGCGCCAGGCCTCCGCCAGTTGCTGCTCGACCTCGCGCTGGCCAGCGCCGTCCGACATGATAAACTCCAGTAAAATTCCGGCGATCATGTAGCGCAGACCCGCCGTCCTGTCACTATAACGTTGGTACATATAGTGCACGAGCCGGTTTCGGGAAATGCGCACACGGTCGCAAGGCCGGCAAGACCGCAGGGGAACGCGGCGCTAGGCTTGCCGCCGCGCGCCGCTGTCCCATCTCTTTTGTATGGGCCCGGCGTTACGAGTGGGCACAGCAAGGCCGATACCGCCGCGATGGGACCGTGCCGGCGCACGGGTGCCGACGTATCGGCGGGACGACGTTGGAGAACAGGGCAATGACGGGCAAACGGATATTGATGGTCGATGACGATGAAGCCCTGCGGGCTTCATTGACCGAACAGCTCCAGCTGCACGAAGAGTTCGAAACGGTGGGGGTCGGCACCGCGGCAGAGGCGCTCGAAGTGATCAAGACCGGATATTTCGACGTGGTGCTTCTGGATGTCGGGCTGCCGGATATGGACGGCCGGGAATGCTGCCGCCTGATGCGGCGCGGCGGTATGAAGGCGCCGGTCATCATGCTGACGGCCCACGACACCGACGCCGACACCATCCTCGGCCTGGACGCGGGTGCGAACGATTATGTCACCAAGCCATTCCGCCTCGGCGTCCTGCTGGCCCGGGTGCGGGCACAGCTGCGACAGCACGAGCAGAGCGAGGACGCGGTGTTCCCGGTTGGCCCCTACACGTTCCGGCCGTCGGCCAAGATGCTGATCGATGACGACAACAACCGCAAGATCAGGCTGACCGAGAAGGAAACCTCGATCCTGAAATACCTGTATCGCGCCGGCGACAAGGCAATCGGCCGCGATCAGCTGCTGGGCGAGGTCTGGGGCTACAATTCAGAAGTGACGACGCATACGCTGGAGACCCACGTCTACCGGCTGCGCCAGAAGATCGAACGCGATCCGTCGCATGCCGAAATCCTGGTGACGGAGCCGGGGGGATACCGGCTCGTTCCCTGACCCCATGCGTTCGCCGCAAGGGAGTTGCCGCCGCCGCGCCACGCGCGTAAGAGTCGCGCGGATGTTTGGCTGACGACACGGCGAGGAGGTGGCGATGCCGTTTTTCAAGATATCCGAGATGGAGGTGACGCGGCCGGAACTGGGCCGTGCCGAAATGCGCACGGTCGCGGGCGAGTTCATGAAGGTCGGGCATGTGACCTACCAGGCCGGGGATGGGCCGCCGCCGCATTTCCACCCCAACGAGGAGCAGTTCCTGTACATGCTCGAGGGGCGCATGCGGATGCAGGTCGGCGAGGAGACGCGGACCATCGGGCAGGGCGACCTGGTCCACATCCCCCGCAATGCGGTGCACGGAATCCACATCGTCGAGGGGCCGGCGGTGTTCTTTACCTGCAAGAGCCCGGCCGGCGACGGCGATCTCAACCAGGATTACAACCAGGCGCCGGCCGCCGACGACCTGCGGGCGAAGCTCGAAGCGGAGTCGGACAAGGGTTGAATACGCGTGTTCCCGACCCGTTCAAACAGCGCGGGACTCGAAAGAAAATACGGCAAACCAGGCATGACGCCTTGTAGGACAGACGAAATTAGGCGTGAGGCCTAATTTTGATGTGTCTGCAGGATCATTGTGCCAGATCCACCAGCACGGGAACGTGGTCTGACGGTCGATCCCAGCCCCGTGCGGCGCGGACGATCTCGGCGTGCGCGAGGCGCGGGGCGAGATCGGGCGATACCCAGATATGGTCCAGCCGCCGCCCGCGGTCCGAGGCGGCCCAGTCGCGCGCCCGGTAGCTCCACCAGGAATACAGCTTCTCCTCCGGCGGCACGAAATTGCGGACCGCGTCGACCCATGCGCCGTCGGCCTGGGCCCGGTTGAGCTTTTCGACCTCGATCGGCGTATGGCTGACCACGTTCAGCAGCTGCTTGTGCGACCACACGTCCGTCTCCAGGGGGGCGACGTTGAAGTCGCCGACTACCGCCACCGGCCCCGGCCGGCACCGCAGCGACTGCGACCACGCCGCGAGCTCGTCGAGGAAGTCGAGCTTGTGGGCGAACTTGTCGTTGGTCGCGGGATCCGGGACGTCGCCGCCGCTCGGGATGTACAGGGAGTGAAGATCGATGCCATCGATCCGGACGGCGACGTGGCGGCAGTCGTCCCGTCCGCAGAACACGCGGCTTTCCAGCGATTCGAACGGCCGGCGGGACAGCACGGCAACGCCGTTGTAGCCCTTCATGCCGCGGATCTCGATATGCCGGTAGCCGAGCGAAGCGACGGCCTTGCGGGGAAACGAATCGTCGACGACCTTGGTTTCCTGCAGACAGATCACGTCAGGGCTGTGTTCCCGTGCCAGCCGCTTGAGCAGCGGCAGGCGCAGCCGGACCGAGTTGATGTTCCAGGTGGCGACGCGCATGCGCGGGTCAGGCGCCGCTCGGGGCTGACGGCCGCTGGCCGCCGGAATTGCGCACCGCTGGCGCCATGGCGTCGGCCGCTTTCACGCCGCGTGCGTGCGCGGGCCCGCCGCCCGGGCCGCGCGGCGCGCCTGAGCCGCCTCGCCGAAGGCCCGAAACATGGCCTGCGACAGCGGCCATTCCAGGGCGATCGGGTGTTCCGGATGCCACTGTACCGACAGGGCGAATCCCTTGGCGTCGCGCACCGTGGTGGCTTCGATCACGCCGTCGGGGCTGACCGCCTCGACGATGAGCCGATCGGCGAGCCGGTCGATCGCCTGGGCGTGCAGCGTGTTGACCATGACCTCGGAGGCGCCGCCGGCCATGTCCTGCAGCACGCCGCCGGGAGTGAGGCGGATCGCATGCCGCTCGCGATAGCGGTCGTCGTACGGCTGGCTCTGGTCGGCCCGGTGGTCCTCCTTGCCGTCGAGCTCGTGCACGTTCTGGTGCAGGGAGCCGCCCAGCGCGACGTTCAGCTCCTGGTGGCCGCGGCAGATGGCGAACAGCGGCACGCCAAGCTCGAGCGCGGCCTGGATCAGCGGCAGCGTCGTGGCGTCGCGCACCGGATCGTGATGCGTGCCCGGCCGGCTTGCCTCGCCGCCGTAGCGCTGCGGCTCCACGTTCGACGGGCTGCCGGTCAGCATCACCCCGTCGAGACGGCCGGCCAGTTCGCGCGCATCGTACCAGTCGCCGAGCGCCGGGATCAGCAGCGGCATGCAGTGCGCCGCGCGGGCCGCCGCCATGATGTACTTCTCCCCCACCTTGTGGAACGCGCCGCCGCCGTCCTCGGCGACGACGCATGCCGGGATGCCCACCAGGGGAAGGTCGTGTTCGGTCATGTTCGTGGTCTTTCGATATCGTTGGCGAAAATCCCGGGAAGGGCGCCGCGGGCGGCGGGCGTCATGCGGCTACCGCTCGCGTCGCTCGAAGCGGTTGATGAAGCGGAACAGGGACCTGTCGAGCGGCGCGCCGTATTTGGGATCGACCAGCGTGACCTGGATACGCTGTCCCTGCGGATCGTGCACCGTCCAGCTGCGCAGCGACAGCGGCCGGCGCACGAAGGTCAATGTGACACGGCCGGCGTCCGGCCGCTCGGCGTCGACGATGTCGACGCGCACGGTCGACGGCCGGGTTTCCATTCCCGTCACCACCAGCCCCTCGGTGAACGCGAAATCCTTGCGCAGCAGCAGACCCGCCGGTGTCTTGCTCAGCGGCAGGTAGGTGACCTGCTCCAGCTCCTGGTCGACGTAGATGAACCAGGTGCCGTCGGAGACCAGCAGGTAGGGGCTCGGCGGTTCGTACTCGAAGCGCATGCGGCCCGGTCGCTGCAGGTACAGCCGCCCCTTGGCGTACTGGCCCTGCGCGGTCATCTGCACGAAGCCCGCCTCGACCGTAGTGATGCTGTTGAGGTACTCCTCGATCTGGCCGATCAGCACTTTTTCGTCGGGGCTCAGCCGGGCCGGCTGCGGCGTCGTCGCCGCCGTCGCGGCGCCCCACGCCACCGCCAGGACCGGAACAACCAGGGCGGCGCCGAGCCGCACCGCGGCCCGCCTAATGCCCATGGCCGCCCCCGCCGCCGAGGATCTCGCGCTTGCCGACGTGGTTCGCCGGGCTGACAACACCTTGCTTTTCCATCTGTTCAATGATCCGTGCCGCACGGTTATAGCCGATCTGCAGATGCCTCTGTATGAAACTCGTCGAGGCCCGCCCCTCGCGGACCACGAGGTCGACCGCCTGCTGGTACATCTCGTCGCCACCGTCGAAATCCTCCTCGCCGGGGCCGTCCTCCTCCTCGGTGATGCCTTCGATATAGATGGGGGCGCCCTGCT
>JBFIFO010000044.1:0-24732 GCA_041602815.1 Alphaproteobacteria bacterium | reverse complement strand
CGATCGCGGCGCTGCGCAGGCGGTGCGCCGTGACCGTTAGCGGGCCGGCGCCATCCTGGCGGGACAGCGTTACCGAAAACTCGGTCTCGGGGCCGAAAACGGAGATCGCCGTCGGTCCCGCGGCCGGTCCCGGCCGGCCCCGCCCGTCCAGCGCGATGCGCGTCCGCCTGTCGCCGACCGAGACCGTGAGCTGCGAGTCCAGCGATGCCAGCGCCTCCGCATCGAGCGATACGGTGCCCTTCCAATCCGCCGCCGTCCCCTCGCCGGAAATGGCAAACTCGATCGCCGGCAACTGCGGAAGCGCCATCAGACGGGCCACCAGGCCGCCCCGCGGCTCCGAAAGCGTGGCCCGCAGCTCGAGCTGGCCCGTCGCCGGATCGTAGCCGAGAACCGCGTCGGCGCGGCCGGCGACGGCGTCCGTGCGCGCAATATCCAGCTGCAGGCGGATCTCATCCGCGCTGACGGCCATCTCCGCGCTCGCCCGCAAGTCCGCGGCAGCCCCGAGCACCGGTTCCTCCAGGCGCAACCGGTCGACGGCAATGCCTCGTACCGCGATATCCAGGGGCGGGATGCCCGGCGCCGCGCCCTTGTCCGCCGTCGCCGCCACGATCGGACGTCGGGCAAGCTTGATTTCGCCCGCGGTGGCGGCATCGACCTGGAGACGGCCTGCGAACAGGGACAGCGGCTGCCAGTCGAGCGCCAGGGCACGGACCGTCAGCCAGTCACCGTCACGGTCGGCGACCGCCAGTTCGTCGATCCGGATCTCGCCGGGCAGCCGCCCGTCGATTCGCCCGATCGTGACCGTGCGGCCCGGCTGCGACAGCGACGATTCGAGATATCGGGCGAGCCGGGTGCGGCCGGTCTCTGTCTGCAACAGGGCGTAGACGCCAACCAGCACGAGGCACAGCAGCGCAAGCAGCGCAACGGCCACGGTGAGCACGCGATGCCTTCGCACGGCGCTAGAAAGCCTGGCCCAGGCTGACATAGAACTGGTAGTCGTCATCGATGCCGTCCCGCTTGTTCAGGGGGAAGGCCACGTCCAGGCGAATCGGCCCGGCGATGGTGAAGTAGCGAATTCCGAGGCCGGCCGCCCACAACAAATCCTCACTGAAATCCGGCGTCTGGTCATCATACACGTTGCCGCCTTCCGCGAAGGGCACGAACCCGAATTTGTCGGTGGCCTGCCAGCGCAATTCGAATCCGGCCTCCACCACCGAACGACCGCCGACCGGATCGCCGTCCGTAGCCAGGGGACCGACCTTCTGGAATTCATACCCGCGCACCGATCCGCCGCCACCGGAAAAGAAGCGCTTGGTGATCGGTATATTCAGCGTCTCCGCGCCAACGATGGTCCCGATGCGGGCGCGGACCGCGGGGACCACGCGGCGTTCCTTCCCGAGGCCATAGTAGGCCGAGCCGGACAACTCGAAAACCGTGAAACTCACGTCGTCCTCGATCGTTGCGAAATACGGCGTTACGCCGATCTGCAACCGCGTTCCCCTGCGCGGGTCGAGCAGATCGTCCGTGCCGTCGCGCGATGCGTTGACGGGGATGCCGATCAGCGCGTAGGTCGAGTCGACGCCGTCCTCGTCGATTCGCGAATATTCGGCCGATACGCTGATGCCGGCCGTCCAGATCTCGCGGTACCGCTTCTCCAGGCCTACGAGTCCACCGGCTGTCTGCTCGTCGTAGGCGTCGGTCTGCTGGCTACGGGCCGTGCCGTTGAGACGCAGTGTCAGATCGCGTTGCAGGAATTGCGGTTTGCGGAAGTCGACGACGCCCTCCTGGCGGATTTCCGAGGCCTCGGCGGAAAGCCGCAGCCGTTCCTGGCGTCCGGCGAGATTGCGGTGCTCCCACGACAACTCGCCGCCGACTCCCTCGGAGGTGGAGTAATTGATGCCGGCCGCGATCGTGCGATGCTTCGCCTCCGTGAGATCCGCGGTGACCGGCAGCATCCCGTCGGTCGTGACGGTATCCGCCGGGTCGACGTGGACCGACCGGAACAGGTTGGTGGCGGCCAGGATTCGTCGCGCCCTGTCGAGCTCGCGCTTGTCGTAGGTCTTGCCTTCCGGCCAGTCGAGGATCTGGCGCAGATAATCCTCCTCGACGTCGGTCAGTCCGGAAATCGTGAGCGGGCCGAAACGTGTGGGCGGACCGGGGTCGATCCGCACCCTGACCATGAGCGCGGCAACGTCGTGGTCGACGACGGCCTTGCGGTCCACGACCGCCGCCTTCGGACGGCCCGTTTGTCCCAGAACCTCCAGTAATTTGTCTGTGATCGCCACGATGTCGACACCACGGCCCGGCATGTCGGGCACGTAGCCGAGTGGCCCGGCATCGACCGGCAGCGTCTCGCTGTCGGCCCGATCGCCGACATAGGAAATGTCGAACGATTGCACGCGGTATTGCGGCCCCGGCGAAACCGTCAGCCGGATCGCAACCGGATCGGCCGCCTCATCCGTCGCGGCCTCTACGGTTCCGCCGTAATATCCTTCCGACCGCAGGACGGAACGCAGGGTATCGACATCGGTGGCCGTTCGCCGGCGCAACGCCGCCCGGCTGCTCGGTGGCTCGCCCTTCAGCAGGACAAGCTGCGAATTGGCTTCGAGGACGTCGCGCAGCTCTCGCGGCAGGTCGCCCTCGAGCGAGACGGTGTACGCGATTCCGGATGTCGACCCGATCGAAAAGGGCAGGATTCTCTCCAATCCGTTCCTCTCACTGCAACCGGACAGCAGCAAGGCGACTGCAGCAAGAATCGGGGCGACGAAGGATGTTTGCATCTCTGCCCCGCATGTTGGCACGAAATTGCGGCAAAACAAGGCTGGAAATCGGCAATCCGGCGCTCAGTGGGCGATTGCCGGCACACCGAACACCAGGTCGTGGAGCGGCACGAGCACCGCATACAGGGCGAGGCCGATCACAACCGGTTTCCAGCCGATGCCCCGCCAGTCGATCCGGGTGCGCCCCTGGAACGCCGCAAGGAACGGCGTCGTCGCCGTGGCGGCGGCAAAACGCTGCCATGCGGCGCTGCCGCACAATCGCCGGCGCCGGCTGTCCACCAGCGCCGGCGCAAACGCGGCGAAGACCAGGAATGTGCCGAAGAACAGCACACCCGCGAGGTCGCCGTTGGCAACGATATGGCTGGCGCTCCACAGGATCAGCGCCCAGGGTGCCGGATGGCGCGTCAGACCGAGGATTCCAGGCGCCGGATTGTCGCCTTCGGGCAACCGGTCGCCGCTCAGCCCGGCATACGGCGTCGTAAAGCTCGCGACCGTCAGGAGCAGCGCAATCGGCATCGCAAGCGCCGGCACGACCCGCAACATGGCCAGGGGCGGCCACAGCTCGAGATAGGGGGCGCGGACATAGGCCCAGTAGGCCGCCGCCATCCCAAGCACAGAGATGATGCCGTGAAACGTCGCAAAGCCGCGGCGCCCGAGCCGCCGCACCAGCGGCTCGCGGAAGATCGGCCGCGATATGACCGTATGTACCGCCACAAACGCCGCCAAGAGCGCGATCAGCGGCAGGAACCCCGTCATTGGACGAGCTGCAGGATGAAATCGGGAACGATCGTCTTGCCCGAAAGCCAGGGGTGCAGGAACGGCAGCGCGACGGCGAGCGCGATGCCGCCCGCGAGGCGTGCCCATCCGATGCCGTGCCAGTCGATCCGCGTACGCCCCTGCAGGGCGGCGACGAACGGTACGATGGACGTGGTTATCGCCACCGGGCCCCAATCCGCACCCAGTGTCGCCTGGCGCCGCCGGTCGATGTGGACCATCCCGCCGAACGCCAGCAGAGCCATACCGCCGAACAGAACGAGGCTTGCCACGTCGCCGTTGGCGGCAATGTGTCCGACGGCCCACAACGCGACTCCCCACAGGAAGGGATGGCGCGTGATGGTGGCGATTCCCGAGGCCGGCTGCGGATCGCGCGTCAACGACTCGCCGCCCACCATGGTAACGGTCCGCGTCGTCAGGCCGGCGACGACCAGAATGCAGGCGAACGGCATCAAGAAGGCCGGCACGTGTAACAGGCCGGGACCCGCCTGCCACAATTCCTCGTAGGGCGCCGCCCCGTAAGCGACGATCGTCCAGGTCAGCGCTGCCACCGCAGCCAGCGAGTACACGATCCGGAATCCGGTCTCGCCAAGAGCCCCGATCAGCGGCGTTCGCACGCCGATGCTGGACAACACGAAATGGCCGCCGACAAAACAGCCGACGGCCACAATCAGGATTTCGATCGAGCCGGCCATCGGCCGATTATCGCGGCGGCAGGATCGATCGTCCAGCCCGCTATCGCGCGACTCTAGCCCTCATCGCAGATCTTGTCGGCGTCATGGACCAGCCGCATGGTCGGCTGTTTCCGGGTCTCGAGAATGCATTCCAGTTCCGCGATCGCGGCGCCGATCAGGTTCATGGCGATTTCCATGTTGCCTTGCTCGGCATGAATGTAGCCTGCGGCAAGATAGAGTTGCTCGAGCTCGGCCTTGATCGTTTCCTCGGTGTGCTCGTTTTCGCTGACAACCATCATCGCTCTATCCTCATGCTTGAGTACCTTCCCTTTGCCGTTGCGGGCGCCGGGTTTTGCGGCCGAGCCGCATGGCGAGCGCCATCTCAATGCTGAATGGCGCGACGCTGCTCCGGTTGCTCATCCTCCTTCGCGGCAAGCTGCACGCATTGCAGGTCGAGATTCACGTCGTTCAGTTTGCGGGCAACGTCTCCCAGACCGGCCGAAAGTGCGACGCCGATCAGGTAGGAGACCGCTTCGCTCATGTCCGAGGCGATCTGTCTGGCGCCGCCGCCCGTCACGTTACGCTTGTCGTGGATATTCATCAGGCCGCCCTCATGCCCTCTACGAGTTCCGGGATCCGGCCGTCCATGCACAGAACGCTCGCACCGAATCCATACCGATCCCGCGCGCCGACCGGCTCTATGGAGCGCACGGGAATGCGGAATGCCGACTCCATGCGCCCCTCGATGAAGGAATCTTCGCCGAGCCATTCCAGGTCGCGCGGGAACAGCCGCATGGCTTGGGCGCGCGACGTCACGCCGATCAGCTTTTTCGCACCCTGCAGCTCGAGATATTCGGTGACGCCGCACAACACCTCGGCGAGCGCCCGCTGGCGCATCCGCCTGTCGAGCGCGATGTCGGCACACAGGCGTGTCCCCTCCCAAACCTCCGGTGACGAAGGCAGATCCGTGTCTTCCGCGAGGTGCGGCCAGAACGATTTGACCATGTAGGGTTCCGTCGTCCGGAGGAGACGTGCCATGCAGCGGGTCTCGCCGCAGGCGTCGCGCCACACCAGATAGACAGCCGACGGCGTGTCGAACCGATCGTATTCCATGCCGTCGAAATGGGCGTGGTCGATGCTGCGACAGCCTACGAACATCCGGTACCGAAGGCGCGCCTGCGAAGCGAGGGCATCGCCGAACAAGTGCGCCGTGGCCAGCGTGACGACATCAATCATGTCCCGTTTCCTCCTCCCGATATGCCAGGAACGAGGAAATCAGGCTTCCGCGCACTAAGATACTGTCGAGTCCTACAGGTAGCCCGGCCGCGGCCTCAAAGGCTCAGCAACCCTCTTTGAATCGCCACCACGACCGCGGCAATCCGACTCGATGCCCCCAGCTTGGCCATTGCGTTGGAGATATGGAACTGGGCGGTTCGCTCCGAGATGCCCAAGAGCTGGCTGATCTCCCAGGCGCTCTTGCCGGCCTTGCACCAGCGCAGGCATTCGCGTTCACGCGCCGTCAGCACGATCGGCTGTTCCATGCCGGCCTCGGGGTGCATGCGCCGCCAGCGCACGGCGTCGAACTGCACGGCCAGCATATTGATGTACGGCGTGAATCGCTCGGTATCGGCGCTGCGTTCGCGGCAGCTCAGGCTGATTACCGTCGTGTTGCCGCGCGGCCCGTGGATCGGGACCGTGATCCCGTCGGCAACGCCGACATCGTTGCACTCATCGAAAAAATCCTCTTGTTTCCGGGAGAGTTCGATGGACCGTGCTATATCCTTCCAGTGATATGGTAGCCGCGCCGTCATGGCGATCGGCAACACCGGATCGATCTCCTGGAAGCCGGAATCGAAGTAGTACTCCGGATACCCCTCCGGACAGATGAGGATCGGCAGGTCCATGATGTCGTTGCCGCAGACCTCGGCCACGATAATATTCTCGTAGCCGAACTCGCCCACGGCCGATTGGAACAGGCCGAGCAAATCCTCCGACGTCTGCGCGCGGTTTGAGGCTTCTATGAAGTCGTCGACCCTCATCGGCCTCCGCTGCCGATCGCCTCTCCGCGACGCAAGAACGCCGTGCCGAGGCGACCCGTTATCCCTCATTCCTTTGCACATAGTAACTTAATATGCGGGCGAGTGCACGCCCGCCGTAACCCTTAGGTGCGTGTACAATGGCGCGAACCGGGACGGATCAACGCAAAGCTTCCGCGAGGAACGATGCGAGAAGGGCGTTGAATTCGGGCGGCCGGTCGAGGAACGGCGCGTGGCCGCAGCCCTCCATGACCTGCACGGCACCCCGCCACAGGCCCGAGTACCGTAGCGACACGAGATAGCGCCGGCTGACGAACGGATCTTCGTCTCCGATGACGACAGCCAGCGGAATCGGTGATGTTTCGGCAATTCGCCGCGCGTCGATGCCCAGTCCCGCCATGGCGTGGCGCATCATGTACCAGCGCGCCCGGCCATCGGTCCGCGCTGCCATCGCGCGCAGGGCGGGCATTCGCTCGACGGCAGGGCCGCAGCAAGCGCGGGCGTAGGCGTCCGACTCGGCAGGAGTCGCGTCCCGCTGGCCGGCGAATGCCATCAACGGCGACGCCAGAAACGCTTCGCTCAGCGCTTCGGGGCCGGGCGACACCGGCGGCGTGCCGACGATCATCAGGCCGCGCAGGCCGTGCCAGCGCGCCATCAGCTCCAGCCCGACATGGCCGCCGAGCGACCAGCCGAGAACCGCGCCGGCGGTAACGCCAAGCGCGTCAAGGACCTCCTGTGCCAGCTCGGCGTATGCGGGGATGCTGTATGACCGCTCGGGATCGCGAGCGTCGGCCGAGGCGCCGTGTCCCGGCAGGTCGAAGGCAATCATCCGGTACCTAGCCGCCAGCGGGGAGTCAAACTGGCCCGCGAAAGCCTGCCAGCACATCGAATTCCCGTGGATCAGCAGGAGCGCTTGCGCCGTCGCGCCGCTGTCGACGACCGCGACCGTGCCATGGGACGTTGCCAAGCTCCGCTCGATCAGGTTCATCGGCCGGCACTCCGGTTCCCCGCCGCCGGTCATGATATCAAGCGGAATCGGTTTGCCGGCACGAATTCTCCGTCGCGGTGCGGCCCGTCGCCGACGCCCTGCCAGTGCACGCTATAGCGCAGGTTCCGCAATACCTCTCTGCCGGCAGGCCGCGACGACCGTATTGCGGAGCAGGACCGCGATGGTCATGGGGCCGACTCCGCCGGGCACCGGGGTAATCGCTGCCGCCCACTCCTTCGCACCGTCGAAGTCCACGTCGCCCACGATCTTTGGTCGGTCGCCACCGGAATCGATCCGGTTGATGCCGACGTCGATGACGGCGGCGCCCGGCTTGATCCAGTCGCCCTTGATCATTTGCGGCCGGCCGACCGCCGCTACCAGGATGTCGGCACGCCGGCAGACCCCGGGCAAATCGCGCGTTCGGGAATGGGCGACCGTCACCGTGCAATTCGCGCCGAGCAGGAGCTGCGCCATCGGCTTGCCGACGATGTTGGAGCGGCCGACGATCACCGCTTCCAGCCCGGTCAGGTCGCCCAGCCGGTCCTGCAGCAGCATCAGGCAGCCGAGCGGCGTGCACGGAACCATCGCCTTGCCGCCGGTCGCCAGCCGCCCGGCGTTGACGACATGGAAGCCGTCGACGTCCTTGGCCGGGTCGATCGCGTCGATCACCGCCTGCTCGTCGATCTGGTCGGGCAGGGGCAGCTGGACCAGGATGCCGTGAACCTGCGGATCGGCGTTGAGGGATGCGATCAGCGACAGCAGCTGCGCCTGCGCGGTGTCCGCCGGCAAGGTGTGCTGGAAGCTGTTCATGCCGGTCTCCTCGGTCTGCTTGCCCTTCGAGCGGACGTAAATCTGGCTCGCCGGGTTCTCGCCGACCAGCACCACCGCGAGGCCCGGTGTGAGGTCCTGGCTCGATTTCAGGTCCGCGACCACCACGGCGATACGACTGCGCAGCGCCGCCGCGAACGCCTTGCCATCGATGACCTTCGGATCGGCACCGCTCATTCCAATGTCCTTTCCCATTCTTGCAGTCTCGCGATCAGCGTATCCGGGTTCCCAGAAACCAGGAGGACCTTACGCCGCGAGGTCGCGCCCGAGACCACAGAAAGCGACGTTTTCGGCAGTTTCCACGCCTTCGCGAGGAGCTTGAGAAGGGCGGCGTTGGCCTTGCCTGCCTCCGGCGCCTCGGTGACGGACACGCGGAGCACGGACGATCCGTTGGACTGCCGCTCGATGGCCCGGATCCGGTTCGCCGAGGCCTTCGGCGTCAGCCGGATTGCGATGCGCACACCGTCCGCCGCCACCCGAAACGGGGTTGCCGGCATCGGTCGTGCCGGTTCACGCCAGCATCTTGAAATTGAACCAGATCACCGAGTATCGGACGAAATAGAGAAGCAGGATCAAGATCACCGGCGAAATGTCGATCTGCATCCGCGGCATGCGGCGCCGGATCGGCTTCAGCGCCGGCTCCGTGATCCGGTGAAGCATGTCGTAGATCATGTAGACCAGCCGGTTCCGCAGATTGACGACCTCAAAACCGACCAGCCAGCCCAGGATCACATGGGCGATGACGAACATCACGTAAATCTCGATGGCGCTGGCAATCAGCCACACAATGGGATTCAGGGCCATGATTCTTCCAACTCGCCTTCCATAGCAGTCCGCGCGGCGCCCGCGACACTACAGCCATGGCGGAGGCACGGCAAGTGCGAGGAGGGCCGGCCAGCGCAAGGCGCCACACGCAGGCGATGCTTGACAGGCGCTCCCTTCCACCACATATTCCGCGTCGCCCGGCGGGGCGAATAATACGCACCCTTGTGGGGCCGTAGCTCAGTTGGGAGAGCGTCGCGTTCGCAATGCGAAGGTCAGGGGTTCGACTCCCCTCGGCTCCACCACTTCACTCAGCAATGCCGCTGTTCAACAGGACTTCGAACCGCCGCCAGGACGGTCCGGGTTGTGCGGTACGTCGGTTCGATCGGATCGACCGGCCTGGCCGGGCCTCCGGGGCAGCCGCCGGTTTCGGAAGGTATGCGCCCGCCGTGGCACCGGCCAGCTTGACAATGCCTTTGGGGGGGTGGGAAGGTTTTTCGCAGTTCCGGTGGCATAGCTAAGCCCGATACGGCAGAAAAGCGGCGGTTCCATGAGCGCGAGACCCAATGCAGCGATCTATTATGCGCCAGAGGCCTTCGATACGTCGCGCAGCAGGTTGCTGGGCCGGCGCGCGGCCGGCGAAGGGTTCCTCGACGCCTTCGTCCGGCACGCGAACGTCGATTGCCTTCACGGCTACTGCCGGACGCGCGAGGATTTCGGCAGTTTCCGGAATTTCGTTGCCAGGGTTGCCGACGCCGATCGCAAAACCGCCTGGATTCCATTCGGCCAACTCGATCAGATCGGGCAGACGGGATGCCTGTTCATCGGCGGGCCGGGCATCGCGGACCTGGCATGGCAGCGCCGTCACCTGGACCCGCGGGCATATAGTCTCTGCGGGATTACCCATACCACGGCGTCGCACGCCGTCATGGATGCGATCGGCACCCTGCCGATCGCCCCGGTGCAACCTTGGGATGCAATCATCTGTACCTCGAGCGTTGTCAGGAAGACGATCGAACATGTTCTGGATGGCTGGCAGGACTATCTCGGCGCGCGGCTCGGCGCAAAGCCCCTGGTGCCGCCGGAACTTCCCGTCATCCCGCTCGGCGTCGACTGCGCACGTTTCGAGCGGTCGCCGGAAACGAAAAAGAAACGGCACGAGCTGCGCCGCCAGAACGGCATCGCGGACGATGACCTGGCCGTGCTCTTTCTGGGCCGCCTGAGCTTTCACGCCAAGGCGCATCCGCTGCCGATGTACCTTGCGCTCGAGCGGGCGGCGCAGCAGCTCGGGAATCGCATCCACCTGATCCAGGTGGGCTGGTTCGCGAACGAGTATATCGAAGGTGCCTTTCGTGAGGGCGCCAAGCGCTATTGCCCCTCGGTAAACGCGATCTTCCTCGACGGCCGGCGACCCGAAATCAGATGGAACATTTGGTTTGCCGCCGATCTGTTCACCTCGCTGTCTGACAATGTTCAGGAGACCTTCGGGCTGGTGCCGATCGAGGCGCTGGCCGCCGGGCTGCCGATGGTGGTCAGCGACTGGGACGGCTACCGCGATACGGTTCGCCACGGGATCGACGGTCTCATGGTCCCGACCACGATGTCCCCGCCGGGAACCGGGCTCGACCTGGCGCTGCGTTATGCGCTCGACATCGATACCTATGACCGCTACATCGGCCACGCCAGCCAGTGCGTTGCCGTCGACGTCGGTGCCTGCACGGAGGCCTATGTCAGCCTGCTCGGCAATCCTGAACTCAGGAAGAGCATGGGGGAGGCCGGCTACCGGCGCGCCCGCGAGGTCTTCGACTGGCCGCACATCATCGCTGCCTACCAGAAGTTGTGGCATGAACTCTCCGAGCGGCGCCGCAAGGCCGACGTGGTGGCGCCGCAATCTGCAGGGCGGCCGCCGAATCCGTTGCGCGACGATCCCTTTTCGGTGTTTCGCAGCTATCCGTCCGTCGCGCTGCAGGAACACACGGTGATCGTCCCGCAGTTCGGCGGGACGGCGCCGGACTTGTCGGGGTTTCTCGAGGATCCGCTGACCGCCGGCGGGAGCCAAGTGATCGCTTCGGCCGCCGATCGCGCCAAGCTGCTTGCCACGCTGGCCGGCACGGAACGGTGCACGGTCGGTGAATTGCTCGAGCCGTTTCCGGGAGCCGGCGCACGCAGGGCCGTGCTGCGCACACTTGTGTGGTTCGCGAAGATCGGGCTGATCTCGATCCGCGGCCCTGAAAGCGGGAACGCCTAATCCGGATTGGCGGCCGCAAGGACCGCCCCTCAACCTGCCGCTGGCGACGGCCGAAGGTGGAACAGGCTTTGATGGCCGTCGAACACCCACTTCGCCGAGACGTCGAACCCCGCGGATCGGCAGGCCGCGAGGAAATCCGTGCGATTCAGGTGGCTCTGCCAGCCGAGCGCCGTCCGGTCGACGTCGGGGGTATCGTCCCGCGCATGGTAGGTCGCAATGACGGGCCGGGCGAGCCCGCGCAGCCGGGCAAGGAAACCCGGCACATCCATCAGATACTCCAGCAGGCCGAGCACTGTGACCAGGGTCGCCCCAGCAGCGTCAGGCAGTTCGCCGTTGTGGTAATCGGCGGCACGGCATCCCTCGAAGCGCGCGACAAAATCGGAACCGATATAACGGCAACCCTGTGGCAGCATGTGCCGGAAGGCGGGCATGCAGCAGCCGAGATCGAGCACGACGGATCCTTCGGGGACCGACCGGGCGGCCGTCATCCGGGCCCGCCGCCGGGCGAAGGCCGGTTCGATGACCATCGGCCCCGGCCAGTTCCATGTGTTCACCTGCCACCATTCCAGAGGGTTCATGCCGCCGCTGCGCGGCGCCGCCAGGGGATGCTGGTCCAGCCGTTCGCCGTCCGCCGCTGCCGGGTAACCGAACGCGGCACAGTACTGCCACATCAGCCGCCATGTGCGCTCCGCGACGTTGCGCGCCGGGCCGTGGGGTTCACGATCGAACCGGCCGACCGATCGGGTCGAAACGCCGCCATCGTGTTTGTCGGCCTCCCAGGCGCGGCGGTTTTCGGGCTCGGCGTCGAGGTTGATTCTGTCGTCGCCCAGCTGCTCGAGGCCGACGTAATCGCGCAGCTTGTCGCGCACTGTGCCGTCGGCGACCAGGTCTTCGTAACGCAGCAACAGGTGTGGACGACGGGCCATCGCGATAAGGTCATGGGCGTCGTGGCAGAACCGGGTCATCACCCAGGCTTCGTCGCGCATACGGCGCCCGCCGGGAAAGGCGAGTCCGTGGCGGCCGACGAACTCGATCTGCGAGAGCACGACGTCGCGGATGTCGCGGACGCAAAGGATCAGCCGGTTCGGCTTGTAGTGGTCGAGGAGTTCGCGCCACTTCTGGAAACTGACGTGCTTGATGCCCCACAGATCGAGACCGGCCAGCGCCGGAACCACCCGTTGGTCGAAATAGTTGACATAGGTCCGGTACTGCGACTGCTGCGGCATATTCTCATCTCTGCCCAGATCGAGACCGAACGCACCCAGCGCCCGGTGCACCCGTGCGATCGTCTGCGGGTGCCACTCAACGAAGAGATCGGGCTCCGCGACGACGAAGGAGCGGCCGCGCAGCGTCAGCAGATCGGACACCAGGGTGGTGCCCGTACGCATCAGGCCGTATACGGCGACGTCCATTCTGGTGTTAGCGGTATCCGGGATGGCAAGCTCCTTCCAGTTTCTTGTCGGCACACGTGGCGGATGCCGTTGCGTTCGAGAGGCGGCACTCACGATCTCGACGGTCCCGGCGCCAGCGCCTCGATTCGGACCCCGCATTGCGGCAATTCAGGCCCCGCACGCAAGAAGCGGCCCCCGTTGCGCGCCCGATCTGCCGCCGGGATCATCGTGGCCGCCGCTCCGCAGGCAAGAATAGTACGTCGATCGGAGCATTGGGAAGCCGCTGCAACGGTGCGCCCAGGTCCATCATGTCGAACGCGAGATAGGATTGGTCGATGAGTTTGCGCTGGATATCCGCGACTTCCGCACCCAACTGCGGATGCAGATCGACGAGTATGACCGGCCTGTGGGTCCCGATCGTTTCGGCCGCGCCATCGATCACCTCGTTCTCGGCACCTTCGACATCGATCTTCAAGACGTCGCACCGGCCTTCCAGAGCATTATCCAGCGTACAGGTCGATACGGCGATGGCGCCCTCGTTCCGGTTCTCCTGGTCCGGCTTGAGGGTATGCCAGCCGCTCTTCTTGCCGAGATAGAGGTTTGCCGTACCAGTCCGGTTCGAAAGGGCCTTTTGCACCAGGACGATGTTGGTGAAGCCGTTGGCGCCGATGCTCCTGCGCATCCATGCGCAGTTCTCGGGCTCCGGTTCGAAGGCGATGACCCTGCCCGTCGGCCCGACATGCTTGGCCGCCAGAAGGGAAAAATCGCCCTTGTTGGCGCCGACGTCGACAAACACCATCCCCGGCTTCAGATACCGCTTCAGGAAGGCGAATTTCGCGGGCTCGAAGCGTTCGATGGCCCGCGCATACATCATGATGGACTCGCTGATATTGAGGAAGATCTCGTAGCCATGGACGGAGTACTTCTTGTATCTGTCTCCGTTCGATTTGGCAGCGGCAATGAAGCGCTCCCTGATATTGGTGCTTTTATTTTGTGTCATGCCCGGCGCCTCTGCCCTGTCCGTCCGGTCCCGACGATCGCGTTGCAACGGCCGCGCGACAGGCACTGAACCGCCAGCCGATTGCCGGCCTGTGCTGCACGCTGCCGAATTATCGAGTTTTCGCAATCTCCTGCGTGATGGCCGGCAGCACCGGCCGCAGAATAACATGAATACCGCGAACGCGTGCCGGAAAGACGGAGGTGCCGTTTCGACGCCACCTCGACGGGTATCGAATTCGCGCCTGTTCCGGAGCTTCGCCCTTGGCGTCCCCCGTTACATAAGTTATAATAATAATGACGATCGAATTAGTCGATGTCCGAATGCCAACAACCAGAATTAGGTCAAATAATGGGGATGCGTGTACTCTTTATACATCAGAATTGCCCGGGGCAGTACAGATATCTGAGTCGATTTGTCGCGTCGAAGCCGGAGAACAAAGTAGTATTCATTACGCAGCGCGGAAAACCGGATATTCCCGGAGTCGCGAAGTTCGAATACGAACCCACGCGCAAACCGTCTTTGGAAACGCATTACTACATCCGCAGCTTCGAGGCCGGCATCCTGAACGGCCAAGGCGTGGCGCGCACCGCACTTGCGCTCAAGAACAAGGGTTTCAAACCGGATATCGTGTGCGCCCACCCCGGTTGGGGCGAGTCGCTGTATATCAAGGACATCTATCCGGATGTCCCACTCCTTAACTATTGTGAGTTCTATTATCGGGCTTCCGGTGCCGATGTCGGTTTCGACCCCGCGAACCCGGTCAAGCTGGACGACCAGACCCGTGTGCGCACAAGAAACGCCCTGCATCTCCTGAGCATCGAGAGCTGCGATCAGGGCATCAGCCCGACGCAATGGCAGCGGGATCAGTTTCCGGACGTGTATCGCGACAAGATCGCGGTCATCCATGACGGCATCAATACCGAGGCTGCCTGCCCGAAGGCCGACGCGACGTTTACGCTGCCGGACGGTCGGGTGCTCAGCCGGAGCGATGAGGTCGTAACGTATGTCGCCCGCAACCTCGAGCCCTATCGCGGGTTCCCCACATTCATGCGCGCGGTGGCGGAGACCTGCTCCCGGCGACCCAATTGCCATTTCCTGATCGTGGGCGACGACGGCGTCAGCTACGGTCGTCGCCTGCCGGGCGGTCAGACATACCGGCAGAAGATGCTGTCGGAGGTGAAGATTGACCCGCAGCGCGTGTTCTTTCTGGGCCGAGTGTCTTATTCGCGGTTTATCAATGTGCTGCAGGTTTCCTCGGCGCACGTCTATCTGACCTACCCGTTCGTGCTATCATGGTCGATGCTCGAAGCCATGGCTGCGGGATGCCTCGTCATCGGATCCGACACCCCGCCGGTTACCGAGGTCATCACCGAGGGAAAGAACGGCCTCCTTGTCGACTTTTTCTCGCCCGGCGCCGTCGCCGACCGGATCGACGAAGTGATGCAGCACAAGGACCGGATGGCGGCTCTGCGGGCCCGCGCGCGGGACACCGTGCTGGAGCGCTATAACCTTGAAGACTGCCTGCGCCGGCAAGTCGCCGCCATGGAAGATCTCTGCAACGGCAACCGGATCGACGAACCAAAGACGGGCGACGCCGCGGCCGCCGGCAAGAAATCCAAGCCCGGCAAGAAGGACACCGCGGCAAAGGGCAAAACGAGGAAAGCCAAGTCCGGCAAGGCTTCGCGCAAATCCAGCGCGACCAAATCGCAGTCGGCTCGATCGCGCAAGAAGGCATGACATCGTGCAGGGACGGCGCACACGGCGCGAACAGCGGGGAGCCACGGGGTGCGGCACAGGAAACGGAGGAGCGCATTTTGACCTATTTTTTCGTGGGTGGATGCCAACGTACGGGCACGACGCTGCTGCAAAGTGTGCTCTGCACGGATGAGACGACAAATCCCCTGATTTACGAGTCGTTCCTGCTGCTGCACCTGGTCGAGGCCTACGCGAAGGGCAAGCCTCACTACGAGGTACGGGGCAAGGATTATTTTGCGGATGCGGAAGCGTTCCAGGCGTTTCACCGGCAGTGGGTGACCGCGTTCCTCGAGACAACCCGCAACCGGTATGCGCCGGCGGCGAATCTCGTGCTCAAGGAAATCTCGCTGACCAAGCTGTTCCCGCTCCTCCACGAGCTCATTCCGGACGCGAAATTCCTGCTGCTTGTCCGCGACCCGAGGGACACGATCGCCTCTCTGGTCAAGGTCGGGGAAAGGATGGGCGCGGCGGGCCGGCAAAACGTGTTCGACAGGCGGGACTTGAGCAGGCTGGCCGAGTACTACAAGTCCTTCTACCGCCCCTGCCTGAAGATCCAGGACCCGAAATTCCGCAGGAATCTCATAATCGTCAAATACGAGAACCTTGTAGCCAATACCGAAGCCGAACTCGAACGGATCCGGAATTTCACCGGTCTGGAACTGAAGGATTTCAGGGCGAACCAGGCCTGGAAACACAGCCGTGTCGATTTCGAGGAATTGAAGACGTGGGACCTCCACCGCCCGTGGGACAGCGAGCTGTGGGGCAAGAAACTCTCGCCGGCGCGGATTGGATCGTACGCCGAGGTTCTCACCGACGAGGAGGCCCGGGCGCTTGCGCGGGAATGTGCCGACGTCTTCCATGTCTTCGGATATGACGGAGCGGGACAGGCCGAAGCCGAGGACGCGGCCGCGGCGGCACGGGAAAAGCAGACGGTCCCCGGCGAGTGAGCCGGGATCTGCCGGGGTTTCGTGGGATGTCGGCTCGCCAGGCACGCGCTGGAGTTACGCCGCACAACGCAAAGGCCCTTCGTCGGGGCGCTCGATGGCCAAGGTACTGATCGGCTGGGAGCTGGGAGCCGGCCTCGGGCACGTCAAGCGGCTTCTGGCCATCGCCCGCGGCCTTGCGGCACATGGTCATGCGCCGGTCTTTGCCGTGCGCAACCTCGTCGAACCATGGCCGGCCCTGCGCGGCGAGCCATTTCCGCTGCTTCAGGCGCCGCAGTGGCAACCGCGGCCGGACCAGACGGGCAGACCGTTCCGGGCGGCGGCCATATCCGACATCTTCGCCATGCAGGGATTCGACAATCCCGACGACCTTATGCCGATGGTGGCGGGCTGGCAGAACCTCATCGACCTCACGCGCCCCGACCTGATCATAAGCGATTACAGTCCGACGCTGTGCCTTGCGGCATACGGCGTCAACCCGATGGTGATCGTGGGCGACGGCTTCACGATGCCGCCCGACGACCTGCCGGCGTTCCCGATCCTTCGCCCGCAGTTCCCTGAGACCATCCCGCAGAAACGAATGCTGGCGGTCATCCGGGAGGTGCAACGGCGACGCAACCGGCCGTGCCCCGAAACTCTGCCGGGGCTGTTCGCCGCGGAAGGTCGCTACGTGTGCACCCTGCCCGAGCTCGACCCTTACCGCAGCGCGCGCACCGAGGAGGTTCTGGGCCCCTTCGAGACGCCGCCGCCGCCGATGCCGCTGCCTGCCAAGCCGGGTTTCTTTGCCTACATCGCGTCGGACTTCCGGGGGATCAAGAATGCCGCACGCGGTCTTGCAGACATCAAGCTGCCTGGCGAGATCTACATTCGCCGCGCTCCGGCGACGCTCCGCCGGGCGTTGCGCAAGCGCGGCCACCACGTGCACGACGTGCCGGCGCCGCTGTCAGACGCCTTGAAGAATGCATCGGCGATCATCCACCACGGGGGAATCGGTACGACCGAGATGGCCGTGGGAATCGGCCGGCCGCATGTCCTTCTGCCGCGCCATATGGAGCAGGAGTTGACCGCCCGCGCACTGGAGGAACTCGGCCTCGGACTCAAGGTGGCGGGAAACTTCACGCCCAAGGCCGTTGTCGATGCCCTGGACAGGGTGATCGAGGATGCGGAATTCGGAAGACGGGCAACCGAGTTCGCCAGGAAGCTGCAGGCGCGCGGGCCGGTCGACAATGTGGAGAGGATCGTCCGGGGCTGCATGCGAATTATATCCCTGGGCAGGGCCGAACGCAGCGCATGAAGCCCCGCGGGTCCATGATCCGGCACGGTCCCTTGGAGACCCTGGCAGTCACGGCGGGCTAGGTGGGAGACGTGCAAATGACCCGGTTTGAGTTCGCACTGCCTCTGGCGTTACTGGCGTGCATCGCAGCGGTGGTCGGCGTGGGCGCCGCCGACACGCCGCGATTCGCCGTGCCCGTGGATTGCCGTCCGGGCAACGATTGCTGGATCATAAACTACTTCGATCACGACCCCGGCTCCGGCGTGCGCGACTACGCCTGCGGCGTTCGCAGCTATGACGGGCACGGCGGGACCGATTTCGGCATCAGGGACCTCGCTGTCATGTCGCATGGCGTACCGGTGCTGGCGGCCGCGCCGGGGCTGGTGAGCCGGGTGCGCGATGGCATGGCCGACATCGACGTCACCCAGGGCGGCAGAAACGCAATCAAGGGCCGAGAATGCGGCAATGGGGTCGTTCTCGACCACGGCGGCGGCTGGACGACCCAATACTGTCATTTGCGCCGCGACAGCATCGCCGTGAAACCCGGGGATCGAGTTGGTGCGGGGCATACCCTTGGCTTCGTCGGCTTATCCGGCTTGACGGAGTTTCCACATGTCGAATTCGCAGTCCGGCACAAAGGCAGGAAGATCGATCCCTTTGTCGGCATCGAAGGCGCCGCGAACTGCGCCGCGGGCCCTGGAACGCTGTGGGATGCGCCCGCACAGGCGGCGCTCGAATACCGTCCGACGGTAATCTTCAACGCCGGATTTGCCGACACCATGCCGAAGCTGGAAGAGGTGCGCCGCGGACAACATCGCCAGGCGGTCTTCGCCGCCGACGCGCCGGTCCTGGTGTTCTGGGTCGAACTGTTCGGCGTGCACGCGGGCGACCGGATCACGTTAAGCATCCGGGCGCCGGACGGAACGTTCCTCGTCGAGCACGCACGGACATTGCAGAAGACCCAGGCGCACCGATTCGAGTTTGCCGGCAAACGGCGGCGGGACCGGACTTGGGCACACGGCCGATACCGGGCCGAAGCCGTCGTCGTTCGGCGTGCCGACGGCACATCGCAGTCGTTTCGCCGCGCCGATTCGTTCGAGGTTCGTTGACGGGTCGCTTTTCGCCTGCGCAGGACAGTGAACGTGCCGGTTCCGGCTACTGCTCCCGAAACGCCCGGTGGATGCTGTTGGTGATGGGGCTGATCAAATACTCAAGAGCCGTTCGCTTGCCCGTCTCGATCATGACGTCAGCGGGCATGCCGGGATAGAGGTGCACATCGTCCCAGGTCTCCAGCGCCGCCATGTCGACCTCGATCTTCGCAAGATAATACGCGATACCGCTCTTGTCGTCGACGAAGCGATCCGCCGAGACGTGGATGACCTTACCGTAGATCATCGGTGTCGTGCGCCGCTTGTATGCCGTCAGCCGGACCTGTGCCGCCAATCCCGGATAGACGACATCGATGTCGTGGGGGCTGACCCGCGCCTCGATGATCATCCGGTCCTCGGAGGGAACAATGTCGAGAATCGGCATACCCGGGGCGATGACGCCATCCGTGGTATGGACCTTGAGCCCGACCACCACGCCGGCCTGCGGGGCACGAATATCCAGCCGCTGCAGCGTGTATTCCTGTGCGTGGAGACGGCCGTTCAGCTCCGAGACGTCCGTCTGTACCTCGCGCAGCAGGCCGGCCACTTCGCGCTGAAACGCGTTCTCGAGGTCTATGATCCGCAGCTCCGTCTCGCCGATGCGCTGTTTGACACGCGCGATATCCGAAATAAGTTCGCCCCGCTCGCCGCGCAGGTCGGCCATGGCCCGCTCCAGGGCAAGGACCCGGCGCTTGGTTTCGTGGCCCTTCTCATACAAATCCTTCACGATCTTCAGCTCTTCCCTGATGAGCACAATCTGCCGCTGCGTCGCCTCCAGCTGGGCATTCAGGCCGCTGACCTCCTCGTCGTACTGGGCACCGCGTTGTCTGAGAATGTCGATCTGTCCTTGCAGCGATCGCCGCCTCGTTTCGAAAAGCCGCTGCTGTCCGGCCAATATTTCCGCCACGGCGGCGTCGTCCCGTTCGGCCAGCAACTCAGCGGGGAACCTGACCTCCTGCAGTAGATCGCGTTCTGCACTCAACCGGGCCTCGAGCGCAATCGCGGCAAGATATTGCCCGCGCAGCAGATCGAAGAGGGTTCTTGGGCCCGTCTCGTCGAGGCGCACGAGAACGTCACCGGCGGCGACCGCGCTGCCCTCTGAAACGAGGATGTCCTTGATGATGCCGCCTTCCAGGTGCTGCACGGTCTTGCGGCTGCCCTCCATGACGACGACGCCTGGCGCGAGCGCGGCGCTGCTGAGCGGCGCCAGCGCTGCCCAGCTGCCGAAGCCGCCAACCGCCAGGATGAGTATGACGAGGCCGACGATCGTTGGCCCGCGTGTGCTCGTGGGCAATTTCGGCAGCGCGGCCGGGGGAGCGGCGGCAATCAGTTCAGACTTTCGAGTCATGGCTGTCATAACGACTTCTCGGTCGCCCTTTTCAGGCTGAGTTTCGCGAGCGCGGCCGGCCGGTCGGTCGCGGCCAGTCCCGACCGCTGCGCCAGTTTCTTGAGGACTTCGGGCCGCGGACCCAACGCCTCGACCGTCCCGTTGTTGAGAACCAGCATCTTGTCAACGATTTCAAGGATGCTGCGCCTGTGCGTGATGATGACGATGGTGGTGCCGGAGGCCTTCGCCTCCGACAGCGCCTCCAGCAGAACCTTCTCGCCGGTGGTGTCGAGATTGGCATTGGGCTCGTCGAGAACCAGCAGACATGGCCGGCCGAGCATGGCCCGTGCGAGGGCAATTCTCTGTCGCTGGCCGCCGGAGAGAAATTCGCCGCCTTCGCCGATCTCCGTCTCATAGCCTGACGGCAGGCGCAGGATCATGTCGTGGACACCCGCCAGCCGGGCGGCGGCGATTACGGTATCGGGATCGACTTCACCGAGCCGGGCGATATTGTCGCGCACACTGCCCGCGAAGAGCTCCACATCCTGCGGCAGGTAGCCGACGTGCTGCCCGAAACTTTGTCGGTTCCACGCGTAAACGTTGGCGCCGTCGAGCCGCACCTTGCCGGCGGTCGGCTGCCACGATCCGACCAGGAGCTTGGCGAGCGTCGACTTGCCGGCGGCGGTCGGACCGACAATGCCGAGTGCCTGGCCCGCCTGCAGGTCGAAGGAAATGTTCTTTAGGATGGCCTTGTTACCGTCCGGTGGATAATAGATGAGCCGCTCCACCGAAATATGCCCCTGCGGCCGCGGCAGTTCCATGGCGCTGTCGCGGCGCGGCCGCGCGGCCAGGATTTCGTTCAGCCGGTGATAGGCAACGCGGGCACCGATCAGGCTGCGCCACACGCCGATCGCTCGCTCGACCGGTGACAGGGCGCGTGCCATCAGCAGTACCCCCGCGATCATGACTCCGGGCGTGATCTCCTGCTGGATGACGAGAAACGCACCAACGCCCAGCATGACGATCTGCACCATCAGCCGAATGGACTTCGCCACGCTGGTGATGTTGCCGCTGCGGCGGCTGGCCTTGAGCTGCAGATGGAGGGCCCGCGCATTGTCGGCGAACCAGTGCTTGAACACGCCCGGCAGCATGCCCATCGCCTCGACGACATCGGCATTGCGAATGCCTGCCTGCGCCTTGTTGAGCGCCGTAAGCGACGCCGCATTGGCGGTCGTCAGCGACGCCCGCGTCACCATGTCGTTCACCACCGCAAGGACGAACAGCAGGATGGCACCGCCGATGGCGATGGAGCCGAGCAGTGGATGAAACAGGTAGATCACGGCTATGAACACCGGCGTCCACGGCGCGTCGAACAGGGCGAGAATGCCCGAGCCGGTCAGAAAGCTGCGCAGCTGGTTGACGTCGCGAAGCGCCTGCGCACTGTGGCCGCCGCCGTGAACGGCGCTCGAGATCGCCGCGGTCAGCGCCTCGCCGCCCAGATCGAGTTCGAGGCGGGTACTGGCCCGCAACAGGATGCGCGACCGCACGATATCGATGGCGGCCAGGAGCAGGAAGGCCCCCGCCGCCACAACCGTCAGCATGATCAGGGTCTCTTCGCTGCGGCTGCTCAGCACGCGATCGAAGACCTGCAGCATGTAAAGCGGCACGGTCAGCATCAAGAGATTGACGATCAGGCTGAAACAGGCCACGGCGACGAAGGCGCCCCGGCACGCTGCGAGGGCCCTTTGGGCCGCCGTCTTGTTCGGATCACCCATTTGCAACACCACCCTGACCCCGCGCATCAACCTCGCGGTATTTCGAAAAGATTTTATAAAATCCAATCATACCATGTCGTTACGCCATCCTGCAAACGTTCGGACGCAAGCATCCGTTTTCGTTCCGACGCCATGCGCCGGCCCGGCAAGAAAGAACCGGGGTTGCCCCCGGTTCTGCGAGTTTCGGTCCAATCGGGCCCTTACCCTGTTCCGGCGTCGCCGTGGTTCATGGCACCAGCCGGATCGGAGGTTGCCCGTTGCGACCGCTAGAGGTCGAAATCGGTGACATCCAGAATGCTCGGATTCGTCACGCCGATCAGCTCGATCTCGAAGTCGGCGGTTCCGTCACCGTCTGTGTCACCCTGGACCACGGTGTTGCCGGCCGTGTTGGTGTCGACCCGCAACTCGCCCACGGTGTTGGAGAACGCCCCCGTGCCGATGAAAGTGAAGGCTTCATCCACGCCGACCGTACCGTCATTGGCATCGATGCCGCTCAGGTCGATGATATCGGCACCCTTGGTAAAGTCGGTGATGGAGTCGCCGTTCGCCTCGGTCTTCGAGCTGAAGACGAATCTGTCGGCACCCGTCCCGCCGGTCAGCACATCGGTGCCGGCACCGCCGTCGAGGATATCGTCCCCGGTGCCGCCGTCGAGCAAGTCATTGCCCTCGCCACCGTCAAGCAAATCGCTGCCGTCGCCGCCGAACAGCGTATCGGATTCGTCTTCGCCGAACAGCGTGTCGTCACCGGCATCGCCATACAGCAGGTCGGTCTCGCCAAGAAGCAATCCCACCCCGCCGGCACCGTCGTCGCCGTATAGCACGTCGTCGCCAGCGCCGCCGTGCAGCGTATCTTGGTCGTCCTCACCGAACAACGTATCGTTGCCGTCGCCGCCGGTCAGACTGTCGCCGTCGTTGCCGCCAAGGGCTCGCCCAGCCACGCCATTGTCGCCAAACAGCAGGTCATCGCCAGTGCCGCCGTCGAGGGTATCACGCCCTGCGCCGCCACGCAGCGTATCGGACTCGTCCTCGCCGAACAGCTTGTCAGCACCGGCATCCCCGAACAGCAAGTCAGTCTCGCCTAGGAGCAAGCCGGCCCCGCCAGCACCGTCGTCACCGTACAGCACGTCGTCGCCGGCACCGCCGCGCAGCGTATCGTGATCGTCTTCACCGAACAGCGTATCATTGCCGGCGCCGCCAGTCAGACTGTCACGGTCAGCTCCGGCAATAGGCTGCCCCACGGTGCCGTTGTCGCCGTACAGGACATCGTGGCCCGCTCCGCCAGCCAGCGTATCACGCCCGGCACTGCCGAACAGAACGTCATTCTCGCCATCACCGTTGAGCCGGTCGTTGCCGTCGCCGCCGACAAGTAGATCGTCATTGGCCTCGCCGAACAGCACGTCGTTGCCGGCGCCGCCGTCGAGCACGTCGCTTCCATCGCCGCCCCGCAGCGTGTCAGACCCAGCCTCGCCGAACAACCTGTCGTCACCGGCATCGCCGAACAGAAGGTCGTTCTCGCCGCCGAGCAGACTCGCACCGCCTATGCCGTCGTCGCCGTACAACACGTCGTTGCCTTCGCCGCCGCGCAGGGTGTCGCGATCGTCCTCGCCGAACAGCGTATCGTTACCGGCACCACCGGTCAGACTGTCATTGTCGTTTCCACCGACAGGTCGCCCAGCTACGCCGTTGTCACCAAACAGTAGGTCACCGCCAGCGCCGCCGTCGAGGGTGTCACGCCCCCCGCCGCCCCGCAACGTGTCAGTCCCGGCCTCGCCGAACAGCCTGTCGTCACCGGCTTCGCCGAACAGCAGGTCGTTCTCGCCACCGAGCAGGCCCGCACCTCCGATGCCATCGTCGCCGTACAGCACGTCGTTGCCTGCGCCGCCACGCAGTGTGTCGCGGTCATCTTCGCCATACAGCGTGTCATGGCCGTCACCGCCGGCGAGGCTGTCATTGTCGTTGCCGACAACAGGCAGCCCCACGACTCCGTTGTCACCGAACAGCAGATCGTCCCCGGTGCCGCCGGAAAGCGTATCGCGCCCCGCACCGCCGTATATCAGATCCGCGCCGGATCCGCCGGTCAATGCATCTCCGCCGGCCTCTCCAAACAGATCGTCGTTGCCACTGTCGCCAGCCAGCACGTCGCTGCCGGTGCCGCCGTACAACGTGTCGTTGTTGGCCTCGCCGAACAGCACGTCGTTGCCGTCGACGCCGAACATCAGGTCGTCGCCGGTCCCGCCGTGAAGCGTGTCGTTGCCGAGGCCGCCCTCCATGAAGTCGGTGCCTTCGTTGCCGTACAGCAGATCGTTGCCGGTGCCGCCGTACAGGACGTCGAGGGAGAGGCCGCCATGCATCGTATCGTCGCCGGCATTGCCGTCCATCAGATCGCCGCCGGCCTCGCCAAACATCAGGTCGTCGCCGTCGCCACCGAACATGATGTCGTCGTCGAACGGCGCGACGATGCTGCCATCGCCGTTGCCGCCGTACATCGTGTCGTTGCCGAGACCGCCATACAGCTTGTCGTTGCCGTCGAGGGCGTCGGGCCCGTCACCGATCAGAAGATCGGCACCGTCGAGGCCGTCAAGCACGTCGTCGCCCGTGCCGCCGACCAGCGTGTCGCTGCCGCCGCGGCCGACGAGCGAGTCGTTGCCCGCCCCGCCATGGAACAGCTCGTCGCCGGCGCCGCCGGTGAACGTGTCGTGGCCGCTGCCGCCGACCAACGCTTCGATGCTGATCAGCGTGTCGGTCCCGGTCACCGCATCGCTCGCCGTGCCGTCGCCGAGGTTGTTCAGCGTGACCGCAACGCCCGCTGCCTGCGTGAAGTAGGCGGTGTCGAAGCCAGTGCCGCCGTGGAGCGTATCGTTCCCGGCATTGCCTTCCAGCTTGTCGTCGCCGCTTTCACCCCACAGCGCGTCGCTGCCGGTGCCGCCGTAGAGCGCGTCGGCCCCGCCGCCGAGCGCCGCGTTGTCGCCCTGGTCGCCGTAGACCACGTCGGCTCCATCGCCGCCCGCCAGCGTATCGTCGCCGGCGTT
>JBFIFO010000043.1:0-24864 GCA_041602815.1 Alphaproteobacteria bacterium | reverse complement strand
CATCGCCGCCGGCGGCGCGGCCGGGGCGGCGATCGGCCCGGCCGACATCGTCGAGCTGTTCCTGATCGAGACGGTCGGCGGTGCCGCCATCGGGCTGATCGGCGGCTTCATCGCCTACCGGGCGATGCTGACCATCGACGAGCACAATCTCGAGGTGCTGATCACCCTGGCGCTGGTGTTCCTGGTCACCGCGATCAGCCACGCGGTGCACGCCTCGGCGCCGATCGCCGCGGTGGTCGCCGGGCTCCTGATCGGCAACCACGGCACCCGTTTTGCGATGAGCGGCAAGACCGCGCTGCACGTCCAGACCTTCTGGTCGCTGATCGACGAGATCCTCAACTCCGTGCTGTTCCTGATCATCGGCTTCGAGGTGCTGGCACTGGCCTTCGAGACCGCGACCCTGTGGGCGGCGCTGCTGGCGATCCCGCTGGTGCTGCTGGCCCGGCTGGTCGCCGTGGCCGCCCCGATCGGCATCCTGCGCGTCAAGCGCCAGTTCACCCAAGGGGCGGTCACCGTGCTCACCTGGGGCGGGCTGCGCGGCGGCATCTCGGTGGCGCTCGCCCTGTCGCTGCCGGCTGGCCCCTCGAAAGACACGATCCTGATCATTACATACGGCGTCGTGATCTTCTCGATCGTCGTCCAGGGCCTGTCGGTTGGCCACGTGGTAAAGCGGGTCGTGCGGTAGGGGGCGGTCGGATTGGCGGGGACCATGGGCGTCATTGCGAGCCGGAGGCGAAGCAATCCAGAATTCTCGGGGCCAGCTGGACTGCCACGGCGCTGCGCGCCTCGCAATGACGGCCGTGCCCGGTGCCGGTCACCTGCCGTTGCGCTTGACGCGGCGGCGCGGCAGGCGTTAAAAGGCGCATCCCCGGAACGGGCCTTGCGGTGGCTGTAGCTCAGCTGGTTAGAGCACCAGATTGTGGATCTGGGGGTCGTGGGTTCAAGTCCCATCAGCCACCCCAAATTTCCTCATAATAATCATATATTTGGGCGGCATATTTCAGGCGGTATGCGGGTCGCCGGGGCGGCCGCCGGCGGGAAGACACCGCCGGTTTCGCCGGCAGACCGACAAGGGTCTTGAACGGCCGGCCCGCGGCGGGCAGGCTTGACGCAGCGCCGCCGGGGCGCGCGAGAGGATATACATGTTCTACGAGACCAAGGACCATCACGGGCTGCCGCACGACCCGTTCAAGAGCTGCGTCGTGCCGCGGCCGATCGGCTGGCTGACCACGGTGAGCAAGGACGGCGTCGTCAACCTCGCGCCGTTCAGCTTCTTCAACGGCATGGCGTCAAACCCGCCGGTCGTCGTCGCCGGCATCAACGGGCGGCAGCCGCACGGGCCGAAGGACACGCTGACCAACTGCCGCGAGACCGGGGAATTCGTCGCCAACATGGCGACCTGGGACTTGCGGGACGCGATGAACCTGACCAGCGCGTCGCTGCCGGCCGAGGTCGACGAGATGGCGCTGGCGGGCCTCACGCCGGCGCCGTGCAACCTCGTCAAGCCGCCGCGGGTTGCCGAATCCCCGATCAACCTCGAATGCAAGGTGCTGCAGTTCGTCGACCTGCCGAGCGACGATCCGGAGTCGAGGAACACCGCCGTGTTCGGCCACGTTGTCGGCATCCACATCTCGGATACCGTGCTCAGGGACGGGCTCGTCGACACGGCGAAGATCAAGCCCGTCGCGCGCCTCGGCTACATGGAATACGCGGTGGTGCGGGAGGTGTTCGAGATGCGCCGCCCGTCCGTCGAGAAGGCCCTGGCCGGCCGCAAGAGCGCGGCGGAGTAAAGGGCGCGAAGCCCGATCAGATCACCTCGTCCAGCGCCGCGATCAGGCGCTTAACCTCGTGCGCCGCGTTGTAGTGCACCATGCTGGCGCGCACCACGCCGCCCCGGTCGCGGGCGCCCAGCGAGTCGATCAGGCGGGCGGCGTAGAAATCGCCGCTGCCGATGCCGATGCCGTGCCGTGCCACGGCCGCCGGGATCTCGGCCGAATTCCGATCCTCGACGAGGAACGAGAAGGTCGGCGCCCGGCGCTGCTGGTCGGCTGTGCGGCGGCCGATCAGCCGGACCTTCGGATGCGCTTCGAGGAAGTCGACGAAGGGTTCGGCGAGGCGCTCCTCGTGCTCGGCGATGAGGGCGAAGAGCTGGCCCAGCCGCTCGTGCAGCTTGAGGTTCGATTCCCCGAAATGGTGCCGGTGCAGCAGCTCGAAATAGTCGATGATGCCGGTCAGCGCGGCGGTCAGCTCATGGTTCGGACCGCCGGGGTTGAGCTTCAGCGGGATGTCCGTCTCGCCGATGAAATAATGGTTCTGGGCGCGCGCCCGCAACAGATGCTCGCGCTTGCCGTAGAGCAGGCCGAGATGCGGCCCGTAGATCTTGTAGGGCGAGCACAGATAGAAATCGACGTCCCAGGCCTTGACGTCGAGCTGCCGGTGCGGCGCGTAGGCGACGCCGTCGACGCATACGAGGGCGCCGGCGTCGTGCGCGAGGCGCGTGATCGCCGCGACGTCGTTGAAGCCGCCGGCAATGTTCGAGCAGTGGGAAAAGCAGACGAGCCTCGTGCGCCCAGTCAGCAGCGCCGCGAGATCCTCGGGCTCCAGCTCCGCCGTCTCGGGGTCGACCCGCCACTCGCGCACGGTGACGCCCGCTTCGGCGAGCCGCCGCCAGGCGCCGGAGTTCGCCTCGTGGTCGAGGTTGGTGACGACGATCTCGTCACCCTCGGCAAACCACGGCCGCAGCGCCTGGGCCAGCAGGTAGACGTTCATCGTCGTCGACGGGCCGACCATGACCTCGCCGGGCGCGGCGCCCATCATCTCTTCCATCAGGCGCTGCGCCGTGCGAATCCGCTCCGCGGCGTCCTGCGACGGGCCGTAGGCGCCGGCCGGCTGCACCTGACAGTCCCGCATATAGGCGCTGAGCCGGTCGAGCACCTGACCCGGGACGACGGTGCCGCCGGCGTTCTCGAACAGCCCCCACGAGTCCTCGAGATTCGGGAACTGGGCGCGGGCGAAGGCGACGTCGAAGGCGGGCAGTTGCAGCATGGCCGGGCATCCGTGGCAGGGCTGGACCGGGCGGTTGTAGCGCCGGCCCCGCCGCCATGCAACGGCACCGTCCCCGCGGCGGTTGAGATACGGCCGGACCGCCTGCATAATCCGGGTGAACCGGCAGCGGGTGTGTCTCCATGTCCGACCTCAACATCCTCGATATCGCGGCGGTCATCTGGCTGGTCGTGGCCTGGGTCGGCTATACCTATTACTCGGAGCGCAGCGCCCCCGCCGGCAACCTGATCGGCGTCATGCACCGGCGCCGGATCGACTGGATGATGCGCATGCTGGAGCGCGAGAACCGCATGGTCGACCTGCAGATCGTCAACAGCGCCCTCAACAACGCAACGTTCTTCGCCTCGACGTCGATTCTGATTCTCGCCGGCCTGTTCGCCATCGTCGCCGCGCCGGAGAAGGTGATGGCCGTCGTCAGCGACCTGCCCTTCGCGGCCAGGGCGACGCCGGTCGTCTGGGAGATCAAGGTCATCCTGATGATGCTGATCTTCGTGCACGGTTTCTTCAAGTTCGCCTGGGCGATGCGGCAGTTCAACTACTGCTCGCTGCTGATCGGCGCGGCCCCGAACAACCCCGAGCCGGTCGAGCGCTACCGCGACTACGCCGTGTCCGCCGCGATGGTTGCCTCGCTGGCCGCCAAGCACTTCAATCACGGTATGCGGTCCTACTATTTCGGCATGGCGGCGCTCAGCTGGTTCGTCCATCCCGGGGCGCTGATTCCGGCGGTGCTCTTTGTCGTCCTGGTGCTGTACCGGCGCGAGTTCCGCTCGCGCACGCTGCGGGCCATCGATGCCTGCGAGGCGGAGCTGTGAGCAGGCCGGCGCTGCCCGATGCCAGCGTCCTGCTGACGGTCGACGAGATGTATCGCGCCGACGCCGCGGCGGTGGCGGTTGGCGTGGCGGGCGAGACCCTGATGGACAACGCCGGCCGCGCGATCGCCGATGCGATCGTCGCGCGATGGAAGCCCTGCCCGGCGGTCGTCCTCTGCGGCCCCGGCAACAACGGCGGCGACGGCTTCGTCGTGGCGCGGCTGCTGGCGCAGGCCGGCTGGCCGGTCCGGCTGGCGCTGCTCGGCGACCGGCGCAAGCTCAAGGGCGACGCCCGTGTCCATGCCGAGCGTTGGGAGGGGGTCGTCGAGCCACTCTCCACCCAATCGCTCGAAGGCACCGAACTCGTGATCGATGCGTTGTTCGGCGCCGGGCTGGCGCGCCCCGTGGATGGCGCCGCGGCCGAGGTGATCGCGGCCGTCGCGGAACGCGGGCTGGCGAGCGTCGCCGTCGACGTGCCGAGCGGCATGCACGGCGATACCGGGCAGGTCCTGGGAACGGCGGCCCCGGCCCGCCTGACGGTGACGTTCTTCCGCCGCAAGCCGGGTCATCTCCTGTTCCCCGGCCGGGCACTGTGCGGCGAGGTCGTGGTCGCCGACATCGGCATCCCGGAGGCGGCGCTTCGCGACATTGCGCCGGAGCAGGCGGCGAACGGTCCGGAGCTGTGGCGCGACATCTTTCCCTGGCCGCGCTTCGACCGGCACAAGTACAGCCGCGGCCATGCCCTGGTGGTCGGCGGTGCGGTCATGACCGGGGCCGCCCGGCTCGCGGCAACGGCAGCGCGGCGCGCCGGTGCCGGCGTCGTCACGGTGCTGTCGCCACCCGAAGCGCTGCTGATCTACCGGACCAGCCAGGTGGGCACCCTGGTGGCCCGGCTCGAGGCGGCGAAGGAGCTGCCGCAGATACTGGCCAGTGCGCGGTCGCACGCCATGCTGCTGGGGCCCGGCAACGGCGCGCACGCGCAGACCCGGGACAACGTCCTGGCGGCGCTGTCCGCTGCGAAGCCGGTCGTCCTCGATGCTGACGCGTTGACCGTTTTCGCCGACGATCCCGCAACTCTGTTCGGCGCGGTCGCCGGGCCATGTCTCATGACCCCGCACGAGGGCGAGTTTTCCCGCCTGTTTCCCGCCGACGACAATGGCGGCAAACTCGCCCGCGTGCGTCGGGCGGCGGCCCGGTCGGGTGCGGTCGTGCTGCTCAAGGGGCCGGACACCGTGATCGCAGCGCCTGACGGTCGGGCCGCGATCAACAGCAACGCGCCGCCGGATCTCGCCACGGCCGGGTCCGGCGACGTGCTGTCGGGCATCGCCGTCGCGCTGCTCGCCCAGGGCATGCCGTCGTTCGAGGCCGCCTGCAGCGCGGCCTGGCTGCACGGCGAAGCGGCATCCCGCCATGGCCCTGGGTTGATAGCGGAAGATCTGCCCGTGGCGCTACCGGCGGTACTGGCGGGCCTGCGAACGAAGACAACCTGAGGTTACCGGGGCCTCGTGAATTCGCTGCGGCCGGTCAATCTCTTGTTAATAAAATGGCGGTATATTCTCAATAACTTACCCTTGGATTAGGTGGGTGCGGACCGAAATCGGGGTCGGGTTTGCAAGTTGGCCTGAAGGGATGTACTGGGTCCGCTGCAATATTGACCATACAGAGACGACATTAATCCCGATCTGAGAATAAGGGACCTGCCTTTATGTTTTGGAAAGAGACAAAGAAGACCTCTGAAGACTCAATCCATGAAGGGGCGTTTTTCAAGCGCGAGCATTCGAATAATTTGGTTGAGACCGTACGAGTTCTTTCAGTAGGAAAAGATACCTTTGGCATACCGCACGTGAAATATGAGGTGCGGTTTGAACGGTCGCAGGAAAAGGGCCGCGGTTTCGAAGGCCCCCGGATGCTGGCCCTTTCGGTCTTCGCGGACAATTACAGCCACTGCGGCGAGTCCGCCTGACGATCCGGACGGCACGCTGAGGCCGTCGGCACCGGACAGCGCGTCGCGACGACGGGCGCGCCGCTATGTCCGTATTACCTCTGAGCTTGCAATCTCGTACTTGGCTCCCCACGTGACTTGACCGCTCCACCCGCTGTACCTATACAGGGTCGCCGCGCTGCCGAAGCTCGGGCGCGGGCGTGGCGGAACTGGTAGACGCGCTGGATTTAGGATCCAGTGGAGAAATCCGTGGGGGTTCAAATCCCTCCGCCCGCACCAGCTGCGCTGCTTCGGCGGCGCGTGCCGGAGTGGTAGGACAGGTTCATCTCTAGCCGAGTACGCATTTCCATGCAGGTTACCGAAACCAAGAACGAAGGCCTGACCCGTGAGTTCACGGTCCGCATCGAGGCCAAGGACATCGAGGAAAAAGTCGGCCATCGTCTGACCGAGGTCGGCAAGGGGCTGACCGTGCCCGGCTTCCGACCCGGAAAGGCGCCGTTGTCCCTGTTGCACAAACGCTATGGCAAGGCGGTTATCGGAGAAATTCTCGAGGCCGCTTTGCAGGACTCATCCGAGCAGACGATCGCGGAACGGGGCCTGACGCCGGCGATCCAGCCGAAGATCGAGGTGACCAGCTACGAGGACGGGTCCGACCTCGAGTATACGATGCGGGTGGAGCTCATGCCGGAGTTCGAGCCGGCGGATTTCTCGAAGATCGAGCTCGAGCGTATCACGGTAAAGGTCTCCGACGACGAGGTGGATGACGCGCTGGCCCGCATTGCGCGGGAAAACCGAATGGCCGAGCCGGTCGCCAAGCCACGCGCGGCCAAGCAGGGCGATATCGCCGTCATCGATTTTGTCGGCCGGGTCGACGGCGAGGAGTTCCCCGGCGGCGCGGGCAACGATTTCCATATCGAATTGGGTGCCGGCCGGTTCATTCCAGGGTTCGAGGAAAAGATTGTCGGCGCACAGCCCGGCGAGCAGCGGACCATCAAGGTGACGTTCCCGGAGGACTACGGTTCCAAGGATCTGGCCGGCAAGGACGCCGAGTTCGACGTTACGATCCGCGAACTGCGGGAATACGTCGATTCACAGGTCGACGATACCCTGGCCAGCACCCTGGGTTTCGAAGACCTGTCGAAGATGCGCGCCGCGGTGCGAGAGAATCTCGAGCGCGAATACGCCGCCATGTCACGGACCGGACTGAAACGCCGCCTGCTCGACAAGTTGGCGGAGCTGCACGATTTCGATGTGCCGGTCGGTATGGTCGACGCCGAGTTCGAGGCGATCTGGCAACAGTTCGAGAGGGCGCGCGAGCAAGGGCAGATCGACGAGGACGATGTCGAAAAGAGTGATGAGGAACTCAAGGCCGAGTACCGCACGATCGCCGAGCGGCGGGTGCGCCTCGGACTGCTGCTTTCCGAGGTCGGCCGGCGCAACAACGTCGAGATCACCCAGGAGGAAATCAGCCGGGCCATCATGGCAGAGGCGCAGCGATACCCTGGGCGCCAGCGGGAGATCGTCGAGCTTTACCAGAAGAACCCCGAGGCGTTGGCCCAGATCCGGGCGCCGTTGTTCGAGAACAAGGTGACGGACTTCATTCTCGAGATCGCCAAGGTCAAGGAGCGCTCGGGAACGATGGACGACCTGCTGAAGGCCGAACAGGGCGATTCGAAAAAGCGCGAGACGCCCGCGAAAAAGTCGAAAGCGAAGGCATCGGCCAAACCCAGGGCGGAGACGAGCGACAAAGGGAAAGGCGCAAAGGCTGGTGGGTCAAAGGCAAAGGCCGTTGCCAAGGGCCGGAAGAGTTGACGGCACGTTACGTAGTGTCAGAAGGCAGGAACATTCCATGCGGGATCCTCAGGACATCTTTATGAATACGCTGGTGCCGATGGTGGTCGAGCAGACGAACCGAGGCGAACGGGCGTATGACATCTATTCGCGGCTCCTCAAGGAGCGGATCATATTTTTGACCGGTCCGGTACACGACGAGGTCGCCAGCCTGGTCAATGCCCAGCTGCTGTTTCTGGAGTCGGAAAATCCGACGAAGGACATAGCGTTCTACATCAATTCGCCGGGCGGCGTGGTGACGGCAGGCCTGTCCATATACGACACGATGCAGTACATCCGGCCCAACGTCTCGACAGTGGTGATCGGCCAGGCCGCGTCCATGGGGGCGCTGCTGCTCTGCGCGGGGGCTGCCGGCAAACGGTACTCGCTGCCCAACAGTCGCATCATGATTCACCAGCCGTCGGGCGGCTTTCAGGGCCAGGCGACCGACATCGAGATCCATGCCAAGGAGATCCTCGCCGTCCGCCAGCGCCTCAACGAGATCTTCGTGCGCCACACGGGACAAGATATCGCGACGATCGAATCGGCGGTGGAGCGCGACAAGTTCATGACTCCGGAAGAGGGCAAGGAATTCGGACTTATCGACGAGGTCGTCAAGTCGCGACCGGTTCCGGCCTCCGATGAGGAGTCGGGACCAACCAAGGACAAGGAGTAGGACGCTGCCACCGATGCATGCGACGCCCGCGATCCTGTCGCGCCGATCACCGGACCGCGACGTTTCGACGCGCGGCCTGCGACGCAATTGCGTTAAACGTATATTAAAAACGTCGGTTCATATTGCTTTTTCGGATTGGCGTTCCGCCTGCCGTTTCGGTAACATGACCGAGTCGGGGTAACGAAGCGGATAGCACTTGATGACGAAGTCCACCGGAGGCGACTCCAAGAACACGCTCTACTGCTCCTTCTGTGGGAAGAGCCAGCACGAGGTCCGCAAGCTGATCGCGGGACCGACCGTGTTCATCTGTGATGAATGCGTCGAGCTGTGCATGGACATCATCCGCGAGGACCACAAGTCGGCGATCTCCAAGTCGCGCGGCGAGGTTCCGACCCCGGCCGAGATTCAGACGGTCCTGGACGACTACGTGATCGGCCAGAACCATGCCAAGCGCGTGCTGTCCGTCGCCGTTCACAACCACTACAAGCGTCTCGCCCATGGCGGCAAGAACAACGACGTCGAGCTCGCCAAGTCGAACATCGTGCTGATCGGCCCGACCGGCTGCGGCAAGACGCTTCTGGCGCAGACGCTGGCGCGAATCCTCGACGTGCCGTTCACCATGGCCGACGCCACCACGTTGACCGAGGCGGGTTATGTCGGCGAGGACGTCGAGAATATCATCCTGAAGCTCTTGCAGGCCGCGGACTACAATGTCGAGCGCGCCCAGAGGGGCATCGTCTATATTGACGAGGTCGACAAGATCAGTCGCAAGTCGGACAACCCGTCGATCACCCGCGACGTGTCGGGTGAGGGCGTTCAGCAGGCGCTGCTCAAGATCATGGAGGGCACGATTGCCAGCGTGCCGCCGCAGGGTGGCCGAAAGCACCCGCAGCAGGAATTCCTGCAGGTCGATACGACGAATATCCTGTTCATTTGCGGCGGCGCCTTCGCCGGCCTCGAGAAGATCATTGCCGGCCGGCATCGCGGCTCGTCGATCGGCTTCGGTGCCGACGTGCGCGGCCCGGACGATCGCCAGGTCGGTGAGATCCTCCGCGACGTGGAGCCGGAGGATCTGCTCAAGTTCGGACTGATTCCGGAATTCGTCGGCCGCCTGCCGGTGATCGCAACGCTGGACGATCTCGACGAGGAGGCACTGGTCGAAATCCTCACCAAGCCGCGCAATGCCCTCGTTAAGCAGTACCAGCGGCTGTTCGACATGGAGGGCGTCCGCCTCGAGCTGACCGAGGATGCGCTGCGCGGCATCGCACTGAAGGCGATCGCACGCAAGACCGGTGCCCGCGGACTGCGCTCCATCATGGAGGCCATCTTGCTCGACCCGATGTACGAGCTGCCAGGCCTTGAGGCCGTCGAAGAGATCGTCATCAATCGCGAGGTGGTCGAGGGCCGCGCCGAGCCGCTCTATATCTATTCCGACAGGCGTGAGGACGTCGGCAGCAGCGCATGAGCCCGGCAAGGTCTGCTTCCGGGCCTTGAATGAGCGGGAAGCAAAGCCAATGTTAGGTCGACTTCCTGTTAACCTTCCGCGCGCACTGACGTGCGGACAACCAAGCAAGAGGGCTTATGCTTGAGATTCCTCGCGGTGTGACCTACCCGGTCTTGCCCCTGCGCGACATCGTCGTCTTCCCGCACATGATCGTCCCGCTGTTCGTCGGCCGTGACAAATCGGTGAAGGCGCTTGAGGATGTCATGAAGGATGACAAGCAGATCTTGCTTGTCACGCAGAAGAACGCATCGCAGGACGACCCGACGCCGTCCGACATATACACGGTCGGCACGATCGGCACCGTGTTGCAGCTGCTCAAACTGCCCGACGGCACGGTGAAGGTGCTGGTTGAGGGTGGACAGCGCGCGCGCATTCGCCGGTTCACCGACAACCCGAACTTTTTCCAGGTCTATGCCGACCTCCTCGAGGAGGTCGAGGAGGACCCGCAGGAGCTGGAGGCGCTCGGGCGCGCCGTGGTCTCGCAGTTCGAACAGTATATCAAGCTGAACAAGAAGATTCCGGCCGAGGTGCTGATATCGATCAACCAGATCGAAGAGCCCGCCAAGCTGGCCGATACCGTGGTTCAGCACCTGACCCTGAAGATCGCCGACAAGCAGCAGCTCCTCGAGACCGAGAGCACGCTGGAGCGGCTGGAGCGCGTCTATGCCTTCATGGAAGGCGAGATCAGCGTGCTCCAGGTGGAGAAGCGCGTGCGCAATCGCGTCAAGCGGCAAATGGAGAAGACGCAACGCGAGTATTACCTGAACGAGCAGCTCAAGGCGATCCAGAAGGAATTGGGCGAGACCGAGGATGGCCGCGACGAGCTGTCCGAAATCGAGCAGAAGATCCGCACGACGAAGCTGTCCAAGGAGGCCAAGGAAAAGGCCGAGGCCGAGGTCAAAAAGCTGCGCTCGATGAGTCCGATGTCCGCAGAGGCGACGGTCGTTCGCAACTATCTCGACTGGCTGCTCAGCATCCCGTGGAAGAAGCCGACCAAGACCAAGAAGGATCTCAAGGTCGCCCAGAAGATCCTCGACGACGACCATTATGGCCTCGAGAAGGTCAAGGAGCGGATTCTCGAGTATCTTGCGGTGCAGAACCGCACCGACAAGGTCAAGGGCCCAATCCTTTGCCTGGTCGGCCCTCCCGGTGTCGGCAAGACCTCGCTCGGCAAGTCGATCGCGCGTGCGACCGGCCGCAACTTTGTGCGCATGTCGCTCGGCGGGGTCCGCGACGAGGCGGAAATCCGGGGACATCGCCGGACCTATATCGGCTCGATGCCCGGCAAGATCGTCCAGGGGATGAAGAAGGCGAAATCGTCAAATCCGCTGTTCCTGCTGGATGAAATCGACAAGCTTGGTGCCGACTGGCGGGGTGATCCCTCGTCTGCGCTGCTCGAGGTGCTCGATCCGGAGCAGAACAACACCTTCGCCGACCATTACCTCGAGGTCGACTACGACCTGTCCGACGTCATGTTCCTGACGACGGCCAATACGCTGCGCATGCCGCAGCCGTTGCTCGACCGCATGGAAATCATCCGCATCCCCGGCTATACCGAGGATGAGAAAGTCCAGATCGCGCTCCGTTACCTGATCCCCAAGCAGGTCGAACAGAACGGGCTCAAGAAGAACGAGTGGTCGATCACGGAAGATGCGCTGCGCGGCCTCATTCGCTACTACACGCGCGAAGCCGGCGTGCGGAACCTCGAGCGTGAGATTGCGGCGCTGACGCGCAAGGCGATCAAGGAAATCCTGCTCGGCGAGAGCGGCCGCAAGACCGTTGAGGTCACGTCCGACAATCTCGGCGACTACGCCGGCGTGCGGAAATACCGGTATGGCGAGCTCGAGGAGGAGGATCTCGTCGGCGTGGTCACCGGCCTTGCGTGGACCGAATTCGGCGGCGAGCTTCTGACAATCGAGTCGGTCAGCGTTCCGGGTAAGGGCCGCGTTTACAAGACCGGCAAGCTTGGCGACGTCATGCAGGAGTCGGTGCAGGCGGCCGAGAGCTATGTGAAGAGCCGCGCGCCATCGTTTGGAATCGAGCCGCCGTTGTTCGCGAGGACCGACATCCACGTGCATGTGCCGGAAGGCGCAACACCGAAGGACGGACCGTCTGCCGGTGTCGCGATGCTCACGTCGATCGTCTCCGTCCTGACCGGAACACCGGTGCGCCGCGACCTCGCCATGACCGGCGAGATCACCCTGCGCGGCCGCATTCTGCCGATCGGCGGGTTGAAGGAAAAACTGCTGGCAGCGCTTCGAGGTGGCATCAAGACAGTGCTGATTCCAAAGGATAATGTGAAGGATCTCGCGGATATCCCGGATAACGTCAAGGACGGGCTGGACATCGTCTCGGTCACGAATGCCGACGAAGTGCTTGAAAAAGCGCTGGCACGTCCGCTCAAGGCCATCGAGTGGAAGCCCGAAACAGTCGCGGCCCCCAACGACAAGGACGACGAATCGGCGCGTACCACTCATTAGTTGTAGCCGCGTAATGTACTGCGTCGCCTGCGCCCGGTGCGCAGGCGACGTTTTCTGTGGAAAACCACGGAATTCTGCGGTTCCGGCGTTGACTACGGCACGTAATTACCCTTACACTTGCGTTCGTCTTCAGCAGACGAACGACCTATCCCATACGACCTAATCTTTCCCTGTCCAGAAGGGGGTTCTGCAGTGAATAAGAACGATCTTATTTCGTCCGTCGCCAGTGATGCCGGCCTTTCGAAAGCCGACGCCACCAAGGCCGTGGACGCAGTCTTCGACAACATCGAAACCGCGCTCAGGAGGGGCCAGGCCGTCCGGTTGGTCGGATTCGGGACCTTCAGCGTGGCGAACCGGAAGGCTTCGACTGGCCGCAACCCGCGGACGGGAGCGACGATCCAGATTCCTGCTTCCAAGCAGCCGAAGTTCAAGGCCGGCAAGGGCTTGAAGGACGCCGTTAACTAACGTGCCTTTGCCAAGTTCTCTATAGCCGGCCATCCGCGATCCGGGTGGCCGGCTGCTGTTTTGGGGCGGCGGCCTTGCAATGCAACAGTCGGGCGATTAGCTCAGTTGGGAGAGCGTCCGGTTTACACCCGGGAGGTCGGCGGTTCGAGCCCGTCATCGCCCACCAGCGACCGTCCCCGAAGAGCGGCAGGTTCGCTCTCCGACGCGGCGGACGCCGCTTGACACTGCAAGGTGCGTGCAGTACATGGACGGACCTTGAGGAGCGCACGGGGGTGTAGCTCAGTTTGGTTAGAGCGCCGGCCTGTCACGCCGGAGGCCGCGGGTTCGAGTCCCGTCACTCCCGCCATTATTTTTTGAACGATGTGGCAGCCCTGCGGCTGCCTTTTTCAACTGCGCTGCTGGTAGCCGGTCAGCCGCCGCGCAGTGGCGGGACGATCGACACCCGGTCGCCGTCCGCCAGCACATGCGTCTTGAGGCGGTCCTTGGGGACCGTCGAATCGTTGACGATCACGAGATAGCTCTCGTCGCCGGGCAGGCCGAGGCGCGCCAGCAGGCCCGAAATCGTGGTGCCGTCCAGAAGGCTCATCTTCGTGCCCTCTGAGCTGCCCGGCACGTGGCGCGCGATCAGCCCCGACATCTTCAGTGTCACTTCCATTGCGGTCATCCCTTGCGTGCACGCACCCCGCTGCCCTGTGCGCAACCGAGGTAGGCATGCATGACGAGGTGGGGATCGCGCATCAGCGCGTCCTTCCATGGGCCGAGCCTGGTCCGCGTCTGGATCAGGCCGCGCAGCACGCCGACGTGCTGCGTCAGTCCAAGGGCCAGGGCGCCGAGCAGAACGTCTCCATCGAATTCGAGGCGGAGGTAGCGGAATGCTTCGTCGTCACAGGCGACCGCACGGTCGCCGCCGTCTACCCCCTGCCAGAGCCCGTAGGACGCTGAGATCAGTCCGAGCGTATTGAGCACATTGAGCGCAAGGCTGCCGCGGTAGTGCGTGTCGATCCCGGCCATGTTCAGCGCCGCGATCCGGCCGTGCTCGCTGGCGGTCGGCTGGATGGCGTGGATCGCCTGCTCGCCGGTTGAGAAGTCGGGGCCCTGGGCCACGTCGCCGGCCGCGTATATGGCGTCCCTGGTGGTGCGCAGCCGGTCGTCGACGAGAATGCCACGGTCGGTTTCGATGCCGCTGCCCGCAAGGAACCCGGTATTCGGCGTTACACCGGTCGCACAGACCAAGAGATCGGCATCGAGCGTCTCGCCGCCGCCGAGCGAGAGCTGCAGAGTGCCGTCAGCTTGGGCTACCGATGCGACGGAACTCCCGGTCAATACACGCACGCCTTGTTGCTCACACCAACGCTTGATCATGGCGGCGCCGGTATCGTCCATCATGCGCGGCAGCATGCGTTTTTCGGCTTCGACCACGATTAGCTCGACGCCGCGCGCCGCCAGCGCTTCGAGCACGATGCAGCCGATGAAGCCCGCGCCCATCAGGATCACCCGCGAGCCGGTCCTTGCCGCAGCGGCGATGCGGCGCGCATCGTCCATCGTCCAGCAGGTCTCGACACCGGGCAGGTCCATCCCCGGGATTGGCGGCCGGGTGGGACGCGACCCGGTGGCGATCAACAACCTGTCGTAGTGGAGGCGATCGCCGCCGTCCAGCACGACATGGCCGCCGTCGGGCTCGATCGCGGTCGCCCATGCCATGCGCAGATCGATCCCGTGCGCCTCGAAATGACCCTCGCTATGGCGAAGATGCGTTCCGTCCTCCCCGATGCCGCCGTTGAGAAGATAGGGAATGGCCATGCGGGAGTAAGGTGTTTCGTCCTCTCCGGACAGCAGCACGATGGTTCCGCGCGGATCCGCCTTGCGCAAGGTTTCGGCCGCGATCACTCCCGCCGGCCCGGCTCCGATGATGACGTAATCCACGGCCGGCGGCCCTACGCCAGGCCGAGCCGCTGAAGCGTCTGCGTGGTCGGCTCGCCGTCCTCGGTCCAGCCCCGGTACTCGTAGTACTCGGGCAGCATCTTCGCGAGTTCGCTGACCTTGCCCTTGGCCGTGCCCGATGGCGCCGGGTCCTCCAGCAGTCGCTTCGGCAGGGTATCGTCCGCCGCGGTGATGCCGGCCTTCAGGTTGTACAGCCGCTCGACATTCCAGACACGTTCGCCGATCTCGACCAGCCGCTCCTCGGTCCAGTCGTCGCCCTCGCAGGCCGCGGCAATCTGCTTCTGGAATTCCGGCACGCCCCAGGCGCACGTCGTGAACAGGCACAGCCCGGAGGAATCGATCATCGCGATCCGGTCCTGCGAGTCCTTGCAGGGCTTCGCCTTGCCCGCGCCGGTCTGGTCCTCCATGTCCTCAGCGAATACGTCGTGTTTCAGGTGGCAGGCGCCGCGGTTGCTGGTCGCGAAGCCGAGGCCCATGCCCTGCAGGGCCCGCGAGTCGTAGCCGGCGAATTCCTGCCCCTTGACGTGCATGGCGATCTCGGGGTGGTCGTACTTCTCGCAAAGGAGTTTCGATCCCAAGCCAAGAATCTGCCCGAACCCTTCGTATTTGCCGGTCTTCTCGGCCATCACCGTCAGCGCCTCGGCATTGCCGAAATTGAGCTCGATCCCGTCGGTCTCATCCGTGCCGATGACGCCCATCTCATAGAGCTCCATCGCCGCCGCCAGCGTGCCGCCAAACGAAATCGGATCGTAGCCGTGTTCGTTGCACATGAAGCCGGCATAGGTCAGCGCGTCGAGGTCGTCAATCCCGACCATCGGGCCGTAGGCGAAGGCGGTCTCGTATTCCAGGCCGCCCGAGGCGTGGCGGTATTCCGGCTTGTTGACGATGGTGAAGTGGGTCTTGTTGATGCGCGCGATGCGACCGCAGGCGATGGTGCAGCCGAAGCAGGCCTTGTTGGTGACGAGGTTGCGATGGCCGTCCGGTCCCGTCGCCAACATCGCGGCCGGGTTGATCTTGTCGACGCCGTCGAACTGCACCTTGTGGAAGTTCTCGGTCGGCAGGCCGCCGAACGCCTGCATCGAGTCGATCATATCGTTGGTGCCGAGCTCCGTCAGGCCCTTGCGGCCGCTGTTGTCCGCGAGCAGCGCGTGGGTTTCGCGCACCGCCTGCATGAAGGCTTTGGGGTCCTTTACGGTAACGCCTTTGGTGCCGTGCACCGCGACCGCCTTGAGATTCTTCGAGCCCATTACGGCGCCGACGCCAGAGCGGCCGGCCGCGCGATGCAGATCGTTGACGATGCAGGCGTAGCGCACGCCGCGCTCGCCGGCGACGCCGATCGACGCGACTTTCAACAGCGGGTTCTGGTGCTTGGCCTTGAGGTGTTCCTCGGTATGCCAGACGGTGGTGCCCCAGATCTCGTCGGCCGGCAGAATTTGCACCTCGTCATCGACGATGTGCAGATAGACCGGCTTGCCGGCCCGGCCCTCGACGATCAGCAGGTCGTAGCCCGCGTACTTCAACTCGGCGCCGAACTTACCGCCGGAGTTCGAGCACGCGATCGCATTGGTCAGCGGTCCCTTGGTCACCACCGCATAGCGGCCGCTGGTCGAGGCCATGGTGCCGGTCAGCGGGCCGGTGGCGAAGATGAGGATGTTGTCCGGCCCCATCGGGTCCGCCGTCGGGTCCATTTCCTCAAACAGATACTTGGTGGCGAGTCCGCGCTCGCCGAGGTAGTCGTGCGCCCACTCCATGTTGAGCGGTTCTTTCACGGCGGTGCCCTCGGAGAGATTCACCCGGAGGATCGATCTCTGCCATCCCATTTCCTGGATCTCCCTTGCCGTGTCTGCGCGTCAGTTGCGGGGCTCGGCGTGCGTGCGCACGGCCCATTCGCGCATGCGGTCGTACCCGGTCCACCCAGCATCGACGTAGACGATGGCGTCGGTCGGGCAGACCTCGGCGCATTTCGGATCGCCGCCGCACAGGTCGCACTTGGCGACCTTGCCGGTCTCGGGAACGTAGTTGATGGTGCCGAACGGGCAGGCCACGGTGCATACCTTGCAGCCGACGCAGGTTGCCTCGTTCAGCTCCACCGCTCCCGTCTCCTGGTTGCGGGTCAGTGCTTCGACCGGGCAGGCGTGCAGACACCAGGCCTCGGCGCATTGGGTGCAGGTATAGGGAATCGCCTGCGCCCCGTGCTCGAACTCGAAGATCTTGATGCGCGACCGCGCCGGGTTGAAGGCGCCGGTATGTTCCAGCGAGCAGGCCATCTCGCACTGCAGACAGCTGGTGCACTTGGCCGGATCGATAAGCAATGACTTCTGCACTTCCGCCTCCCTGTCGTGGTCGCGCCGCTGCTCGGTGCGCCGGTGCGAGCGACCCGGAACCTAGCAAGTCGGCCCGCCGCAAGCGAGGGCAATTTTACCGCCGCTACGCAGGCCGGACATCGCGACAGGTCCCGAACCGGTCGCGCAGCCTATCGGTAGATCGCCGCGCCGAATTCCGATTTCAGGGCATCCCATTTCGCCTTATTCACGATCATGATGTCGTTCGCTTCGACAAGGCGGTCAAGCGCACCCGCGCGTTTCTCGTGATACTGGGTGAGTCGTCCGTCGCCGCCGGTCACCGCTATGTCATCGTCGACACGCACGATCTTCCGGACAACCGCCGCGCCGGCCGCGCTCATGACGGTCAGGACCCGGCCCCAGCCATGCGTAAACACGTAATGGCCGTAGAGTTGGGGCTTTTCCAGCATGGCCCTCCACAAGGCGATTCGGCAGCTGGTGATGGGCGATTCTAGCCCGTCGCGGCGGGTCTTGCTAGCCCGCCACGCCGGGCGCCGCCGCCCGGACCCCACCGATGTGCGCCTTTTGTCGCACCGCAGCATATTCTTCCAGAATTGATGGAAAACAGCGCCATTTGCCCTTTGCATCGGCGGCGCGGAGTCCTATAGTGCGGCCGCCGCCGGGGTACTCCGGAAAGTGAATCGAGCGGGGCGGGACCAAGGAAAATTCAAGGAGCGGTCGATGGACGAACTGCTGCGCGAATATTTGCCGATTCTGGTGTTCCTGGTGATCGCCATCGCCATTGCCGTCGTGCTGCCGGCGCTGAGCTGGCTGGTCGTCAGGCAGCGGCCGGATTCCGAGAAGATGTCGGCCTACGAGTGCGGCTTCGACGCTTTCGGGGACGCGCGCCGACAGTTCGACGTGCGCTTCTATCTCGTCGCCATCATGTTCATCGTCGTCGATCTCGATCTCGCCTTTCTCTATCCGTACGCGGTGGCCAACGATCATTTGGGCCTTTTCGGCTTCTGGTCGCTCATTATCTTCCTTGCCGTATTCGCCATTGGATTTCTGTACGACTGGCGCATGGGAGCACTGGAATGGGAATGAAAGAGAGCATGACTGGATCCGCGCCGGCCCTGCCGCTCGACTCGAACGCGACGCCGGAGCAGGTCACGCGCGCGCTTGGTGAGGAGCTCAAAGACAAGGGATTCCTCCTGACGTCGGCTGCCAACGTGATCAACCTCGCCGCCAACTGGGCTCGCACGGGCTCGATGTGGCCAATGACGTTCGGCCTCGCCTGCTGCGCGGTCGAGATGATCCACGCCTATATGCCGCGTTACGATCTCGACCGATTTGGCGTCGTGGTGCGCGGCTCGCCGCGCCAGGCCGACGTGATGATCGTCGCCGGAACCCTGACCAACAAGATGGCGCCGGCGCTGCGCAAGGTCTACGACCAGATGGCGGAGCCGCGCTGGGTCATCTCCATGGGCTCCTGCGCAAATGGCGGCGGATACTACACCTACTCCTACTCCGTCGTGCGCGGCTGCGACCGCATCGTGCCGGTCGACATCTACGTGCCGGGCTGCCCGCCGACCGCGGAAGCGCTGGTCTACGGCATTCTCCAGCTGCAGAAGAAGATCCGCCGCACCGAGGCATTCATTCGTTAGGACGAGACCGGACAGGCAAATGAATCAGGCGCTCGAAGACCTGGGCGATTACATCGCGGGTCGTCTGTCGGAGGAACTCGATGGACATCAGGTGGCGTATGATGAACTCATGGTCACCGCGCGGCCGGACAGTCTGGTCAAGGTCATGCGCTTCCTGCGCGACGATTCGCAGTGCCTGTTCAAATGCCTGGTCGATGTCTGCGGCGCCGATTACCCGGAACGCGAGCGGCGCTTCGACGTCGTCTACAATCTGTTGAGCGTGGCCCACAATCAGCGGATCCGTGTCAAGGTGCCGGTCGGCGAGAATGAACCGGTCCCGTCCGTAACCAGCCTGTTTCCTTCCGCCGGGTGGTTCGAGCGCGAAACCTGGGATCTGTACGGCGTGTATTTCAGCGACCATCCCGACTTGCGCCGGATCCTCACCGATTACGGCTTCGAGGGACATCCGCTGCGCAAGGACTTCCCGCTGACCGGCCATGTCGAGGTGCGCTACGACGACGAGCAGCAGCGGGTGGTCTACGAGCCGGTCCACCTGACCCAGGAATTCCGCACCTTCGACTTCCTCAGCCCCTGGGAAGGCATGCTGCGGCGGTTGCCCGGCGACGAAAAGGCCGAGGAGGGCAAGAGCTGATGGCCGGGGAAACCCAGATCAAGAACCTGACGGTCAACTTCGGCCCGCAGCACCCGGCGGCGCATGGCGTGCTGCGCATGGTCATGGAAATGGATGGCGAGGTCGTCGAGCGGCTCGACCCGCATATCGGCCTGCTGCACCGCGGCACCGAAAAGCTGATCGAATACAAGACCTACCTGCAGTCGATCCCGTATTTCGACCGCCTCGACTATGTCTCGCCGATGAGCCTGGAGCACGCCTTCGTGCTGGCCGCCGAGAAGTTGCTCGGGATCAAGCCGCCGCCGCGCGGGCAATATGTCCGCACCCTGTTCGCGGAGATCACCCGCCTGACCAACCACATGTTCAACGTGCCGGCGCTGGCCCTCGACATCGGTGCGATGACGCCGCTTCTCTGGGCCTGCGAGCAGCGCGAGATCGTCATGGAGTTCTACGAGCGGGTCTGCGGCGCGCGTCTCCACGCCGCGTATTTCCGTGTCGGCGGTGTGCATCAGGACATGCCCGCGGGGCTCGCCGAGGACATGATGGACTGGGCCGAGGCGCTGCCCGCCTTCATCGATGACATCGAGACGCTGCTCAGCGAGAACCGCATCTTCAAGCAGCGCACCGTCAATATCGGCACCGTATCGGCCGAGGATGCGCTGGCGTGGGGGTTCAGCGGGCCGATGCTGCGCGCGTCGGGCGTGCCGTGGGACCTGCGCAAGGCGCAGCCTTACGATGCCTACGCCGAAATGGATTTCGACATCCCCATCGGCAAGCATGGCGACGTCTATTCGCGCTACATGGTGCGTATTGAGGAAATGCGGCAAAGCCTGCGCATCGTAAAGCAGTGCATCGAGAGTATGCCGGACGGGCCGGTGATGACCGAGGACGGCAAGGTCGCCCCGCCGTCGCGCAGTGCCATGAAGAACTCGATGGAAGCGCTGATCCACCATTTCAAGCTCTACACCGAGGGCTTCCACGTTCCGAAGGGCGAGACCTACACCGCCGTCGAGGCGCCAAAGGGCGAGTTCGCGGTCTATCTCGTCTCAGACGGCACCAACCGACCGTATCGCTGTAAAATTCGCGCGCCCGGCTTCGCGCATTTGCAGGCGATGGATTTCATGTGCAAGGGCCACATGCTGGCCGATTCCGTGTCCGTACTCGGCTCGATCGATCCGGTGTTCGGCGAAATCGATCGCTAGAGGCAAAATCAACGATGAGCGAAGTTTTCGAATTCACCGCCGAGAATCTTGCCGAGGCGAAGAAGTTCATCGCCCGCTATCCGGAAGGCCGGCAGCGCAGCGCGGTGATGCCGCTGCTCGACCTTGCCCAGCGCCAGAACGGCGGCTGGCTGCCGGAGGGGGCGGTCGAGACGATCGCGCGGATTCTCGAGATGGCGCCGATCCGGGTGCTGGAGGTCGCAACGTTCTATTCGATGTACAAGTTGGAGCCGGTCGGCCGGCATCAGATCAACGTCTGCACGACCACCCCGTGCTGGCTGCGCGGCTCCGACGAGGTCGTCGGCGCGTGCAAGCAGGCGCTCGGCATCGGTGTGGGCGAGTCTACTGCGGACGGTGAGTTCACCCTCGGCGAGGTCGAGTGTCTCGGCGCCTGCGTCAACGCGCCGGTGGTGCAGATCGGCGACGACTACTATGAGGACGTCGACGCCAAGGCGATGACCAACATTATCGAGGCTCTGAAGCGAGGCGCCGGCCTGGCACCGGGATCGCAGATCGGCCGCACGGCTTCAGCGCCGGAGGGTGGATCGCAGGTGCTCACCGGCGACGTCATCCGAAAGGCAGCGAAAGCCGCCGGTAAGGCGAGCGCGAAGGCCGCCGGCAAGGCGGGTGCGGAGACCGCCGACGAAGAGACCGCAAAGACTGCCGACGAAGAGACCGCAAAGACTGCCGACGAAGAGACCGCAAAGACCGCCGGAGAAGGCGACGCGAAGAGCGCCGACGATGCGGCCGGGAACGAGGTCGCCGAGACGCCGGGGAACGACGCCGACGAGGTAAAGGAGTAGTTTCGTGCTCGACGACAAGGATCGCATCTTTACCAACCTGTACGGCCTGCACGACTGGTCGCTGGCCGGCGCCCGGGCGCGCGGCGACTGGGACGGCACCAAGGCGATCCTCGCCAGGGGCCGCGATGCGATCATCGACGAGATCAAGTCCTCGGGCCTGCGCGGCCGCGGCGGCGCCGGTTTCCCGACCGGCCTGAAATGGTCGTTCATGCCCAAGGAGTCGGACGGGCGGCCGCATTACCTGCTGGTCAACGCCGACGAGGGCGAGCCGGGCACCTGCAAGGACCGTGACATCATGCGGCACGATCCGCACAAGCTGATCGAAGGCTGCCTGATCTCCGGCTTCGCGATGGGGGCCGAGACCGCCTACATCTATATCCGCGGCGAGTTCCACAACGAGGCCAACCGCCTCGAGGCGGCGATCGACGAAGCCCGCGAGGCGGGGCTGATCGGCAAGGATTCGTGCGGCGCCGGCTGGCCGTTCGAGATCTACGTGCACCGAGGGGCCGGCGCCTATATCTGCGGCGAAGAGACGGCGCTGATCGAGAGCCTCGAGGGCAAGAAGGGACAGCCGCGGCTGAAACCGCCGTTCCCGGCTGCCGCCGGGCTCTATGGCTGCCCCAGCACGGTCAACAACGTCGAGAGCATTGCCGTGGTGCCCGACATCATGCGGCGCGGTGCCTCTTGGTTCGCCGGCCTCGGCCGCGAGAACAACACCGGCACCAAACTGTTCTGCATCTCCGGCCACGTGAACAAGCCGTGCAACGTCGAGGAGGAGATGTCGATCCCGCTGAAGGAGCTGATCGAGCGGCACGCCGGCGGAGTGCGCGGGGGCTGGGACAACCTCCTCGCAATCATCCCGGGCGGCTCCTCTGTGGCCTGCCTGCCGAGCACGATCTGCAACGACATCCTGATGGATTTCGACTCGCTGAAGGACGCTCAGAGTGGCCTCGGCACGGCGGCCGTCATCGTCATGGACAAGTCGACCGACATCGTCCGCGCGATTACCCGGCTGGCGCAATTCTACAAGCACGAGAGCTGCGGCCAGTGCACGCCGTGCCGGGAAGGGACGGGCTGGATGTGGCGGGTGATGGAGCGGCTGTGCGAGGGCGCCGCGAGCATCGAGGAGATCGACATGCTCGACGAGGTGACCCGCCAGGTCGAGGGACACACGATCTGCGCCCTCGGTGATGCGGCGGCATGGCCGATCCAGGGCCTGATCCGTCATTTCCGGCCCGAGCTGGAACGGCGCATTCTGGACAGGCGGGTGTCGGGCCCGGCTGTCGCGGCAGAGTAGGGACAAGCGATGCCCAAACTTACCATCGATGGCCGAGAGGTCGAGATCGAGGCCGGCACCAGCGTGCTCCAGGCCTGCGAGTCGATCGGCATCGAGATCCCGCGGTTCTGCTATCATGAGCGGCTCTCGGTCGCCGGCAACTGTCGCATGTGCCTGGTCGAGATGGAGCGTTCGCCGAAACCGATCGCGTCCTGCGCCATGCCGGTCGCCGAAGGCATGGTGATCCACACCAATACGGATACCGTGCGGCGCGCCCGCCAGGGCGTGATGGAGTTCCTGCTGATCAACCATCCGCTCGACTGCCCGATCTGCGACCAGGGCGGCGAGTGCGACCTGCAGGACCAGGCGATGGCCTACGGGTCGGACAGCAGCCGTTACCATGAAAACAAGCGCGCAGTGCGCGACAAGTACATGGGCCCGCTGATCAAGACGATCATGACCCGCTGCATCCACTGCACGCGCTGCGTCCGCTTCGCCACCGAAGTCGCGGGCGTCGAGGATCTTGGACTGCTCGGGCGCGGCGAAAACGCCGAAATCACGACCTATCTGGAAAAGACGCTGGCCTCCGAGCTGTCCGGCAACGTCATCGATTTGTGCCCGGTCGGCGCCCTGACTTCCAAACCGTATGCCTTCCACGCGCGGCCGTGGGAGCTCACCAAGACCGAATCGATCGACGTCATGGATGCGGTCGGCAGCAACATCCGCGTCGATACGCGTGGCAACGAGGTGATGCGCGTCCTGCCGCGGCTCAATGAGGACGTGAACGAGGAGTGGATCTCGGACAAGACCCGGTATGCCTGCGACGGTCTGCGTCGGCAGCGTCTCGACCGGCCGTATGTGCGCGGCGCCGACGGCAAGCTGGCGGCGGCCGACTGGGACCAGGCCTTCGCCGCCATTGCCGCGCGCCTCAAGGGTCTCGACGGGTCGAAGATCGCCGCTATCGCCGGCGACCAGTGCGACGCGGAATCGATGTTCGCCCTGAAATCCCTGATGGGGGCGCTGGGCTCGCCCAATATCGACTGCCGGCAGGACGGGGCGGCGCTTGACGCCGGAGGCGCCCGGGCGGGCTGGCTGTTCAACACCGGTTTCACGGGAATCGAAGACGCGGACGCGTTGCTGATCATCGGCGCGAACCCGCGCATCGAAGCGTCGGTTGTCAACGCCCGCATCCGCAAGCGCTGGCTGCAGGGCGGGTTCCCGATCGGCGTTGTCGGACCGCAGGCGGACCTGACCTATGGTTACGACTACCTCGGCGCGGGTCCGCAGACCCTGGCCGAGATCACCGACGGCAAGCATCCTTTCGCCAAGGTGTTGGCCAAGGCGAAGCAGCCGATGCTGATCGTCGGCACCGGCGCGTTGGCCCGCAGCGACGGTGCGGCGGTGTTGGCGGCGGCGCGCACGATCGCCGAAAGCGCCGGCATGGTCGGCGACGAATGGAACGGCTTCAACATCCTGCACACGGCTGCATCGCGGGTTAGCGGGCTCGATCTCGGCTTCGTACCCGGGTCGGGGGGGCGCGACGTCGCGGCGATCCTGGACGGCGCCGCAAGCGGCGACGTCGACGTGGTCTACCTGCTGGCTGCGGACGAGATCGACATGGCCCGGCTCGGCAAGGCCTTCGTGATATACCAGGGACATCATGGCGACGCAGGGGCGCACCGCGCCGACGTGATTCTGCCGGGCGCCGCTTACACCGAAAAGAGCGGCACCTGGGTGAACAGCGAGGGCCGCGTGCAGCGCGGCCTGCGCGCCGCATTCCCGCCCGGTGACGCCAAGGAGGACTGGGCTATCGTACGGGCGCTGTCCGCCGTGCTGGACGAGACCCTGCCGTTCGATTCGCTGGGCGCGCTGCGGGCGCAGATGCAGGAGGCGCATCCGAGCTTCGCGAAGCTCGACGCGCAGGTCGCGGGGGCATGGGGTGCCTTCGGCAACGAGGCCGGCAAACTCGGCGACGGGCCGTTCGAGTCCGCGATCGCGAATTTCTACATGACCTGTCCGATCAGCCGCGCCTCCGCGACGATGGCGGAATGCGCCGCGGCGTTCGCCGGCGCGGGGGAGGCGACGGGAACCGATGGCTGAAGTATTCGTCAATACCATCTGGCCGTGGGTCGAGATCCCGGTCCTGATCATCGTCATCATCGTGCCGGTGCTGCTGTCGGTCGCGTACCTGACCTACTGGGAGCGCAAGATCATCGGCTGGATGCAGCTGCGCAAGGGCCCCAACGTGGTCGGGCCGCTCGGCCTGCTGCAGCCGTTCGCCGACGGGCTCAAGCTG
>JBFIFO010000042.1:0-25879 GCA_041602815.1 Alphaproteobacteria bacterium | reverse complement strand
GTCGGAATCGGCCTCACCCTGCCGCCGGTGCTGTCGATCCTTTCGAAGGCGGCCGGCCCGTCGCGCCAGGGGATGAGCGTCGGTCTGCGCACCACGGCGAACCGCTTGGCCTCGCTGGTCGTCCCGGTGGGCATGGGCATCGTCGCCGATGCGTTCGGCATGCGCGGTGCATTCCTCGCCGTCGGCGCCGCCCTCGCCCTGGTGCTCGCGGCGATGGCCGCGCTCGTCATCCGCCATCGGCTGTAACTCGCCCCGCGCTTGAGCAACAAGGAGCACACCCGTGTCCAGATTGCCACTGACCATTGCCATCAGCGATTACGACCATGTCCGCGACTTCGCCACCGGCCGCGTCACCGCCGAGGGCATCGACGCCACGTTTTTGACTCTGTCCATCGAGGAGATCTTCTTCCGCTTCACCCGGTTCCGGGAATGGGAGGTTTCGGAGATGTCGATGGCGAAATACTGCGCGCTGAAATCGCAGGGCGACGACTCCGTCTCGGCGATCCCGGTTTTCCCGTCGCGTGTGTTCCGCCATTCCTCGATCTTCGTGCGCAGCGACTCGTCGCTCTCCGGGCCGGCCGACCTTGCCGGCCGCAAGGTCGGCTTGCCGGAATGGGCGCAGACGGCGGCGGTCTATACGCGCGGCCTCCTGACCCACGAGTACGGCATCGCCCTGTCCGACATCGACTGGTACCAGGCCGGCGTCGCCGACGTGGGCCGGCGCGAGAAGGTGGCGCTGAAATTGCCGAAGGGGGTGCACTGCACGCCGGTGCCGGACAACAGCCTCAACGATATGCTGCTCGCCGGTGAGCTGGATGCGATCATGACCGCACATCCGCCGCCCGCCTTCGAGGACGGCAGCGGGCGTATCGTCCGGCTGCTGCGCGATTACCATGCGGCGGAGGAGGCGTACTGGAGGAAGACGGGCGTCCTGCCGATCATGCACGTGGTGGCGATCCGCGGCGACGTGCTGCGCGACCACCCATGGATCGCGGGCAATCTCTTCAAAGCCTTCAACGCGGCCAAGGAGCGCAGCGTCGCGCGCGCCCTGGAAGCCACCGCCTCGCGCTTCCCGATCCCGTGGATTACCCATCATGCGGAGCAGGCGGCGGAGGCCTTCGGCGAGCTGTTCCCCTACGGCATCGAGGCCAACCGGGTGACGCTGGAGACCTTCCTGCGCTTCGCCCACGAGCAGGGGGTGTGCCACAAACCCCTGGAACCGGAGGACCTGTTCCCCGAATCTGTGCACAGCGGGTTCAAGGTCTGAACGGGCGGGAACCGACGAATGGTGCGGGTCAAGATCTGCTGCATCGCCTCGGTCGAAGAGGCGGCGCTGGTGGTCCGCCACGGCGCCGCGGCGCTGGGACTTGTCAGCCGCATGCCGAGCGGGCCGGGCCCCATCCCGGACGACCTGATCGCCGAGATCGCCGCCTGGGCGCCACCGGCTGTGGCGACCTTCCTCCTGACAAGCGAGACCGAACCGGACGCCATCATCGACCATGTCCGGCGCTGCGGCACCAGCACCGTGCAGCTGGTGGACGCGGTGGCGCCGCAGGCCTATGCGGCCCTGCGCCAGACCCTGCCGCATGTGAAGATCGTCCAGGTGATCCACGTGATGGGCCCCGAGTCGGTCGACGCGGCCAAGGAAGCGGCGCCCCATGTCGACGCCTTGCTGCTCGACTCCGGGCGGCCCGGCGCCGCCGTCAAGGAGCTGGGCGGCACCGGGCGCGTGCACGACTGGTCCTTAAGTCGCCGGATCGTGGAAGAGGTCGCAAGGCCGGTGTTCCTTGCCGGTGGCCTCAACCCTTCGAACGTCGCCGAGGCCTGCGCCCGGGTGCGGCCCTTCGGCGTCGACGTGTGCAGCGGCGTGCGCATCGACGGGCGGCTGGACGCAGCGCGTCTGGCGGAGTTTTTCGGCGCGCTGGCCGCGCGTCAGCGCGTTATTGGCCTGCCATAAACGTCCCTACTTCGCACGGATCCGGCCTTCGACCTTCGGGGCGACCGGGGCGGTCGCGGCGATGTGGTCCATCACCGTGGTCGCCATCAGCGTTGCGCCGGACGCGTCGATCAGCGCCTTGCCTTTCTTGAGCACCGCATAGCCGTCGCCGCCGCCGGCCATGTAGTCGTTGGTCGCGACCCGGTAGATCTTGGCCGGATCGAGCGCCTTGCCGCCGACCTTGATCTCGACGACTCGGCTGCCCGGCGCCGCGGCCGGGTCGTAGACGAAGGACAGGCCGGAGACCTGCGGGAAACGCCCGGCCGTGTTCTCGACCTGCGAGACGCCATTCTCCAGCGCGGTACGGACGTCGGCGCCCGACAACTCCAGCAGCACCGTGACGTTGCCGAACGGCAGCTCGGTCAGCACGTCCTTGCGGGTCAGCACGCTGCCCGCATCGTACGTGCGGTCGCCGCGGATGCCGCCGCCGTTGGTGATCGCGATGTCGGCATGCACCGCCTTGCGCATGGCGTCGGCGATCAGGTTGCCGAAATTGGTCTCGCCGGTGCGCACCGAGGCACGCTGCGAATCCAGCACCACGCTGGTCTTGCCGACCGGCACGTCGAGGTCCGCGTCGAGCTTTGCGTTGTGCCTGTCGACGATGGCCTGGATGTCCGGGTCCGGGGCGACGCCAGCGGTCGAGGTCAGCCGCCAGGCCGGCACCACCTGAAGCGTCTTCTTGCCGCGGCTCTCGACCCACTCGGCCGAGAGGTCGAGCGCGCCGAGATGGTGCGCATCGTAGCCGGCTTTCAGGATCGGCACGCTGCCGGCACGCCAGACGATCGGATCGTGGTCGTGGCCGCCGAGAATCGCGTGGATACCCTCGACCTCGCGCGCCAGCGCGATGTCCGTGGCCATGTCCAGATGGGTCAGTGCGACGATGATGTCCGCCCCCCTGTCCTGCAGTTTCTTGACGGCCGCGGTCGCGGCCTCGATCGCCGGGGCAAAGCGGATGTCGGGGCCCGGCGACGACAGCGTCTCCGTCTGCGGGTCGAGCAGCCCGAAGAAGCCCACCGTGAACTCGCCGACCTTGACCGTGTGCACATCCGTCATGCCCGCGGCGGGCCTGCCGTCCTTGCCCAGCACATTGGTGCCGAGCCAGGGGAACTTCGCCTCGCCGATGCGCTGCCGCGCGACGGCCGGCCCGAAGTCGAACTCATGGTTGCCGGGTGCCGCGACGTCCATGCCTATGGCGTTCATCAGCTCGATCATCTGCGTGCCTTTGGTCAGCCCCGACATGACGGACGGCGAAATCAGATCGCCGCCGAAGGTGGTGATGCTGTGCTCAGCCGCTGCGCGCTCGGCCTTGAGCAGCGTCATCAGCTCGGCGAACCCACCCTGGCCGCGCTTCGGCGAGATTTCGTACACGTCGTTGACGTGCAGGAAGGTGATCTTCGTCGGCTCCGCCGCCGCGGCCAGCGGCAGCGCGAGCAGGAGGGCGGCAAGCGCCGTCCACGCCGCGAATTTCCTGAGGATGTGATGCATTGTGCCTCTCCCGTGGAGTCTGTCCGCGCGGGCTCGGGTGGCCCTGCGAGCCCCCGCTTTGCGTTATGCTAGCAGAATTCGCGCGCGCTGGCTGCGGTCAGCAAAGCGGCGGTTGACTCGCGTATCGCCACAGGCCTACGCTAAAAAATCTCAGGGAGTGAAAAAAATCTCATTTACGGGCTGGAGCCTGTGACACAGGGCACCGGAAAATCCGACGACGGCGACCTCAATCTGGCGACGCGGGCCGCCTGGCTGTCCTATATCGGCGGCTATACGCAAAGCGATATCGCCAAGCGGCTGGGCGTCTCGCGCGCCAAGGCGCACCGGCTGATCGCGCTGGCGCAGGACCAGGGCCTGGTCAAGGTGTTCATCGAGGGCGCGCCGGCCGAATGCATCGCCTATGAGGAGACCCTGGTCCGGCAATTCGGGCTGCGCAACTGCCTCGTGGCGCCGGCGCTGGGCGAGGAGGGCGCCGGCGGGGGCGAGTTCGCGTCGGTCGGCGCGGCGGCGGCCCGCTTCCTGCACAGCCTGCTGTCGCGGAGGGTGCACGGGGCGCTGATCGGCGTCGGCAAGGGCCGTTCGCTGGCGGCGGCGATTTCCCGGATGCCGGTGCTTAAGCGCCCCGACCTGCGTTTCGTTTCGGTCTCCGGGAGCCTGACGCGCAAGCTCTCCGCCAACCCGTTCGACGTCGTACAGCGCCTGGTCGAGCGGACAGGCGGCGAGGGCTATTTCCTGCCGGTCCCCTACCTTGCCGCCAGCGCTGCGGAGAAACAGGTCCTGCTGGCCCAGAAGAGCGTGCAGGACATGCTGGCGCTGGCGCGTCAGGCGGAGGTGTTCGTGATCGGCATCGGCACGCTGGAGCAGGATGCACATATCCGGCAGGTCGGCATGCTCAGCGAGGCCGAGTGGGACGAGTTGCGCGGCCTCGGCGCGATCGGCGACATCATGGGCAGCTTTGTCGATATTGCTGGTCGACCGGTCGAAAGCGCCGTGAATGGCCACGCCCTGGGCCTCGGCTTGGAAGATGTCCGCGGCCGGCGCGTCGTCGCCGTGGTCGCGGGCAGCGGTAAGTCGAAAGCGGTGCGCGGCGCGCTGCGCACCGGGATCGTCACCGATCTCGTCGTCTCCGAATCGACTGCGCGACGGATCGCCGATGCTGCCGGCGCGGAGTCCGTTGCGCTGCGCGAGGTCGGCACATGACCACGGTAACGGAGCTGCACACGGGCGCCGCCGAGCCCGGCCGCAATCCGGGCCTGGCGCTTGACCTCGACTGGATCGACTCGGTGCGCGTCAACCGCAGCGCGGTGGAGCGGCGCACCGCGACGCTGCCCGGCCGCCGAACGGTCAAGAAGGACTGGCAGGCCGCATGGCTCCTCAAGGCCATCACCTGCATCGACCTGACGACCCTGGCCGGCGACGATACGCCGGGGCGGGTGCGCCGCCTGTGCGCCAAGGCGCGGCAGCCCGTGCGGTCGGACATCCTCGAAGCGCTGGGTGCCGGGGGGCTGTCGATCCGGGTCGGGGCGGTCTGCGTCTATCACGAGATGATCGCGACCGCCGTCGACGCGCTGGCGGGCAGCGGCATTCCGGTCGCCGCCGTGTCCACCGGCTTTCCCGCGGGGCAAACCCCGTTCCAGCTGAAGCTGCGGGAGATCGAGCTGTCGGTCGCGGCCGGCGCGGTGGAGATCGACATCGTCATCTCCCGCCGCCACGCGCTGACCGGGAACTGGCAGGCGCTGTACGACGAGGTGCGGGCGTTCCGCGAGGCCTGCGGCGCGGCCCATATGAAGGCGATCCTGGCGACCGGAGAGCTCGGCACGCTGCGCGACGTCGGCCGGGCCTCGCTCGTGTGCATGATGGCCGGCGCCGATTTCATCAAGACCTCGACCGGCAAGGAGCCGGTCAACGCGACGTTGCCGGTCAGCCTCGTGATGCTGCGCATGATCCGCGCCTATCGCGAGCGCACGGGGCATCTGGTTGGCTTCAAGCCCGCCGGCGGCATCTCCAAGGCCAAGGACGCGCTGGTCTGGCTCGCCCTGATGAAGGAGGAGCTCGGCCGGCCGTGGCTGGAGCCGGCCCTGTTCCGTTTCGGCGCCTCGAGCCTGCTCGGCGATATCGAGCGCCAGCTTTCGCACTGCGCCACGGGCCGCTACGCCGCGGCCCACCACCAGCCGATGGGATAGCGGGATGGGCGTCGCCGAGATCTTCGAGAGCATGGAATACGGGCCGGCGCCGGAGAGCGATGCGCCGGCGCGCGACTGGCTGGCAAAGCATGGCGGCGCCTTCGGGCTGTTCATTGGCGGCACCTGGGCCGAAGCGCAGTCCGGCGAGGCTTTTGAGACCGTCAACCCGGCGACCGGCGAGGTTCTCGCCCGCATCGCCCAGGCCGGCGCTGCCGACATCGACGCCGCCGTCGCCGCCGCGCGCAGGGCGCAGCCCGGCTGGAACAGGCTGGGGGGGCACGGCCGTGCGCGCCATCTCTACGCTCTGGCGCGGTTGGTGCAGAAACACGCGCGGCTGTTCGCGGTCCTGGAATCGATGGACAACGGCAAGCCCCTGCGCGAGAGCCGCGACATCGACGTGCCGCTGGCGGCCCGGCATTTCTATCACCATGCCGGCTGGGCGCAGCTGATGGAAAACGAGCTCAGGGGCTACGGACCGCTCGGCGTTGCCGGGCAGATCATCCCGTGGAACTTCCCGCTGCTGATGCTCGCCTGGAAGCTCGCGCCGGCGCTCGCCACCGGCAACACCGTGATCCTGAAACCCGCCGAGTTCACAAGCCTGACCGCGCTGCTGTTCGCCGATCTGTGCCGCGAGGCCGGCTTGCCGAAAGGCGTGGTCAACATCGTCACCGGTGACGGGCGCACCGGCGAACTGGTCGCGCGGCACGACGGTATCGACAAGATCGCCTTCACCGGCTCCACCGAGGTCGGACGGTTGGTGCGCGCGGCGACCGCCGGCAGCGGCAAGGCGCTGACGCTGGAACTCGGCGGCAAGTCGCCGTTCATCGTGTTCGACGATGCCGACTTCGACAGCGCCATAGAAGGGCTGGTCGATGCGATCTGGTTCAACCAGGGCGAGGTCTGCTGCGCCGGCTCGCGCCTGCTGGTCCAGGAAGGCGTCGCGGAGGCGTTTCTCGCCAAGCTGCGCGGCCGCATGGAAACGCTGCGGGTCGGCGACTCACTGGACAAATCCGTCGATATCGGCGCCGTGGTCGCGCCGGTGCAGAAGGAACGCATCCTCGAACTGGTCGCCCGCGGCGTCGAAGACGGGGCCGAGCTGTGGCAGCCCGACGCCGCGCTGCCTGCGCATGGCTGCTTTGTCGCCCCGACCCTGCTGACCGGCGTCGAGCCGTCCGCCGTCGTAGCGCAGGAGGAGATCTTCGGGCCGGTGCTGGTGTCGATGACCTTCCGCACCCCGGCCGAGGCGGTGGCGCTCGCCAACAACACGCGCTACGGCCTCGCCGCCAGCGTCTGGTCGGAGAACATCAACCTTGCCCTCGACATCGCTGCGCAGCTGCGCTGCGGCGTCGTCTGGGTCAACGCCACCAACCTGTTCGACGCCGCCGCCGGGTTCGGCGGCTGCCGCGCGTCCGGGTTCGGGCGCGAGGGCGGCCGCGAGGGGCTGTTCGAGTACGTCAGGCCCGACTACGCGAAGACCTTCCGCCCCTATGTTCCGGCAAGACGCGCCGTCGAATCGGGCGCTGTCTCGAAGGCGGCCGCGCCGCTCGACCGCACCGCGAAGATGTATATCGGCGGCAAGCAGGCGCGGCCCGACGGCGGCACCAGCCGCGCGGTCCTGGATCCGAAGGGCGGCCTGATCGCGCATGTCGGAGACGGCAACCGCAAGGACATCCGCAACGCGGTGGAGGCGGCGCGGGCCGCCGAGTCCTGGGGTCGGACAAGTGGACATCTGCGCGCCCAGATCCTCTACTATATCGCCGAGAACCTTGCGGCCCGGGACGGCGAGTTCGCCGGCCGCATCGCCGCGATGACCGGGGCGGAGGGCGCCGCCGAGGTGGCGGCATCGATCCGGCGACTGTTCTCCTGTGCCGCGTGGGCCGACAAGTACGATGGCGCGGTGCACGGGGTGCCGCTGCGCGGCGTCGCCATGGCGATGCGCGAGCCGGCCGGCGTGATCGGCATCTGCTGCCCGGAACACCTGCCGCTACTCGGGTTCGTGTCGCTGGTGGCGCCGGCTGTGGCCATGGGCAACCGCGTGGTGGCGGTCCCTTCCGAGATCCACCCGCTGGCGGCGACGGATTTCTACCAGGTGCTGGATACGTCCGATGTGCCGGGCGGGGTCGTGAACATCGTCACCGGCTCGCGCGATGCGCTGGCGCGGACGCTGGCGGATCACGACGAGGTTGATTCGATCTGGTACGTCGGGACGACGGAAGGCGGCGCCGCGGTCGAACGCGCCGCCGCCGGAAACCTGAAGCGGGTGTGGACCAACACCGGGCTGCAGCGCGACTGGTTCGATCCTGAACAGGGCGAAGGAGAGGAATTCCTGCGCCATGCAACGCATGTGAAGAATGTCTGGATCCCTTATGGCGAATAGGGAAGACATCGCGTCCGGGCCGGCGGCGACCGACCGGCAACCACGGCGCATAAAGCACCCGCGGCCGTACTGCGGGCAACGACAACGCAAACCAAGGATGGAGGCGTTATGTTTCGCACAGCTCTAACCACCATCGCCGGCGCCGCACTGTTCGCGGCGACCGTCGCCAGCGCGGACGAGATCAAACCGGCCGTCGTGTTCGACATGGGCGGCAAGTTCGACAAGTCCTTCAACCAGGGCGTCAACGACGGCGTCGTACGGTTCGCCAAGGAAACAGGCATCAAGTACCGCGAGTTCGAGGTCACCAACGAGACACAGCGCGAGCAGGCGATCCGCAGGATGGCGCAGCGCGGCGCGGATCCGGTGCTCGGCGTCGGCTTCGCCCAGGCGCCGGCGATCGAAAGGGTCGCCAAGGAGTTCCCGAACACGCGGTTCGCCATCATCGACGGCTACGTCGAGGCGCCGAACGTGCAGGCGATCCTGTTCAACGAGCACGAGGGATCGTTCCTCGTCGGCATGCTGGCTGCGATGGCCTCGAAGACCGGGAAGGTCGGGTTCGTCGGCGGCATGGACATCCCGCTGATCCGCCGTTTCGCCTGCGGCTACGAGCAGGGCGTCAAGCACGTCAATGCCAATGCCGAGATCATCCAGAACATGACGGGGACGACTCCGGCGGCATGGAACGACCCCGGCCGCGGCGCGGAACTGGCGCGCGGCCAGTTCGACCGCGGCGTCGACGTGGTCTACGCGGCGGCCGGCGGCACCGGCGTCGGCGTCTACCAGGCGGCGAAGGACGCCGGCAAGCTCGCCATCGGCGTCGATTCGAACCAGAACTACCTGCATCCGGGCACCATGCTGACGTCGATGCTGAAGCGCGTCGATGTCGCCGCCTACACCACCTTCATGGAAGCGAAGAACGGCACCTGGAAGGGCGGTATCAAGGTGCTGGGGCTGGCCGATGACGGCGTCGGCTGGTCGCTCGACGAGCACAACGCGGCGCTGATCACCGACAAGATGAAGAGCGCCGTGGAGACGGCCCGCACGGACATCATCGCCGGCAAGGTCAAGGTGCACGACTACATGGCCGACAACACGTGCGCCTACTGACGGCCCGTTCCCGCTAGCCGGGAGTGGCCGGCATGACGGAGCAGCAAACGCCGGAACCCGGGGGAACGGACAGCCCCGTTCCCCCGGCAATTGAATTCCGCAACATCAACAAGGCGTTTGGCCGCGTGCAGGCCAACCGCGACGTCAGCCTGTCGATCGCCAAGGGCGAGATCCACGGCATCGTCGGCGAGAACGGGGCCGGCAAGTCGACCCTGATGAGTATTCTCTACGGGTTCTACGAGGCAGATTCCGGAGAGATACTTATCAACGGCGTGCCGGCACTGATTCGCTCGTCCCGTGATGCCATCGCCCTAGGGATCGGTATGGTCCACCAGCACTTCATGCTGGTGGACACCTTCACGGTGCTCGAGAACGTCGTCCTCGGCGCCGAGGAAGGCGCGCTGATCGAGGCCTCGATCGAGAAGGCACGGGCCGACCTTGAGCATCTCGAACACGAGTACGACCTGAAGGTCGATGCGGATGCCGTTGCCGGCGAACTCCCGGTCGGCCAGCTACAGCGGGTCGAGATCCTCAAGGCGCTGTTTCGCGGCGCCGAGGTGCTGGTGCTCGACGAGCCCACCGGCGTGCTGACGCCGCAGGAGTCCAGGCAGCTGTTCCGCATCCTCCGAACCCTGCGCGATCGCGGCACGACGATCATCCTGATCACCCACAAGCTGCGCGAGATCATGGCGGTCACCGACTCCGTCTCGGTCATGCGTGCCGGCCGCATCGTCGCTGTCCGCCGGACCGCCGAAACCAGCCAGGAGGAGCTCGCCGAGCTGATGGTCGGCCGCAAGGTGCACGGCGGACGCCGGGAATCAGCGAGCGCGCTGGGAGCGCCGGTCCTGACGGTGCGCAACCTCGTCGTCCGCGACCTCCAGAAGGTGCGGCGGGTCGACGACGTGGGCTTCGCCGTACGCAGCGGCGAGATCGTCGGCATCGCAGGGGTGTCCGGCAACGGCCAGACCGAGCTGCTGCAGGCGCTGGCCGGCATCATCCCGTTCGACGCCGGGACGGTCGACGTCAAGGGGACGGTGTTCTCGCCGGACCGCGGCGCCGATCCGAAGCGGATGCGCGAGCTTGGCGTCGCCCATGTGCCGGAAGACCGGCTCCGCATGGGGCTGGTGAGCGCGTTCGCCGCCGAGGAATCGGCGATTCTCGGCTATCAGCGCGATCCGTCCCTGTCGCGGCATATGCTCTACCGCATGGACTGGATCGCCAGCCACTGCCTGGCGCTGATGGAGGAATTCGACGTCCGGCCGCGCGATCCGGCGATGCGGTCGGCCAACCTGTCCGGCGGCAACCAGCAGAAGCTGATCCTGGCGCGCGAGCTGGCCAAGCAGCCGGACCTATTGCTCGTCGGGCAGCCAACGCGCGGCGTCGATATCGGCGCCATCGAATTCATCCACAGGCAGCTGCGAAAGTTCCGCGATGCCGGCTGCGCGATCCTGCTGGTCTCGGTCGAGCTGGACGAGATCATGTCGCTGGCCGACCGCATCCTGGTGATGTTCGAGGGCCGGATCGTCGGCGAGGTCGACGGGCGAAATGCCGATGAGCGCATGCTTGGCCTGATGATGGCCAACGCCCATGAGGGCGCCACCGACCGGCGGCAGGAGGGCGCGCCGTCATGAGTTCCGCACCCTATGTCCCGCTGCCCCGCTGGGTCGATGTCGGCGTGCTGCCGGCGATCAATCTGATGATGGCGCTGATCGCCTCCGGCCTCGTCGTGCTGGTGGTCGGCGAAAGCCCGCTGGAGGCGGTGCGCTGGCTGCTGATCGGCGCCTTCGGCTACGAGGAAGCGCTCGGCTATACGCTCTACTACACGACCAATTTCATCTTCACCGGCCTCGCGGTGGCGGTCGCCTTCCATGCCGGGCTGTTCAACATCGGCGGCGAGGGGCAGGCCTATGTCGGCGGGCTTGGCGTCGGCTTGGCCATGCTGGCACTGGATTCCGTCCTGCCGGCCTTTTTGCTGATCCCGATCGGCATCGCGGCGGCCGGCCTGTTCGGCGCGGGCTGGGCCCTGATACCGGCCTGGCTGCAGGCCTATCGCGGCAGCCACATCGTCATCACGACGATCATGTTCAATTTCATCGCTGCGGCGCTGATGGTCTACCTGCTGGTCAATGTGCTGATCATGCCGGGTCAGATGTCGCCGGAAACGCGCCCGTTCGCCGAGGCCGCCCTGCTGCCGAAAATGCACGACGTGCTGGCCCTGGTCGGCATCGAAACCGCGCGCTCGCCGCTCAACCTCTCGCTGGTGCTGGCGCTCGTCGCCTGCGTCGGGGTCTGGGTTTTCCTGTGGCGCACGCCATGGGGTTACGAGCTGCGCACCGCGGGACACAACGCGAATGCCGCGAGATATGCGGGAATCCGAACCCGTCGGCTGATCGTCACCACCATGTGCATCTCGGGCATGCTGGCCGGCCTCGTCGCGGTCAACGAGATCATGGGCGTGCAGCACCGGGTGATCCTGAACTTCACCGCCGGCACCGGATTCGCCGGCATCGCCGTGGCACTGATGGGCCGCAACCATCCGATCGGCATCGTGCTGGCGAGTTTCCTGTTCGGCGTGTTGCAGCAGGGCGGCGCCGAACTCGCGTTCGAGCTGCCGAAGATCAGCCGCGAACTGACCTTCGGCATCCAGGGGCTGGTGATCCTGTTCTCCGGCGCGTTGGCCTACATGATGCGCGGCGTGCTGGAAAACGCCTACCGGCGCATCGCGGTGATGTTACCTGGCGTGCTCCGGTCGCAAGGCGAGGCCGGCCGTGGGTGAGGCCTTCGTCTTCGTGCTGCTGATCCTGGACGCGACCTTCCGGGTGGCGACGCCGCTGATCTTCTGTGCCATGGCCGGGCTGATGTCCGAGCGGTCGGGCGTCATCGACATCTCGCTTGAGGGGAAGCTGCTCGCCTCCGCCTTTGCTGCCGGCTGCATCGCCGCGGTGACGGGATCGGCCTGGCTGGCGCTTGCGGCGGGCGTCGCGCTGTCGGTCACCATGGCGCTGATCCACGCCTTCGCCTGCGTCACCCACCGGGGCGACCAGGTGGTCAGCGCGGTCGCCATCAATTTCCTCGCCGCGGGGCTGACCGTGGTGCTGGGCAACGCCTGGTTCGGCCAGGGCGGCCAGACGCCGAGCCTCGGCGCCGACGCCCGCTTCATGCCGATCATCCTGCCGCTGGCCGACGCGGCGCGCTCGGTGCCGGTCATCGGCACCGTCTACGCGGAGCTGATCAGCGGCCACAACCTGCTGGTCTATGCGGCGCTGGCAGCGGTGCCGGCGACCTGGTGGTTCGTCTACCGCACGCGCTTCGGGCTGCGCCTGCGCGCCGTCGGCGAAAACCCCCATGCGGTCGACACGGCAGGAATCTCGGTGACCTGGCTGCGCTACCGGGCGATCCTGCTGGGTGGCGTGCTGGCGGGCATCGGCGGCACCTACCTGTCGATCGCGCAGAACGCGGCCTTCGTGCGCGACATGTCGGCGGGGCAGGGCTATATCGCGTTGGCGGCGATGATCTTCGGCAAGTGGCGGCCCTGGCAGGCGATGGGAGCCTGCCTGATGTTCGGCTTCCTCGACGCTGTCAGCATCCGCCTGCAGGGCGTCGACGTGCCGGGCGTCGGCGAGATCCCGGTGCAGGTCTTCCAGGCGCTGCCCTATATCATGACCGTGGTGCTGCTGGCCGGCTTCATCGGCACCGCCAGGGCGCCGAAGGCGATCGGCGTGCCCTATGTGAAGGAGCGGTAGCATGGACGAGACGATGCTGGCGCTGGCGCGGGCGGCGATGGACAAGGCGCATGCGCCCTATTCCGGGTTCCATGTCGGTGCCGTCGTGAAAGGCGCGAACGGCAAGCTCTATGCCGGCTGCAACATCGAGAACGCATCCTATCCGGAAGGCTGGTGCGCCGAGACCACGGCGATCGCGCACATGGTCATGGACGGGGAAACGACGATCGTCGAAATCCTTGTGATGGGGCGGGGTGACGCTCTGGTCACGCCCTGCGGCGGCTGCCGCCAGCGGATCCGCGAGTTCGCCGCGGACGACGTGCCGATCCACATCTGCTCGCCGGACGGGCTGCGCGAGGCGACAACGCTCGGCGCCCTGCTGCCGCTGTCCTTCGGGCCGGAGAACCTGGAATGACAGCGCTCGAGCGCAGTCTGGCCGCGATTGCCGAGAAGTACACCGGGCCTGGCCCTCGCGTCGGCATCGTCCTCGGCTCCGGGCTCGGAGCGTTCGCCGACGATGTCGCCGATGCCTCGGAGATCCGCTACGACGAGTTGGAGGGTTTCCCGAAACCGGGGGTCGGCGGTCATGCCGGGCGCCTGCTGCTGGGCACGGTGTCCGGGACTCCCGTCGCGGTGCTGCACGGCCGCGCGCATCTCTATGAGTCCGGCCGGGCCGACGCGATGGCGGTGCCGGTGCGCACGCTGGCTGCGCTGGGCTGCGCGGCGCTGGTGCTGACCAACGCCGCCGGCAGCCTGCGCGAGGAGGCGGGGCCCGGCTCGGTGATGGCGATCACCGACCATATCGGCCTGACCGGGGTATCGCCGCTGTTCGGCGCGCCGGGCGACGAAAAATTCGTCAACATGGTCGATGCCTACGATCCGGGCCTGCGCGCCCGCCTGCACATGGCCGCCAAGCGAGTCGGGCTGACCCTGCATGACGGCGTCTACGCCTGGTTCTGCGGGCCGCATTTCGAAACGCCGGCGGAAATCCGCGCGGCGCGGGTGCTTGGCGCCGACGCCGTTGGCATGTCGACGGCGCCCGAGTGCATCCTTGCCCGCCACGCCGGGCTGCGCGTCGCGGCGCTGTCGATCCTCACCAACCTTGCCGCCGGGATGGGCTGTGCGCCGCTGAGCCACGATCAGACGCTTGCTGTCGCTGCCACCGCGGCCGAGGACGTGCGCCGGCTGCTGCGGGCTTTCTTGGAGGACTGGCCGGGATGAAGTTGCTGCCGCAAGAGATCATCCGCCGCAAACGCGACGGCGCCGCGCTGAGCCGAGAGGAGATCGAATTCATGATCCGTGGGCTGACCGACGGTTCGATCTCCGAGGGCCAGGTCGCGGCCTTCGCCATGGCGGTCTACTTTCGCGGCATGACGATGGAGGAGCGCGTCGCGCTGACGCGCTGCATGGTCGAATCGGGCGAGCGGCTGACCTGGGGCGACGGCCGGCCGGTGCTCGACAAGCATTCCACCGGCGGCGTCGGCGACAAGGTCAGCCTGATCCTGGCGCCGATCCTCGCCTCCTGCGGCGCGCGGGTGCCGATGATCTCCGGCCGTGGCCTCGGCCATACCGGCGGCACCCTGGACAAGCTCGACTCGATCCCGGGATACGATACGGCGCCCGACGTCGATTCGTTCCGCCGCTGCGTCGCCGAGGCCGGCTGCGCGATAATCGGCCAGACCGCCGACCTCGCCCCGGCCGACCGCCGCCTCTACGCGATCCGCGACGTCACCGCGACGGTCGAATCGATCCCGCTGATCACCGCCTCGATCCTCTCGAAGAAGCTGGCGGCGGGGCTCGACGGGCTGGTGATGGACGTCAAGACGGGCAACGGAGCCTTTGCTGCGGATCTCGCCATGGCGCGCGATCTCGGGCACAGCATCGTTGCCGTCGCCAACGGCGCCGGCCTCAGGACCACGGCGCTCATCACCGACATGAACCAGGTGCTCGGGCGCACCGTGGGGAATGCCGTCGAAGTCGCCGAATCGGTCGCTTTCCTGCGCGGCGACGACGGCGCGCGCGAGGCGCGGATCGAGGCCGTCGTGCTGGCCCTGGCCGCGGAACTCCTCGTCCTCGGCAGGCTCGCGCCGGACCGAGCGGCCGGAGAAGCCGCGGCGCGGTCGGCCCTGGACGACGGCCGAGCCGCCGAGGCGTTCCAGCGTATGGTGGCCGCGCTCGGCGGGCCGCCGGATTTCGTCGCGCGGTGCGACGCGCATCTGCCGGCGGCACCGGTCCAGGTCGACTGCGCCGCCACCGTCGCCGGTATCGTCGCCGGCATGGACACCCGGGCGGTCGGCGTTGTCGTGGTCGGGCTCGGCGGCGGTCGGCGGCGCGCCGACGATACCATCGACCATACGGTGGGACTGACACAGCTGTGCGCCATCGGCGAGCCGGTCGATCGGGGGCGCCCGCTGGCGGTCGTCCACGCGCCGGACGAGGCCGCGGCGGAAGCGGCGTGCCGGGCGTTGCGGGCGGCGATCAGGATCGGCGATGCTGCGCCGGATGCCGGCCCGGCGGTGATCGAGCGCGTGCCTGCCGATACTGTGGAGGGATCGTCATGACCCGGGCCATTATCCTCGTCCTCGACTCGCTGGGCATCGGCGCCAGCACCGACGCCGCGCGGTTCGGCGATGCCGGGGCCGATACGCTGGGCCACATCGCACAGGCCTGTGCGGCGGGCCAGGCCGACGGGCCCGACCGGAGCGGCCCGCTCACGATCCCCAACCTGGTGCGGCTCGGCCTCGGCATGGCCGCCATGGAGAGCAGCGGCCGCCCGCTGCCGAGCCTCGACACCCTGACGCCGCCGGTGGGGGCGTGGGGTTATGCGGTCGAGCGGAGCCGCGGCAAGGACACGCCGAGCGGCCACTGGGAGATCGCCGGCCTGCCCGTGCCGTTCGACTGGCATTACTTCCCGCGCACGCAGCCCTGCTTCCCGCCGGCGCTGATCGCCGCCCTAATCGCGCGCTGCGGGCTGCCCGGAATCCTCGGCGACCGGCACGCGTCCGGCACCGAGATCATCAAGGAGCTTGGCGAGGCGCACATCCGCACCGGCAATCCGATCTGTTACACCTCGGCCGACTCGGTGTTCCAGATCGCCGCCCATGAGGAGCATTTCGGGCTCGATCGCCTTTACGCCGTGTGCGAGGCGGCGCGCGACCTGGTCGACGAGCTGAAGGTCGGCCGGGTCATCGCCCGGCCATTCGTCGGCGACGATGCCGAAAGCTTCGTGCGCACCGGCAACCGGCGGGACTACACGACCCCGCCCTTCGCGGATACGCTGCTGGACCGCGCCGTCGCAGCGGGTCGCGAGGTGATTTCCGTCGGCAAGGTCGCGGACATCTTCGGGCGGCGCGGAATCACGCGTACCGTCAAGGCCGGCGGCAACATGGCGCTGTTCGATCGCCTGCTCGAGGAGGTCGACGAGGCTCCGGACGGGGCCATCATTTTCGTCAATTTCGTGGATTTCGACACGCTGTATGGCCATCGCCGCAATGTCGCCGGCTATGCCGCCGCGCTCGAGGAATTCGACCGGCGCCTGCCGACGCTGGAATACCGCCTGCATCCGGGCGACCTCGTCCTGATGACCGCCGATCACGGCTGCGATCCGACCTGGACGGGAACCGACCACACCCGCGAGCACGTGCCGGTGCTGTTCTTCGGGCCGGGCGTCCGTACGTGCTCGCTCGGACGGCGGGGCAGCTTCGCCGATATGGGGCAGACGATCGCCGGCCATCTGGGGCTCGGCGTACTGGACCACGGCGACGCCTGCGCCGTGAAGTGAGGGGCCCGACGTGTCGAGCGGACGGCCAGAGTACAGGGAAAATAGACAATAACGGCAAACAACGGAAAGGAACTGCCATGAAGAAGAACGGACTGGTGCGAGGCCTGCTCGCGATGTCCGCAGCTGCAGCTGCGGCGGTCTCGGCCACGGCGACGCAGGCCGCGGAGGCCAACGACAATCTCAACGCGACGCTGTGGATGCAGTCGTCGGTGGAATATGCCGGGGTCACGATGGGCGCCTACCAGTTGGCCACCGTCATGCTGGACCGGGCGTTGGCCGACAAGAGCTGGACCGCCGTGCCGGACGAGCAGGGCGCCAATTATGCCGACAAGCCGCCGGCGGTGATTCTCGATGTCGACGAGACCGTGCTCGACAATTCGAAATACCAGGCCTGGATGGTCATGAACGACAAGAGCTTCCATCCCAAGACCTGGGGCGAGTTCGTCAATTCGGTCGATTCGATGCCGATCCCGGGATCGCTCGAGTTCACCAAATACGCGGCCAGCAAGGGCGTAAAGGTGTTCTACGTGTCCAACCGGACCGGCGACCTCGAGGAGGCCACGCGCAAGAACCTTGAGAAATACGGCTATCCGATGGGCGGCAACGTCGACACCGTGCTGCTCAAGGCCGAGATCCCGGCGTGGGAGTCGTCCAAGAAGAGCCCGCGGCGCCTCCACGTCGCCAAGGATTACCGGGTGCTGCTGGTGATGGGCGACAATTTCGGCGACTTCGTCGACGGCTACAAGGGCAGCCTTGCCGAGCGCAAGGCCCTGATGGATAAGACCGTCTCCATGTGGGGCACCAAGTGGATCGTCCTGCCCAACCCGTCCTACGGTTCCTGGGAGTCGGCGGCGTTCGCGCATGACTACAAGGATCCTGACCAGCGCGGCAAGAAACAGGGCGCCCTGTCAATCTGGGCGCCGTAGGGGGCGGGGGGCGGTCGCGGGCCGGTTTCCGGTCTCTTCGCGCTCAGGTCCACGACCTATTGCGGGGTTGTCATTGCGAGCTGCAGGCGAAGCAATCCAGATGCCGGCCGTATCGAAATCGCCGCGGCGTTTCGCGCCTCGCAATGACAACTTCCGACCCGCACGGGACCGTCCGTTTCGAGGAGTTGCGACGTAACGGCCTTGCAGGCTAAGGCCGCTACTTGGTCCCGAAGATGCGGTCGCCCGCGTCGCCGAGGCCGGGCAGGATGTAGCCGTGGTCGTTGAGCTCGCGGTCGATGGCGGCGGTGTAAATCGGCACGTCCGGATGTGCCTCGGCGAAGGCCGCGATCCCCTCGGGCGCGGCCAGCAGGCAGACGAACTTGATCCGCTCTGCGCCGGCCTTTTTCAGCCGGTTGATGGCGGCGATCGACGAATGCGCGGTGGCCAGCATCGGATCGACGACGATGCACAGGCGGTCGCCGATCGAGTGCGGGACCTTGAAGTAATATTCCACCGCTTCCAGCGTTTCCGGGTCGCGGTACAGTCCGATATGCCCGACCCGCGCTGACGGGATCAGGTCGAGCATGCCCTGGAGCAGCCCGTCACCGGCCCGCAAAATGGATACCAGGCACAGCTTCTTACCGTCGAGCACCGGCGCCCGCATCTTCTCCAGCGGCGTCTCGATCTCCTCCATGACCGTCGGCAGGTCGCGCGCGACCTCGTAGAGCAACAGCAGGCTGATCTCCCGCAGCAGCTCGCGGAACAGGCCAGTCGGCGTCTCTTTCTGCCGCATCAGCGTCAGCTTGTGCTGGACCAGCGGATGGTCGATGACCTTGACGTCGGCCTTGCTCATGCGTTGTGCCCTTGTTGCCGCGACTGCCTCGTAGCCGCCATTAGACCCTATCTCGGGGCCGAATGCCACCGCATGCGGCCGGTCTCAGCGGAGTGCCGCATGCGCCTGCAGAGCCTGCCAGACGCGCTGCGGGGTGGCCGGCATCTCGACGGTGTGCACGCCGCGTGTTGCCAGCGCATCGACCACCGCATTCATCGTCGCCGCGAGGGAGCCGACGCAGCCGGCCTCGCCACAACCCTTGACGCCGAGCGCGTTCTTTGCGGTCGGCTGCGGGTTCATCGCGACCTCGATATCCGGGAAATCGTCGGCCCGCGGCAACGCATAGTCCATGAACGAGCCGCTTAGCAGCTGTCCCGACTCCGGGTCCCATACGACCTGTTCGAGCAAGATCTGTCCGGCCCCCTGGGCAACGCCGCCATGCATCTGGCCCTCTACGATCATCGGGTTGACCACGACGCCGAAATCCCCGACCACGCCGTAGCGCAGGATGTCGACGGCGCCGGTTTCCGGGTCGACCTCCACCTCGCAGACATGGCAGGCGTTGGGATAGGTGGTGGCGTCCGGCGCGTAGGTCTGATGGGAACGGAGTGGCCGGCCGGCCGCCACCGCGCGTCCGGCCACTTCCTTCAGCGTGATCGAGCGGTCGGTGCCGGCGACGGCGAACGCGCCGTCCGCGAAGACGATGTCGGCCGCCGCCGCCTCGAGTGCATCGGCCGCGACGTCCTTCGCCTGTTCCAGGAGGTCATGGGCCGCCGCCCTCACCGCGCCGCCGCCGATCGTGATGGAGCGCGATCCGAACGTTCCCGCGGAGCCGGGCATGATCCGGCTGTCGCCCTGGACGTAGTCCACGTCCTCGAATGCGAGGCCGAGATATTCGAACAGCAGCTGGCGGTAGACGGTCTCGTGGCCCTGGCCGTGCGCGCAGGTGCCCGGCTTCAGCAGCGCGCGCCCGTCGGCGTCGAGGCTCAGCTCGGCCTCCTCGCCCCGCTCCATCTTGCCGGCGCTTTCGATGGCGTTGGCAATACCGATGCCGCGCAGTTTGCCGCGCGCCAGCGACTCGGCGCGGCGCGCCGGGAAGCCCGCATAGCCCGCCAGCGCGAGGGCCTTGTCCATGTTGCCGGGGAAATCCCCGGAATCGTAGGTGAAGGTCAGCGCCGTCTTGAAGGGAAACGCGTCAAGTTCGATCAAGTTGCGCCGGCGCAGCTCCGCCGGGTCCAATCCGATCTCCCGCGCCGCCGCGTCGATCAGCCGTTCCAGCACGTAGATGGCCTCGGGCCGGCCGGCGCCGCGATAGGCGGCGGTGGTGTTCGTGTTCAGGAAATAGGCGTCGACTTCGACGTGAATCGCAGGCGTCCGGTAGACTCCGGCAAGGCAGCCGATATTGCCGACCACCGGGTTCGGGCCGCCGCCCGAAAGATAGGCGCCGATCGCCGCCGAAGTGCGCACCCGGATGGCAAGGAACCGGCCGTCGTCGTCCAGCGCCAGTTCGGCCGTCGTCAGGTTGTCGCGGCCCTGGTCGTCGCACTGGAAGCTCTCGCTGCGCTCGCTCGTCCACTTGACCGCTCGCCCGATGCGCCGCGACGCCCACAGTACCAGGGTCTGCTCGTGATACGGCGAGTTGCGGTTGCCGAAGCCGCCGCCCATGTCGTGGCAGACGACCCGCAGCTTGTCCGGCGCGATCTTCAGGATCGGCTCGGCCAGGAAGTTGCGCACCCGGTTCGGCGATTGGACGCCGGTGACCAGCGTGTACGACTCATCTGACGGGTCGTACCGGCCGAGTGCCACACGCGGCTCGAGCGGGCTTGGCTGGACGCGCGAGATCGGCACCTCCAGCTGCACGGTGCGGGCCGCCCGGGCGAAAGCGGCGTCCACCGCCGCACGGTCACCGGCCTCGTGGTGGAAGCCGATATTGTCGGGGCAATCGGGACGGATCGCCGGCGCGCCTGGAGCCAGCGCCTGGCGCAGCGAGGTGATGGCGGGCAGCGCCTCGTACTCGATCTCGATCAGCTCCGCCGCGTCCTTGGCCTGGTTCAGCGTCTCGGCGACGACGAAGGCGACGTAGTCGCCGACATAGCGCACGTATTCGCGGTTCAGCACCGGCCGCGGCGGCCGGTACATCGGCGCGCCGTCGCGACGCTTCATCTGCCGCGCGCAAGGGATATCGCCCAGCCCGTCGGCCGCCACGTCCGCCCCTGTCAGCACCGCGACCACGCCCGGCGCGGCGCGGGCTGCCTTGGTATCGATTGCGACGATCCGTGCGTTGGGATGCGGCGAGCGCAGAACATAGCCGCGCGCGGCGTTGTCCGGGATGAGATCGTCGGCAAAGCACCCTTCGCCCTTCAGAAACCGTGCATCCTCCACGCGCCGCGATGCGGCGCCGATCCCTCCTCCGATCGCGGTCATTCCGGCTCTCCCTCTTCGGCCACCGCGATCTTACGGGCAGGACGCGCCGACGGGAAGCGCGGCGTTGGGACACACCTGTCCTCCAGAGGGAAAACAGTCCACCATGTCCCCGAACGGGTGTCCACCATCTCCCCGGTCCATACAGTAAAAGAGGGTTGGGTGAGGGGGCGATGCGGGAACCGGTGGCGCCGCGGTGCTGCCGTTCTCACCCCTCCGCCAGCGCCGTGGCCCTGATCCGCTCGAACTCGGCCTCGAGCTCCGCGACCACCGACGCAGCCACCTCGTCCGCCGTGCCGTCCCGCGACTGTCGGTCGCCGCGCCGCCACTGTTCGATATAGGCATCGGTGCCGACCAGACCCTTGCGCATGGCGACGGCATCGATGAGCACCTGGAAGCGGTCGCTCAGCTGGATCTTCTTCTTCGCCCGGCCGTCGCGGGCCTCGACCACGGCCGGGATCTGCTGCCAGTACAGGATCGTGTAGTCCGCCATTGCCCAGTTCCCCCCAAGTGCGCCGGTTCGACCTGCCCGTTGAAACCCGACAGGATATATTCGACAGGCGGCGATGCTGCAATCCGGCGGACGCGAAACTATCGCTCGACGGATTGATGCAAAAGCATTAGGAGCATTTCAAGTTTGTTCGGGGCCGGCATCGAGCGACCTCACCCTTTGAGACGCGGCTGCGCCGCTCCTCAGGATGAGGTTTCAACGCCTGTGTCCTCATGTCGAGAAGGCGCGACGCGCCGTCTCGAAGCACGAGGTCGTGCCGGCCGCCGGGCGTGGGCAATGGAACCCGGGTGATGACGAAGCGCTTCACGGTCACGATCACGGACAAGGACTCGGCGCTCGACGGCAGGGCGGCGCCGGCGGCGCCCGACGAGACCTATCTCGAGGTCGCGCAGCGTGCCGGCTTCGACATTGCCGCGACCTGCGGCGGGCGCGGGCGCTGCCGCAGCTGCCGGATCAAGATCCTCGCGGGCGAGGTACCGCCGCCGGGAATCAGCGACCAGGTCCAGCTCGGGCCCGACGAGGTGCATGAGCGGTTCCGGCTGTCGTGCCAGACACGGGTCATCGCCGACAGCGCGATCCTGCTGGCGCCGCCCAGGGCGGAGACCGGCCACAAGATCCTCGCCGCGGCGGCGCCGGCGGCCGGCATGGCCCTCGATTCCGGCATCGAGAAGCGGCACATACAGGCCGCCGCGCCCGACGACGAGAACGACCAGACCTCGGATTGGGACGAGGTACGCGCGGCCTTCGGCGACGGCCTCGTGGCCGAACCGCCCGTCGACTTCTTGCGCCGCTTGCCCGGTCTGCTGCGCGAGAAGGGCGGCTCGCTGACTGTCACCACATTCAACGGCGAGGTCATCGCGATCGAGCCGGGCGACACGACGGCGCACAACTACGGCATGGCCTTCGATATCGGCACGACCAGCATCGTCGGATCGCTGATCGACCTCGACACCGGCGAGGAGCTGGCGACGGTCGGCGGCCTCAACCCGCAGGCCGTCCACGGCGGCGACCTGATGTCGCGCATCGCCTACGCCCAGTTCGACGCCAAGCGGCTGCAGACCCTGCGCGCCAAGGTGCTGGGCGCGGTCAACAGTTTCGTCGGTGAGGCCTGCGCCGCGGCCGGCGTCGATGCGGCCCACATTCACAAGCTCGTTGTCGTCGGCAACACGGTCATGCATCACATTTTCCTCGGCATCGACCCGACCCATGTCGGCCTTGCGCCCTACGCGCCGGCGGTGCGCGACGCGATCGAGCTGCCGGCGGCCGAGGTGCCGCTTAAATCGACGCCCAACGCATGCGTCTGCCTGTTGCCGCTGGTCGCCGGCTTCGTTGGCGCCGACACGGTGGCCGCGGTGCTGGCGACGCGGCTCGACGAATCCGAGGAAATCCGGACGCTCGTCGACATCGGCACCAACGGCGAGGTTGTCATGGGCTCGCGCAGGAAGCTGATTGCCTGTTCGGCGCCGGCCGGCCCGGCCCTCGAAGGCGCGCAGATCCGCCACGGCATGCGCGGCGCGGTCGGCGCCATCGAGTCGGTGACAATCGGTGACAACGTGACCCTGGGCGTCATCGGCGACGCGCCGCCGGTCGGCATCTGCGGCTCGGGCCTGATCGATGCCATCGCCAGCATGCTGGACGCGCGCGTGCTCGACCCGTCCGGGCGGCTGCATGGCGGGGACCGCAGCGACCTGCCGCCGAAGCTGGCGGAACGGCTGGTGCGCGAGGAGGCCGGTGTCGCCTTCGCGCTCGCCTGGGCGCGCGACTCGGGGATCGACGAGGACATCACGCTGAGCCAGGGCGATATCCGGCAATTGCAGCTGGCCAAGGGGGCGATCTGCTCCGGCGTCATGCTGCTGCAGCGGGTGATGAAGCTGCCGGCCGAGAAGATCACCGAGCTGATGCTGTGCGGCGGCTTCGGCAACTACATCAATACAACAAGCGCGCTGCGCATCCGCCTGCTGCCCGAGCTTCCGGCCGACCGCATCACCTATTTCGGCAACGCCGCCGCGCTCGGCGCGCAAATGGCGCTGCTGTCGGAGAGCGAGCGACGGCGGGCGTCGCAGCTTGCGCGCAGGATCGAGCACGTCTCGCTGGCCACCGACCCCGCCTTCCAGGAGATCTTCGTCGAAGCGGTGCAGTTCCCCGGTGGCGACGTCGTCCCGATGCGGCGCGGCGCCAGGAGGGGGCGGCGGGCGAGGACGGGGCGGTAGGGCGGATTACAATACCGGCGCGACCTCATACTTCGAGACACGGCTTCACCGCTCCTCGGGATGAGGATACAAGCGTTGAAGCCTCATGCTGAGGAGGCGCTTAGCGCTGTCTCGAACTCCTAGTGCCCTATTTCCCGAAAAACCCGAGCTTGGCGGAACCGTAGACCTCGACCTTGGTTGTTACGATTTCGCCGGTTTTCAGATCCTCGATCCAGACTGCGGAATAGTCCTCTTTAAGCTCGCCCTTCACGATGTAGGCGCCGTCGCTGTCGGGACGAAACGCAACGTCCCCCTTAACCTGATACACAGGATTCATGATGGCCAGTATATCGGCCGCATACTCGTTCCTGCCAATGATGGTGACCGTGGTCTCGCGGGCGGGAATGTCATGATCAAGCACGAGCGGCGTCATGTGGAATCCGCGACCGCTATTCGCGATCCGCGTTTCCGTTGGGCTGTTCTTGATTTCGGCGCCGTCAATAGCCGCCAGGTAAAAGAACACGACTTCCTGTTCGCTCCGGATATCGGCTGAGTCCTTTACGTTTGCCAGCGGTCCGGCGTAGCCTTCAGGGACTGATGGAGAATACGTAACGAAGCAACCGCTGAGAAAGATCGCCAGCGCGGCAGTGAAGATGGTCGTAAGAAAATTCCTCGCGCCCATGGCACACCTCTTCCTGTTCTTTACCCGGATTGATATTTGTATTCTGGAAGTGAAACACGAAAGAATGGTGACCTCAACACCTACTGATTGAGGTCAGGCTTTTCTCCCCACCGGTCGGGGTAACTTGGGGCGAATTCGGCGGACATGATACCCATCATAATTTCGTCGCCCGGCACCGCCCGGTCCCGGCCTTCCGCATGGATCGGAACCCTTACCGATTTTCTCCTGCCCTTTCCCGTCGGGGGAGAGGGTTTCATCGAGGCGGCATGATCAAGCCCCCTCCCCTGGCCGGAGAGGGTTTGGGTGAAGGGGAAGGTGATGCGTGAAATCGCCGGCTAGGAACCGCCCCGCTTCATCCCGCCCGCCGGGGCGCCGTATTCGGCGATGAACGTCTCCAAGGCCTGCCGCAGCGCCTGCGGGTCGGCGATGTCGTCGAGGTTCTCCAGCAACACGCACAAGAGGTAGTTGTTGCCGAGGCCGTACGTGTCATTCAGTGCCCGCAGCCGCGCGTAGGCGGGCTCCGACAGCGCGGCGGCGAACCGTTTCGGCAGCGGGTAGCGTTTTTTCGCCATGGCTGGTTTGCCTCCTCTCGGGCTCAGGATCCATCCCAGCCGCAGGCGGTCAGCGCCGCCCGCATGTGCAGCGGCGGCGCGGCAATGACGGTGACGGGGTCCTTCTTCGGATACAGCGGAATGGTGACGGCGCGGGCGTGCAGGTGCAACGGCGGCCGCGGGGCCTTCGCGGCGGCGCCGTAGACCGGTTCGCCCAGAACCGGGCAGCCGAGCGAAGCACAATGTACGCGTACTTGATGCGTACGCCCGGTCTTCGGGCGCAGCTCCAGCCAGGTTAGACCGTCGCCGGCACCGAGGGTGCGCCAGGTCGTAATGGCGGGCTTGCCAGCCTCGTCCTCCACCATGCGCCAGCCGCCCTTCTTCGTCGAGACTTTGCGCAAGGGCAGGTTCACCGTTCCAGACGGAGTCTCCGGCGCGCCCGCGACGACAGCCCAATAGACTTTCGTAACGCGCCCGTCCGAGAACAAGCGCGCGAGGCGGCGCAGCGCCTTCGGGTGGCGGCCGAGCACGAGGCAGCCGCTGGTGTCGCGGTCGAGCCGGTGGGCCAGCGCCGGCGGCCGCGGCAGGCCGAACCGCAGGGCATCGAACCCGGCTTCCAGGTTGGCGCCGCCGCCCGGCCCGGCATGCACCGGGATGCCGGCCGGCTTGTCGATCACCAGCATCAGCCCGTCGCGGTACAGGACGCGGTCGAGGAGGTTGTCGCCGGCGCCGTCCATCAGGTCACGCGGCGCGGCGCAGCGCTCGTCCCGGCCGCGCGCCCGTGGGTGTGCCACCGTCGAGGACGGGATGCCCGTTGACCAGCACCAGCTCGATGCCGGCGGCGGGCCGGGCCGGATCCTCGTACGTGCCGCCCTCGGCGATGCGGTCGGCGTCGAACAGCACCAGGTCGGCGTACGCGCCGGGGCGGACGACGCCGCGGTCGGCAAGTGAGAAGCGTGCCGCCGACAGGCCGGTCATCTTGTGCACCGCCTGTTCCAGTGTCATGAGCCCGACTTCGCGTACGTAATGTCCCAGAACCTTTGCAAAGGCGCCCCACAGGCGTGGATGCGGGTGCCTGTCGTGCGGCAGACCGTCGGAGCCGATCATGGTGTACGG
>JBFIFO010000041.1:0-25892 GCA_041602815.1 Alphaproteobacteria bacterium | reverse complement strand
GGGGACGCTGTTGCGGGGGATCGACAAGGACGAGGTGGAGCGGGGGCAGGTGTTGGCGAAGCCGGGGTCGATCAAGCCGCATCGGAAGTTCAAGGCCGAGGTGTACGTGTTGGCGAAGGAGGAGGGGGGGCGGCACACGCCGTTCTTCACCAAGTACCGTCCGCAGTTCTATTTCCGGACGACGGACGTGACGGGTCAGGTCGAGTTGCCGGAGGGCACCGAGATGGTGATGCCGGGGGACAACGTGTCGATGGACGTGGAGCTGATCGCGCCGATCGCGATGGACGAGGGCCTGCGCTTCGCGATCCGCGAGGGCGGCCGCACCGTCGGCGCCGGCGTCGTCACAAGCATTATCGAATAAAGGAATACCCGGGGCGGCGGCACGATGGCGCCGCCGGTTCCGTCGGAGGACCGCATGGACAACCAGAACATACGCATCCGCCTCAAGGCGTTCGATCATCGCGTGCTCGACCAGTCGACCAGCGAGATCGTCAGCACCGCGAAGCGCACCGGGGCGCAGGTCCGCGGTCCGATTCCGCTGCCGACCCGGATCGAAAAATACACCGTGCTGCGTGGCCCGCATATCGACAAGAAGAGCCGCGAGCAGTTCGAAATCCGCACGCACAAGCGGCTACTGGACATCATCGACCCGACCCCGCAGACCGTCGATGCGCTGATGAAGCTGGAGCTCGCCTCCGGCGTGGATGTCGAGATCAAGCTCTAGGGATGACGGCGCCATGCGTACTGGATTGATCGCACAGAAACTGGGAATGTCGCGGGTCTTCGACGAGACCGGCGAGCATGTGCCCGTCACCGTTCTTAAGGTCGACGGCTGCCAGGTCGTCGCCGTCCGGACCGAGCAGAAGGACGGGTACACCGCGCTGCAGCTCGGCGCCGTGAATGCCAAGGTGAAGAACGTCACGCGCGCCAACCGCGGGCATTTCGCGAAGTCCAAGGTCGAGCCCAAGCGCAAGCTGGCCGAATTCCGGGTCAGCACCGATGCGGTGCTCGACGTCGGGGCCGAGCTGTCGGCCGGACACTTCGTCGCCGGTCAGTATGTCGACGTCGTGGGCACCAGTATCGGCAAGGGCTTCGCCGGGTCCATGAAGCGGCACAATTTCGCCGGCCTGCGGGCAAGCCATGGCGTGTCGATCTCGCATCGCAGCCACGGCTCGACCGGCAACAGCCAAGACCCCGGCCGGGTGTGGAAGGGCAAGAAGATGGCCGGCCACATGGGTGACGCCCGCACCACGGTGCAAAATCTCGAGGTGGTCTCGACCGACGAGGATCGTGGCCTGATCATGCTCAAGGGCGCGGTGCCGGGCGCCCGGGGCGGCTGGGTCCTGGTCAGCGACGCGAAAAAGCGCCAGACCGATGTCGAGTTGCCGTTCCCGGCGGCCCTGAAGGATGACACAGAGGCGACGGAGCCGGCACCGGAGGATGCGACCCCCGAGGAGCGGGCTGCAACGGAGGCAGAGGCGGCGGCAGAGGCCGAAACCGCGGCCGAGCCGGAGGCTGCCCCCGGAGCCGAAGCGGCGCCGGAGGCCGAAACCGTGGCGGAGGCGGAGGCCGCCCCCGAAGCGGAGACGGCGCCTGCAGACACTGTGGACGATGCCGGCGGAGCCGGTGACGAGCCGGGCGAGGACGCCGAGACGAAGGAATGACGGCGATGAAGAGCAAGGTCATCAATCTCGACAACAAGTCCGCCGGCGAGATCGAGCTGTCCGCGGAAGTGTTCGGCGTGGAGGTGCGCAAGGATTTGCTGGCGCGCATGGTGAACTGGCAGCTGGCGAAGCGCCGCGCCGGGACCCACAAGGTCAAGACCCGCGGCGAAATCAGCGGCTCGACCCGCAAGATATATCGGCAGAAGGGCACCGGCCGGGCCCGCCATGGTTCGGCCCGCGTCACGCAGTTCCGCGGCGGAGCCACCGTATTCGGGCCGACGCCGCGCGATCATGGGCACAAGCTCCAGAAGAAGGTCCGCAAGATGGCGCTGAAATCGGCACTGTCGGCCAAGCAGGCGGACGGCAAGCTGATCATTCTGGACGAAGCCAGCTTGAAGGCGCCGAAGACCAAGGATCTTGCGGTGCGCCTCGGCAAGCTTGGCTGGAGCAACGTCTTGATCGTCGGCGGCGCGGAGATTGATGCGAATTTCGCGAGGGCAGCGGCCAATATTCCAAATCTGGACATCCTGCCCAGCCAGGGTGCCAACGTGTACGACATTTTGCGACGCGATACCCTCGTGCTGACCAAAGAGGCGGTGCAGAACCTGGAGGCGCGACTGAAATGAGCTGGAAATATCTCGACAAGACCAGCCCGAGCGGCGAGCGCATGTACGAGTTGCTGCGTGCGCCGGTCATCACCGAAAAGGCGACGCTGGCCTCCGAGCACAACCAGGTCGTCTTCCGCGTGCCGATGGATGCCACCAAGCGTGAAATCCGGGCCGCCGTCGAATCCCTCTTCAAAGTCAAGGTCGAGGCGGTCAACACGATTCGCGTCAAGGGTAAGGTGAAGCGGTTCCGCGGACGCATCGGCAAGCGGAACGACTACAAGAAGGCGATGGTGAGGTTGGCCGAGGGCCAGTCCATCGACGTGACGACGGGGCTTTGAAACCATGGCGCTGAAGAACTTCAATCCGATCACGCCGAGTCAGCGAAACCTTGTCCTGGTCGACCGGTCGGCGCTGTACAAGGGGCGCCCCGTCAAGACCCTGACCGAGGGGCTGACCAAGAAGGGCGGCCGCAACAACCAGGGCCATATCACGGCGCGGCGTCGCGGTGGTGGGCACAAGCGGCGGTATCGCATCGTCGATTTCCGGCGCCGCAAGTTCGATGTCCCGGCGACGGTCGAGCGCATCGAATACGACCCGAACCGGACCGCCTTCATCGCACTGCTGAAATACGCGGACGGCGAGCAGAGCTACATTCTCGCGCCACAACGGCTTGCCGTGGGCGATACCATCGTGGCGGGCGAGCGCACCGACGTGAAGCCGGGCAACGCGATGCCGCTGGCCAGCATCCCGATCGGCACCATCGTCCACAACGTTGAGCTGAAAGCCGGACGCGGCGGGCAGATCGCGCGCTCTGCGGGCACCTATGTCCAACTGGTCGGCCGCGACGCCGGCTATGCCCAGATCAAGCTGTCATCGGGCGAGCTGCGCATGGTGCGCGGCGAATGCATGGCGACGATCGGCGCGGTGTCGAATCCCGACCAGTCGAACATCAAGCTGGGCAAGGCCGGTCGCAAGCGCTGGCTGGGCAAGCGCCCTTCGGTGCGCGGCGTCGCCATGAACCCGGTCGATCACCCCCATGGCGGCGGCGAAGGCCGCACTTCGGGCGGCCGTCACCCGGTGACCCCGTGGGGCAAGCCGACCAAGGGCCGCAAGACGCGGCACAACAAGAAGACCGACTCGCTGATCATCCGGCGTCGGCACCGCAAGAAGTAATAGGAGGGCGGCACATTGGCACGCTCGGTTTGGAAAGGGCCGTTCGTTGACGGCCATCTGCTGAAGAAGGCGGAAGCGGCGCACGCGTCCGGCCGCAACACGGTCATCAAGACCTGGTCGCGGCGCTCGACGATCCTGCCGCAGTTTGTCGGTCTGACCTTCGGCGTATACAACGGCCAGAAGTTCCTGCCGGTTCTCGTGACGGAGAACATGGTCGGGCACAAGTTCGGCGAGTTCTCGCCGACGCGGACCTATTACGGGCACGCGGCCGACAAGAAGGCGAAGAGGCGCTGAGTCATGGGCAAACCGGCACGCGAAAGGATACTGGCCGACAACGAGGCCCGGGCGTACGGCAAGTTCATGCGGACCAGTCCGCAGAAGCTGAACCTGTTGGCCCAGATGATTCGCGGCAAGGCGGCGGACCGCGCGGTCGCCGACCTGACGTTTTCCAAGCGCCGCATCGCGCGCGAGGTGCGCAAGGTGCTGCAGTCCGCGATTGCGAATGCGGAAAACAACCACCAGCTCGACGTGGACCGCCTGTACGTCAAGGAAGCCACCGTGGGCAAGACCTTCGTGGTGAAGCGGTTCCGGGCCCGCGCGCGCGGCCGCGCCGGCCGTATCATGAAGCCGTTCAGCAATCTGACCGTGGTCGTGCGCGAACGCGAGGAGACCGAATAATGGGCCAGAAAGTCAATCCGATCGGGCTGCGCCTGGGAATCAATCGGACCTGGAATTCGCGCTGGTACGGCGACAGGGCCTATGGCGACACTCTGCACGATGACATAAAGCTGCGCGGTTACATTGAGGATCGCCTCAGCCAGGCAGGCGTGTCGCGCATCGTGATCGAGCGCCAAGCCAAGAAGGCCCGCGTGACGATCCACAGCGCGCGTCCCGGTGTCGTGATCGGCAAGAAGGGAGCCGATATCGAAAAGCTGCGGCAGGACCTTATCAAGCTCACCGGAGAGGACGTGAACCTCAACATCGTCGAGGTCCGCAAACCCGAGATCGATGCCAAGCTTGTGGCGGAGAACATCGCGCAGCAGCTAGAGCGGCGCGTCGCCTTCCGGCGGGCCATGAAGCGGGCTGTCCAGTCGGCGATGCGGCTGGGCGCCGAGGGCATCCGCATCAATTGCGGCGGCCGCCTGGGCGGTGCCGAGATCGCGCGTACGGAGTGGTATCGCGAGGGCCGCGTGCCGCTGCATACGCTGCGTGCCGACGTCGATTACGGCACGGCGACGGCGAAGACGACCTACGGCACCTGCGGTGTCAAGGTCTGGATCTTCAAGGGCGAGATCCTGGGGCACGATCCGATGGCCCAGGACAAGCGGGCGCAGGAGCAGCAGGCCCGCTGAGCGGGCCATGGCGCGGCAGTAAGACGGGACGAAAGAGATGCTAAGTCCGAAGCGAACGAAATTCCGCAAGCAGCAGAAGGGCCGGATCCACGGCGCGGCCAAGGGTGGCACCGAGCTGAACTTCGGCAGCTATGGGCTGAAGGCGACGACGCCGGGGCGCGTGACGGCGCGCCAGATCGAGGCAGCGCGCCGCAGCATCACGCGCCATATCAAGCGCGCGGGCAAAGTCTGGATCCGTGTCTTCCCGGACGTTCCGGTCAGCTCGAAGCCGGCCGAGGTCCGCATGGGCAAGGGCAAGGGATCGCCGGAATTCTGGATGTGCCGCGTGAAGCCGGGGCGCATCATGTTCGAGATGGAAGGCGTGGACCGCACCACGGCGCGGCGGGCGTTCGAGCTTGCTTCAGCCAAACTGCCGGTGCAGACGCGGATCGTCGCGCGCCTTGGCCTGGAGGATTGACGGCATGAAATCGGCCGAGCTGCGTCAAAAGACGCCGGATGAACTGAAGGATCAGCTTCTTGGACTGCGCAAGGAGGCGTTTAACCTGCGCTTCCAGAAGGCGACCGGGCAGCTTGAAAACACGGCGCGAGTCCGCGAAGTGCGGCGCGATATCGCGCGGATCAAGACGATCCTCAACGCGAAGCGTAAGGCTTCCTAGGAGTTACGGTACGATGCCGAGGCGAGTATTGCAGGGGACCGTGGTGTCCGACGCGGCCGACAAGACCGTGGTGGTGAACGTCCAGCGCCGGGTCAGCCACCCGGTCTACAAGAAGTTCATCACGCGATCGAAGCGGTACATGGCCCACGACGAGGGCAATTCCGCGAAGAAGGGCGATGTCGTCCAGATTCGCGAATGCCGACCCTATTCCAGGCGCAAGACGTGGGAAATCGTCGGCGCGGCAGAGGCGCAGAGCAAGGAGTAGCGTCATGATTCAGATGCAGACCAATCTGGATGTGGCCGACAACTCGGGCGCCCGGCGTGTGCAGTGCATCAAGGTGCTCGGCGGCGCCAAGCGCCGTACCGCGGGCATCGGCGATATCGTCGTCGTGACGGTCAAGGAAGCGATCCCGCGCGGGCGCGTCAAGAAGGGCGAGGTGCTGCGCGCCGTCGTCGTGCGCACGGCGAAGGAAATCCACCGCCAGGACGGCACGTCGATCCGCTTCGACCGCAACGCGGCCGTGCTGATCAACAAGCAGGGCGAGCCGATCGGAACGCGCATCTTCGGTCCGGTCACGCGTGAGCTGAGGGCGAAGAAGTTCATGAAGATCATCTCGCTGGCCCCGGAGGTGCTGTGACATGGCGGGCAAGCTGAAGATCAAGAAGGGTGACCGCGTCGTCGTCCTCACCGGCAAGGACAAGGGCAAGTCGGGCGAGGTCATCCGGGTGATCGCGAAGGATGCGCGGGTCGTCGTGCAGGGTGTCAATATGGTCAAGCGGCACACCCGCCCGAGCCGGACGGATGCGGGCGGAATCTTCGAGAAGGAGGCGCCGCTGCATATTTCGAACGTGGCGCATATAGACCCCAAGAGCGGCGCGCCGACCCGTGTGGGCATCAAGGTGATCGCGGCCAAGGGCAAGGGCGAGAAACCGCAGAAAGTGCGATTCGCGCGCCGGTCCGGCGAGATTATCGACACATGAGCGAGAAAACGAGGGCACCATGACCCGATTGCAGGAACATTACGATAGCACGGTCAAGCCGTCGCTCGTCGAGGAATTCGGGTACGGCAATCCGATGCAGGCACCGCGTCTCGAGAAGATCGTGGTGAACATCGGCATGGGCGAGGCGGTCGGCGACTCGAAGAAGATCAACAGCGCCGTCGACGACCTGGCGGCGATCACCGGCCAGAAGCCGGTCGTCACGCACGCCAAGAAGTCGATTGCCACCTTCAAGCTGCGCGAGGGCATGCCGATCGGTGTCAAGGTGACGCTGCGGCGAGAGCGGATGTACGAATTCCTCGACCGGCTGATCACGGTGGCGCTGCCGCGGGTTCGCGACTTCCGGGGAATCCCCGGGGACAGCTTCGACGGCCATGGGAATTTCTCCATGGGGCTGAAAGAGCAGATCGTCTTCCCGGAGATCGACTACGACAAGGTCGATGCGATTCGCGGCATGGATATCGTCATCGTCACGACGGCTAGGACCGACAATGAGGCCAAGGCCCTGCTCAGGGGCTTCGACATGCCCTTCAGGAACTGAGCGAGGGAACGGAGTAGGAAAATGGCAAAGAAGAGCGCCATCGAGAAGAACTTGAAGAGGAAGCGGCTGGTGTCGCGGTTTGCGGTCAAGCGGGCAAAGCTCAAGGCGATCGTAAACGACCGCACGTTGGCGCCGGAAGAGCGCTTCGTGGCCCAGCTCAAGCTGGCCGAGTTGCCGCGCAACGGTGCCGCGGTGCGGGTCCGCAACCGCTGCGAGATTTCCGGCCGCCCGCGGGGCTATTACCGCAAATTCAAGATGTCGCGCATCGCCCTACGCGAACTGGGTTCGGAAGGCCAGGTCCCGGGCCTCGTGAAGTCGAGCTGGTAAGGGAGATCACAGTCCATGGCAATGTCTGATCCTCTCGGCGACATGCTAACCCGCATCCGCAACGGCCAGCGGGCGAACAAGGCCGCGGTCACGGTGCCGGCGTCCAAGCTGCGCAGCAACGTACTCGAGGTGCTGCAGCGCGAGGGCTACATTCGCGGCTTCAGCTGGGCCGAATTGCGACCTGGCGTGGCCGAGCTGACCGTCGAGTTGAAATACAGCGACGGCGCGCCGGTGATCCGCGAGATCGACCGCGTCTCGAAACCAGGACGCCGGGTCTATGCGGGCATCAAGAAGCTGCAGCCCGTTTACAATGGGCTCGGTATTTCGATCCTGTCGACCCCGCGCGGCGTCATGTCCGACACCGAGGCGCGCGCGGCAAATGTCGGCGGCGAAGTGCTCTGCCGGGTATTCTAGGAGGCGTCGTATGTCCCGTATCGGCAAGCATCCCGTTGTTGTTCCCGGTGGCGTCGAGGTGACGATCGCCAACGACGTGCTGACGGCGAAGGGCGGCAAGGGCACGCTGACCGTGCCGCTCAACGATCTCGTCACGGTCAGCCATCAGGACGGCAAGGTGACCGTCGCGCCACGCGGCGATTCGAAGCGCGCGTTGACCATGTGGGGCACGGTGCGCAGCCTGGTGAACAATGCGGTCATCGGGGCCTCGGAGGGATTTTCGCGGCAACTGGAAATCCGCGGCGTCGGGTATCGTGCCGCCGTGCAGGGCCGGACCTTGAGCCTGCAGCTCGGCTACAGCCACGACATCAACTACCCGATCCCCGAGGGAATCGAGATCAAGTGCGAGCGGCCGACGCTGATCGAGGTGTCGGGGGCGAGCAAGCAGCAGGTTGGACAGGTGGCGAGCGAAATACGCGCGTTCCGCAAGCCGGAGCCCTTCAAGGGCAAGGGCGTGCGCTACGTGGAAGAGTATGTCCGGTCCAAGGAAGGCAAGAAGAAGTAGGGACAAGCGATGTTGAACTCAAAGGAGCTGTTCGCGCGACGGGCGCGGCGTAACCGCTACCAGCTGCGCAAGCGCGCCAAGGGCCGGCCGCGCCTGTCGGTGTACCGGTCGGGTCTGCACATCTATGCGCAGATCATCGACGACGCCGCGGGCCGGACACTGGCTGCCGCCTCGTCGGCCGAGAAGGACATGCGCAAGACGCTGAAGACCGGCGGCAACGTCGGCGCCGCCACCGAGGTCGGAAAGCTCATCGCCGAGCGGGCGAAGAAGGCCGGTATTTCCGACGTCGTGTTCGACCGCGGCGGTTACGCCTTTCATGGCCGGGTCAAGGCCCTGGCCGACGCCGCCCGCGAGGGCGGTCTGAACTTCTGACGAGGGCCGGTACCTATGGCACGTGCACCACGCAAATCCCGCGACGACCGCGCACCGCGCGAGGAATCCGAGTTCATCGAAAAGCTGGTCGGCATCAACCGCGTGGCCAAGGTGGTCAAGGGCGGGCGCCGTTTCGGCTTCGCTGCAATCATGATCGTCGGCGACGGCAAGGGGCGGGTCGGCTATGGCGCCGGCAAGGCACGCGAAGTGCCGGAAGCGATCCGCAAGGCGACAGAGAACGCGCGCAAGTCGATGGTGCGCATCCCGCTGCGCGAGGGGCGCACCCTGCATCACGACGTCAGCGGACGGTACGGCGCCGGCCGCGTCGTCCTGCGCAATGCCCCGCCGGGTACCGGCATCATCGCCGGCGGCCCGATCCGCGCCGTCTTCGAGGCGCTGGGCGTACACGACGTCGTCGCCAAGTCGGTCGGCACGTCGAACCCGCACAACATGATCAAGGCGGCATTCAACGGCCTGCAGAGCTGCATGTCGCCGCGCGCAGTCGCGGCGAAGCGCGGCAAGAAGGTCAGCGATATCGTCGGCCGGCGCGATGCCGACGTCGCAAAGGAGCAGGCCGATGGCTGACAGCAAGGCGGCTACCGTACGCGTAACCCAGATCCGCAGCGCGATCCGCCGTCCCAAGGACCAGCAGGCGACGCTGAAGGGGCTGGGCCTCACCAAGCTGCACCGGACGCGTGAGCTCGAAGACACGCCGGCGGTCCGCGGCATGATCAACAAGGTCAGACATCTGGTCCGCGTCGAGGACGCGGGCTGAGCGGGCGTTCCGCCCGCAACAGGGGACACGGTCGATGAAACTGAACGAACTATCGGACAACAAGGGCGCGCGCCAGGACCGCACCCGCGTCGGCCGCGGCACCGGCTCCGGCAAGGGCCGCACGGCCGGGCGCGGGATGAAGGGCCAGAAGTCGCGCAGCGGCAATGTGATCAAGGGCTTCGAGGGCGGCCAGATGCCGCTTTACCGGCGGGTGCCCAAACGCGGCTTCAAGAATCCATTCCGCAAGGAATTCGCGGTCGTCAATCTCGGCCGGCTGCAGCAGGCGATCGACGACAAGAAGCTCGACAGCAGCAAGGCGGTCGACACCGCGGCCCTGCGCGCGGCCGGCCTGGTGAGCACGCGCATCGGCGACGGCGTGCGCCTCCTTGCAAAGGGCGACCTGAAGACAAAGATAACAATTCATGTTGCCGGCGCATCGAAGGCCGCCGTCGCAGCCGTGGAGAAATCCGGCGGCGCGGTTGTGCTCCCGGAGGCGCCTGCCCCTGTTGCCGGCAAGAAGCCCGAAAAGCGGAAACGCAAGGGCAAGGGCAAGAACAAGGGCAAGAGCTCGGGCGAGACAGCCCCTGCAGCCGAGGACGCGCCGACAGGGGACAATTGAAATCTGACGCCGGATTCGTCCGGCAGGGACCGTTGCCATGGCATCTGCCGCTGAACAGCTAGCCGCCAACTTCAATTTCGGTGCCTTCAGCAAGGCCACCGAACTCAAGAAGCGCCTGTGGTTCACGCTGGGCGCTCTTATCGTCTACAGGCTCGGCACCTACGTGCCGCTGCCGGGCATCGATCCGGTGGCGCTGGACGACATCTTCTCGCGCCAGGGCGGCGGGCTGATCGGCATGTTCGACATGTTCTCCGGCGGCGCGTTGAGCCGCATGACGATCTTCGCCCTCAACGTGATGCCGTACATTTCGGCGTCGATCATCATGCAGCTGATGACGGCGGTCGTGCCGACGCTCGAGGAGTTGAAGAAGGAAGGCGAGACCGGTCGCAAGAAGATCAACCAGTACACCCGGTACCTGACGGTGCTGCTGGCGACGGTGCAGGGCTACGGCATCGCGGTCGGGCTGGAGCGCAGCACGAGCTCGGTCGGCTCGGTGGTCATCAACCCCGGCCCGTTCTTCGAGATCACCACCGTCATCACCATCGTCGGCGGCACGATGTTCCTGATGTGGCTGGGCGAGCAGATCACCCAGCGCGGCGTCGGCAACGGCATCTCGCTGATCATCTTCGCCGGCATCGTCGCCAACCTGCCGGCGGCGCTGGCGCAGACGCTGGACCTCGGCCGCACCGGCGCCCTGTCGACCGTTCTGATCATCGGCCTCTTGGTGATGGCGGTCGCGGTCATCGCCTTTATCGTGTTCATGGAGCGGGCGCAGCGGCGCATCGTCGTGCAGTATCCGAAACGCCAGGTTGGCAACCGGATGTTCGGCGGCGAGTCGTCGCACCTGCCGCTCAAGCTCAACACCTCGGGCGTGATCCCGCCGATCTTCGCCAGCTCGCTGTTGCTGCTGCCGGCGACCTTCGCCGGGTTCGGCGGCGGCCAGGGCGGCGAGTGGATGACCCAGATCACGGCCTATCTGGGGCGCGGCCAGCCCGGCTACCTGTTGATCTACGTCTCCATGATCGTCTTCTTTGCGTTCTTCTACACCGCGGTCGTCTTCAACCCGGCGGACACCGCCGACAACCTGAAGAAGTACGGCGGCTTCATCCCGGGCATCCGGCCCGGCAAGAACACGGCGGAGTATCTCGATTTCGTGCTGACCCGGCTGACCGTGGTCGGCGCGGCCTATCTGTCGGCGGTCTGCATCCTGCCGGAGATCCTGATCTCGCAATACGCCGTGCCGTTCTATTTCGGCGGGACCAGCCTGTTGATCGTGGTCAGCGTGACCATGGATACGGTCGGTCAGATCCACGCACACATGCTGGCACACCAGTATGAGGGGCTCATCAAGAAGAGCAAGCTGCGTGGGAGACGTGGATGAACATCATACTGCTGGGCCCGCCTGGAGCAGGCAAGGGCACACAGGCCGAACGATTGGAAAAAACGCGCAATATGATACAACTATCCACCGGCGACATGCTGCGCGCCGCGGTCGCCGCGGGCAGCGAGGTCGGCCTGAAGGCGAAGGCGGTGATGGAGTCGGGCGGTCTGGTATCCGACGACATCATGATCGGCATTGTCGCCGAGCGTATCGACCAGCCGGACTGCGCCGACGGCTTTATTCTCGACGGGTTTCCGCGCACGACCGAGCAGGCGGTGGCGCTGGACGGGCTGCTCGCCGAAAATGGCATGAAGCTCGACGGCGTCATCGAGATGGCGGTCGACGACGAGGCGCTGGTCGAGCGCATCACCGGTCGGTTCGCCTGCGCGAAATGCGGTGCCGGATACCATGACCGGTTCAAGCAGCCTGCCGTGCAGGGCGTCTGCGACGAGTGCGGATCGACGGAATTCACGCGCCGCAAGGACGACAACGCCGAAACCGTCCGGGCCCGGCTGGCCGCCTATCACGGGTCGACGGCGCAGATCATCCCGTACTACCGGGACAAGGGCATACTGCGGTCGGTCGACGGGATGGCGTCGATCGATAAGGTCGCCGCGGAAATCGATGCAGCCCTGGAGGCGTTCCGGTGATTGACACGACGGCCGATAAAACTATAATCCGCCCGCCGCTCGGACCGGTGACGGTCCGACGGTTGGGTGCGCCCGGCGGCCGGAACGCAAAACCGGCAGCGGGCGACAATTCTAACGACATCGAGGAGCAGGCAGCGTGGCACGCATAGCTGGCGTGAATATCCCGACGCAGAAACGCGTTGAGATCGCCTTGACCTATATTCACGGGATCGGCCGGACCAAGGCCAGGGAAATCTGCACCAAGTGCAATATCCCGTCGGAGCGCCGGGTGCAGGATCTGACCGAACAGGAAACGATCCAGATCCGCGAGATCATCGATCACGACTACATCGTGGAAGGCGACCTGCGCCGCGAGGTCGCGATGAACATCAAGCGTCTGCTCGACCTCGGCTGCTACCGCGGCCTGCGGCACCGCAAGGGCATGCCGGTGCGCGGTCAGCGGACCCACACCAACGCGCGCACGCGCAAGGGCAAGGCACGGCCGATCGCCGGCAAGAAGAAGGCTTGATAAGAGATGGCGAAGCAGACAGTAGCGCGCCCGCGGCGCCGCGAACGCAAGAACATCACCTCGGGCGTCGCCCATGTGAACGCGTCGTTCAACAACACCATGATCACCATTACCGATGCGCAGGGCAACACGATCTCTTGGTCGTCGGCGGGTAGCCAGGGATTCAAGGGGAGCCGCAAGTCGACCCCCTATGCCGCGCAGATGGCGGCCGAAGATGCCGGCCGCAAGGCGATGGACCACGGCATGAAGACGCTGGACGTCGAGGTCAAGGGCCCGGGCTCCGGGCGCGAATCGGCACTTCGGGCGCTGCAGGCCATCGGTTTTACCATCACCGCGATACGCGACGTGACGCCGATCCCGCACAACGGCTGTCGTCCGCCCAAGCGGCGCCGGGTATAAGGCAACGGGTCGCCGGCCTGCCACGGCCGGCTTGACGGACAGGGGGTGATCGCCGTCCGGGCGATGGGCCGCCAATGAATTGACCGAGAGGTTTACGACCGTGATTCAGAAGAACTGGCAAACGCTGATCAAGCCCACGAAGCTGAATATCGAGGGCGGGGCAGATCCCGCCCGCACCGCGACGATCGTTGCCGAGCCGCTCGAGCGGGGCTTCGGGCTGACGCTGGGCAACGCGCTGCGCCGCGTGCTCCTGTCGTCGCTGCAGGGCGCCTCGATCACATCGATCCAGATCGAGGGCGTGCTGCACGAGTTCTCCTCGATCGCCGGCGTGCGTGAGGATGTGACCGATATCGTCCTCAACCTCAAATCCCTTGGCCTGCGCATGCACGGCGAGGGCCCCAAGCGGATGAGCCTGACGGCGCAGGGTCCGGGCGAGGTGACCGCGGCGCAGATCGAGACCGGCCACGACATCGAGATCATGGACCCGAAACTGGTCATCTGCACGCTCGACGACGGCGCCAAGCTGGCCATGGAGATGACCGTGGAAACCGGCAAGGGCTATGTGCCGGCGACCCAGAACCGTCCCGAGGATGCGCCGATCGGCATGATCCCGGTCGACGCCATGTACAGCCCGATCCGCAAGGTGTCCTACAAGGTGGAGAACACACGCGTCGGCCAGGTCACCGATTACGACAAGCTCTCGATGACCATCGAGACCGACGGTTCGGTGACACCCGAGGACGCGGTGGCGCTGGCGGCGCGCATCCTGCAGGACCAACTGCAGCTGTTCATCAATTTCGAGGAGCCGCAGGCGCAGGTCATCGAGGAACGGCCGTCCGAGCTGCCGTTCAACAAGAATCTCCTGCGCAAGGTGGACGAGCTGGAACTGTCTGTCCGCTCCGCCAACTGCCTGAAGAACGACAATATCGTCTATATCGGCGACTTGGTGCAGAAGACCGAGCAGGAGATGCTGCGCACGCCGAACTTCGGCCGCAAGTCGCTGAACGAGATCAAGGAGGTGCTGGCGCAGATGGGCCTGCATCTCGGCATGGAGATTCCCAACTGGCCGCCGGAGAACATCGAGGAGATGGCGCGGCGGCTGGACGAGCCGTATTGATCGGCCGTTACGGGTAGCAGGACATCGAACGAGGGAGCCGTCGCCATGCGACACGGAGTAAGCGGCCGCAAACTGAACCGGACAAGCAGCCACCGCAAGGCGATGCTGTCGAACATGGCCAACGCGCTGATCAAGCACGAGCAGATCCGGACGACGGTGCCGAAGGCGAAGGAGCTGCGCCCGTTCGTCGAGAAGCTCGTCACCCTGGGCAAGCGCGGCGGCCTGCACGCCCGCCGTCAGGCCTATGCGGTGCTGCGCGACAACGAGATGACCGCCAAACTGTTCGATACGCTGGCTGGGCGTTATGCAGAGCGGCGCGGCGGTTATACCCGCGTGCTGCGGGCCGGGCATCGCTACGGCGACGCGGCAGACATGGCGATCATCGAGTTCGTCGAGCGCGACCCTGAAGCACGGGGCCAGGACTCGGGTCCGACCCAGGAAGCCGCGGCCGCGAGTTCGGACGAGGAGTAACGTACCCGGCCTGGCGACAGGTCGTGACAAGGCAGGGGCGGCCGTCGGGCCGCCCTTGGCATTTGCGCGGGGCCGGGCCGCGCGGTGCATCTTGTGGTCGGGCCCGCCGGCACCTAAGTTGGAGACATGCTGACGACGATTTCGCGACTTCATGTCGCTGCGAGTGCGCTGTTCGGGTTGGTCGCGGCGCTGCTGCCCGCTGCGGCACAGGCCCAGTGGACGGTGCCGGCATCGCGCGAGCAGATCACGCTCTCCTTCGCCCCGGTCGTCCGCAGCTCAGCGCCGGCCGTCGTCAACATTTACACCAGGAAGACCGTGCAGCAGCGTGCGATCTCGCCGCTGTTCGACGACCCGTTCTTCAAACGCTTCTTCGGCGACGAGTTCCCGTTCGGCGGCACCCCGCGGGAGCGCGTCCAGAACTCTCTGGGATCGGGCGTTCTGGTCCGCGCCGACGGCGTCATCGTGACCAACAACCACGTCATCGAGGGAGCCGACGAAATCACCGTGATCCTGTCCGACCGGCGCGAGTTCGAGGCCGAGATCGTGCTGGCCGACTCCCGTACGGACCTTGCGGTGCTGCGCATCGATACCGAGGGCGAGTCACTCCCCGCGGTTGAATTCGGCGATTCCGACAGCCTTCAGGTCGGCGATCTGGTGCTGGCGATCGGCAACCCCTTTGGGGTCGGGCAGACGGTGACCAGCGGCATCGTGTCGGCACTGGCCCGCACGCGGGTCGGCGTCACCGACTACCGCTCGTTCATCCAGACCGATGCGGCGATAAACCCCGGCAATTCCGGCGGTGCCCTGGTTGCCATGGACGGACGGCTCGTCGGCATCAACACGGCGATCTTCTCCAGGAGCGGCGGCTCGCTCGGGATTGGCTTCGCGGTGCCGAGCAACATGGTGCGGGCGATCGTCGATTCGGCCATCGAGGGCCGGCCGCTGGTGCGCCCCTGGCTCGGCTTCGAGGGCCGGGCGCTGACCGCGGAGCTGGCGCAGGCAATGGACATGCGGCGGCCGGTCGGCGTCATCGTCGAGGACGTCTACCGGGGCGGCCCCGCCGAGGACGCAGGCCTGCGGCCGGGCGATATTGTCCTCTCCGTGGCCGGCCAGGACGTCGAGGATATGCAGGCGCTGCGCTTTCGCCTCGCGACCCGGCGCATCGGCGAGTCGGTGCAGATGGCCGTACTGCGGAAGAAAGTTGAACGCAGCGTGCGGTTCCCGCTTGTGGCGCCGCCCGAGGATCCGCCGCGCGACGAGACGGTGCTGGCCGGCAATCAGCCACTCGCCGGCGCCCGCGTCGCCAACCTGTCGCCGGCCCTGGTCGAGGAGCTCGGCCTTCCGGGACAGCCGCGCGGTGTCATCGTGATCGGCGTTGCGCGGCCCTCTCAGGCGGCACGCATCGGCCTGCGGCCGGGCGATATTCTGGCCGAGATCAATGGGGTCGAGATCCGTCGCGTGCGGGATGTCAGCAAGCTCGTCTCGCGGCGGTCGGAAGGCTGGCGCATCGCGATCCGTCGCGGCGACCGGATCCTCCAGGTGCAGGTCAGATGAGCACCGGCCCACGGCAGGAGGGCCTGTTCGAATCCTCCGCGCCGCGGCCGCTTGCAGACCGCCTTCGCCCGACGGACCTCGCCGGCATCGTCGGCCAGGACCACCTGCTCGGTGCGGGCGGGGCGCTGCGCCGCATGGTCGATGGGGGGCGCCTTGCCTCGATGATCCTGTGGGGACCGCCCGGTTGCGGCAAGACGACGATCGCGCGCCTGCTGGCTGATCGGACGGCGCTCGAGTTCGAGCCGCTATCGGCGGTGTTCTCCGGCGTCGCGGATCTGCGCAAGGTGTTCGAGCGGGCGAAGGCGCGGCGTCTTGCCGGCGCCGGAACCCTGCTGTTCATCGACGAGATCCACCGTTTCAACCGCGCACAGCAGGATGGTTTCCTGCCCTATGTCGAGGACGGCACGGTCATCCTCGTCGGCGCAACGACGGAGAACCCCAGCTTCGAGCTCAACGCGGCGCTGCTGTCCCGTTGCCAGGTCTTCGTGCTGAACCGGCTTGATGACGCGGCGCTCGAGCAGTTGCTGCAGCGCGCGGAAGCCGCGCAGGGCACATCGCTTCCCCTCGACGCCGATGCGCGTGTGGCGTTGCGGGCCATGGCCGACGGCGACGGCCGTTTCGTGCTGAACCTGGCCGAAGAGCTGTTCGCGATGGACACGGATGCGCCCCTCGACACGTCGGCGCTGGCCGCTGCGGTGCAGCGCCGGGCACCGCTCTACGACAAGAGCCAGGAGGGCCATTACAACCTGATAAGCGCCCTGCACAAGTCGCTGCGCGGCTCTGATGCGGATGCCGGGTTGTACTGGCTCGCCCGGATGCTGGCAGGGGGCGAGGACCCCAGATACATCGCACGGCGCCTTGCCCGGTTCGCCTACGAGGATGTCGGCCTTGCCGACCCGCAGGCGGCGCTGCAGGCGCTCGCCGCGTGGGAGTGCTACGAGCGCCTCGGCTCGCCCGAAGGCGAACTGGCGCTTGCCCAAGCCGTCATTTACCTGGCGACCGCGCCGAAATCCAATGCCGTTTACACCGCTCTGGGCGCCGCGATGGGCAGCGCGCGCGAGACGGGATCGTTGATGCCACCGAAGCATATCCTCAACGCGCCGACGCGGCTTATGAAGGACCTGGGCTACGGCGAGGGCTATGCGTACGACCACCACACCGCGGAGGCCTTTTCGGGGCAGGACTATTTCCCCGACGCGATGGGCCGCCGTCGGTACTATCACCCGGTCGAGCGCGGCTTCGAGAGGGAGATCGCCAAGCGGCTCGAATACTGGGACCGGCTGCGCCGCGAGCGCCGAGCCGATGATGGCACGGATTGAGTCGCCGTCTTGCGCTTTCGCATTTCTTCGAACGGATGGAATAACTTGCAATGGCGACGTGTACGCCCAGCGAAACCGTCGAAACCCAGAGAGGGAGCCAATTCCAAATGAAGACGCTGCTTGTTGCCACCGTATTGATTCTCGGGTTCAGCAGCCCGGTCCTCGCGGGGCACTGCCCCAAGGACGTCAAGCTGATCGAGGAGGCGCTCGCCAGCCAGAGCAACGACGAGGCCAAGGCCCTCATGGAGAAGGGCGCGGCGCTGCATGCCTCCGGCAATCACAAGGAGTCGCTCGACGCGCTTCACGAAGCGATGCAGATCCTCGGTATCGAACACTGAGCCGATCGCACAAGTCTGCCTGAAGACCGATCGGATGAAGGCCCCGTGGTATCGCGGGGCCTTCACTTTTCCGTGGTCTGCCCCGGTTCGCCACGGCCTCGCCACAATCATAGGCGATAGTCCGGCGAATTTGGCAACCGGCAAAGCGTGACGCCCCGGGGCGGACGATTGCCGGAGGCCGCAGCAGCGTTTCAGGCGGAATGGAGATGAGCCGACTGCGGGCTTCGAGACTCTTCCCACGGCGTGACCGGCGGTTCGGCTGGCGCGATCTCGTGATCGTGCTCCTGTCTGGCGTCGTTGCCGTGATGGGGACGCTGGCCTATTTCGCCTACACCTTGCCGCTCCCCGACGGGTTCGGCGAGACGCCCGACCGGCCGTCCATGCTGCTCAAGGCCGAGAACGACGAGGTGTTCGCGAGCCGGGGCGAGTTCCGGGGCGAGTGGCTACGGCCGGACGAACTGCCGGTGAGCCTCCGGCAAGCGGCCATTGCGGCAGAGGATCGACGCTTCTATTCGCATGCCGGCGTGGACCTGAGGGGGATCGGCCGCGCCGTGGCAACCAATGTCGAGGCCGGGGAGATTCGCCAGGGCGGCAGCACCATCACGCAACAGCTCGCGAAGACCTATTTCCTCGAGCCGGATCGCACGATCAAGCGCAAGATCCAGGACATGATGCTGGCGTTGTGGCTGGAGCGGCGCCTATCGAAAGACGAGATTCTCGCCAACTATCTGAACTCGGTCTATTTCGGGGCCGGCGCCTACGGCGTCGACGCCGCGGCCTGGCGGTATTTCCGCAAATCGGCGCGGTCCCTGAATCTGGCGGAATCTGCCATGGTGGCGGGCCTGATCCGGGCGCCGTCGCGCTATTCGCCCGTAAAGGACCTGGAAACGGCTCAAGCCCGGGCTTCGCTCGTGTTGAGCCTCATGCAGGACGAGGGATTTATCAGCGAGGAGGAAGCGGCGGCGGCGCGGGCCGCGCCAGCTGTGCTTGCCATCGCGCCGGACGCCCATCCGGGCTGGAACTATCTGGCCGATTGGGTCGAGCAGGAAGCCAGCAGGCTGCTGGGCCCCATGGCTGCTGACCTGTCGATTCAGACGACGCTCGTCCCGGAGATCCAGGAAATCGCAGAAGATACGGTGGCGCGCTGGTCAGGCATCCTGGGGAGTGGGGAGGCGGCGGCCGAGGCCGGCCTGGTCGCCATGACCCTCGACGGCGCGGTGGTCGCCATGGTTGGCGGGCGAAGTTACGAGAAAAGCCAGTTCAACCGCGCCACTCAGGCCGTCCGGCAGCCAGGGTCAGCGTTCAAGCTGTTCGTCTATCTTGCGGCGCTTGACGCCGGATTCCGGCCCGACAGTCTGGCCGTCGACGAACCGATCGAGGTCGAGGGCTGGTATCCGCGCAATGCCTCGGGAACCTATCGCGGCCAGGTGACGCTGCGCACCGCCTTCGCCGAATCGATCAACACGGTGGCCGTCAAGCTTACCGAACATGTCGGGCGGGAGAAGGTGATCGGCGTGGCGCGCGTGCTCGGTATCACCTCCAACCTTCAACCGACGCCCAGCCTCGCGCTCGGCAGTTTCGAGACGACTCTGTTGGAACTCACCGGCGCCTACGCGGCGATCGCCGCCGATGTGAAACGTGTGGAGCCGTATGTGATCCGTGAGATCCGGGGTCGCGGGCGGACGCTCTACGAGCACAGCCAACCCGCCGGCGGCCGCCGCGGCGCGATTCCGTGGAAGCGCGATGCCATGGTCGACATGCTGATGGCGGCGGTGCAGACCGGCACTGGCCGGGCCAGCGCGTTCGGCCGGCCGTCGGCCGGCAAGACCGGTACGAGTGAGGGCAACCGCGATGGCTGGTTCATCGGTTTTACCGGCGATCTCGTGGCCGGCGTGTGGATCGGCCGCGACGACAACAAACCGGTGGAAGGCCTGCAGGGCGGCGGCATCCCGGCGCGCATGTGGCGCGACTTCATGACCGCGGTCTATGCGGCTCCTGGCCAGGACGGCAAGGATCCGTTCATCGCCGATGCCGCAAATCGGCGGGTTCCGGTCTCGGCGGGCGACGGCAACGATCCGATGACACTGAAGGATCTCGGCGACGTCATCCGCCAGCTCTTCGAGTAGCAGGCCTAAGTGCTGACCTGGTTGCGGCCGCCCTTCTTGGCGCGGTAGAGGGCTTGGTCCGCCGCCCTGATCACGGTGTCGGGGGACGGGTTCTGTTCCGACCGCTCGGCGACGCCGATGCTGATCGTCACCGAGACTTTCCGGCCGTTCTTGCCCTTTCCGTTGGATCGGTTCGCAGCGGACTTCTTCCTGCGATCCTTGGAGCGGATGGTGAACCCGGACTCCTTGATATTCTGGCGTAGCTGGTCGAGATGCTCGACGGCCTCCTCGCTGGACTTGCCGGCAAAAACGACGGTGAATTCCTCGCCGCCGTAGCGGAACGGCTTGCCTCCACCGCCGACACCTTCCATGCGACTTGCGACCATGCGCAAGACCTGGTCGCCGACGTCGTGGCCGTACGTGTCGTTGAACTTCTTGAAATGGTCGACATCGAGCATGGCAATCGCGTAGCGGGGACCCAGTTTCATCGTTTCGTTCATAAGGGCGCGCCGGCCGGGCAGTCCGGTCAGCTCGTCATGAAACGCCAGCCGGTAGCTGTCCTGGATTGCGGCAATCAGCAGGGTGGTCGCCGCGGTGGTGAAGTACAGCGAGCCGGTAAGAGCGTTGCCGGTGAAATGCAGCGCCAGCCCGACGGCGACGAGCGCGCCCAGCGCGCCGCTTTCCAGCGGCGGGTTGCCGAGGGCGATAAGCCGCAACACGAAGAACAGTGCCGCCACGCCGAAGGCGGCCACGGCGAGCGTCGGAATTGCGGTCTGCGGCAGATAGGCGTCGGGTATCAGCTGGATGGACAGGACGAGTTTCACCCAGCTGTGTACATCTGCAGCAACGTCGCCGGTCAGCCAGAGGTGAGCCCCCGCAATGGCACCCGCAAGCCCGCCGATGGCGGCGAAGGTCAACGCGCGGATCAGACCGAGCCGCGACAGCAGGCCGCGTTCGTGCAGCACCGACAGCGCGACGAAGCCGATCGGCAAGAGGACCGCATAGGCCATGTAGCCGATCTCGCCGGCCGACCCGGGCTTGATGGCGGCGGCCGGCCCCAACAGAAGCCAGTGTCCGACCACCAGTATGGCCATCGAGAACACGAGACGGCTGCGATTGAACCGCCAGCCGATAATCGCGCCGACCAGGCCGAGACCGTACGGCAGATAGGGCAACAGCGCGCCGACGGCGCTGGGAATATGGACCGAAAACACCATCGCGCCCCACGCGGCGGCGAGGAGCAAAGCTGGCCAGAAAACAGCGGCTGGCAGACGGATGGCAGCGCGTCCCAGGCTGTCGGCGGTGATGGCAGTCATGGCGAGTGGAGGCTTTTCATTGTTGCAGCATACCCTGGCCGCGAATCATAGACGGGAAAGTGTTTACTTGAGGTGAACGCGCGGCGAGCCCAGCCCAATAAGCCGAACGATGCCGCAGGTCAGGGACACGCGTTTCGCTCGAGACAATTGCGCGCACGCCAGTTTCAGGAATCCCACCCAATATCGTCGTTGAAATTCTATGGCATGGTCCAGTTTTCATTCAGGATTTACAGTATAATCTCTTGCAAATATGCTTAATAATCTATTAATTAGTTAACATACTTGGTAAACAAACTTGGTTAACAAATGGTTTTTATGTAAAGCATGGAAATTTGGAGATCTATTCAATTGATTTTCGATCTATTATCTGATATTAACGATTTGTTAAGCAGTTTCGGGGAGGCAGCGCTTCGATCAGGGGAGGTCTCAGCCGCCACTTATTCTCCGAAGCCCGCATCGTAACGATACCGTCACGGCCGCCTTTGGCCGGAAGGCAGTTAAGAACAAGAGTGCTGGGGTGGATGGTATGCTGAAAAAGGGTGCAATGGTCGCACTGGCGACGGTGCTGATGGCTGTCGTATTTCCCGGTGAGGGGACGGCCGACGTCAGGGAAGAGATCAATTGCCTTGCGCTGAACATCTATTTCGAGGCGCGGGGCGAGCCGACCGACGGCAAGATCGCCGTTGGCCATGTCGTGTTGAACAGGGTTGCAGACAAGCGGTATCCGGACAAGATCTGCGAGGTCGTCAAGCAGGGCGGGCCGAAACCGAGGCACAAGTGCCAGTTCTCATGGTGGTGCGACGGCCGCAGCGACCGGCCGCGCGACCTTCAGGCCTGGGAGGAAAGCCAGGTGCTGGCGCGGGTCGTGTTCTGGGGGTACGCGGATGATCCGACCGGCGGTGCGCTGTGGTACCATGCCGACTATTCGCAGCCGGCCTGGGGCCGCAAGCTGGCACGCGGCCCGATGATCGGGCGGCACCAGTTCTACGTGCCCGACCAGCTGAAGCGGGATCACGCCGAACCGGGACTTTCGGGCGACACGCTGACTGCGGCGGTCCGGGCCTTCAAGCAGGGCAGTCCGGATGACAGCGGCCGGGACAAGGTCGCGCGAAGCGGCAGCAAAGCCATCTGAAAACCGGGAGGAAGTCGATCGGGCCCGCCGTATGATCAAGATCAAGGCGGGCTCTTTCGATGTGTGCTAGTCAGCTTCCGCTGGCCCCGGTGCGAATTGCCGGGGGCAGGTCCCGAAATCCGAGGAGGCACGATGATGCAGACCAAGAGCTTGACCGGTGCTGCAACGGTCATTGTGACGGCGTTGCTGCTTGCCGGTTGCGCCACTCCCGAGGGGGCGGCAACACAGAGCGATGTTGAGGCGCTGAGAGCCGAAGTGGCCGATTTGCGGGCGCGTCTGGACAGCGTCGCGAGGACTTCCGAAGCGGCAGCGCAAAATGCCAGCGATGCTGCGGCTCGTGCCGAGGAGGCCGCGCGGGCGGCAAAGGCGGCGAGCGAGAAGGCTGACCGGATTTATGCGCAGTCGCTACGCAAGTAGGGGCAGACTCCGCAACACATAAGTGTCGTCAACGCGCCGGATCACCGGGTGATCCGAACCGGTATGCCGCGCTTGCTGCGCGCTACGGCGCGAACGGTGGGCCATTCGATACGGCCCGCCTCCGAGCCGGCGAAGGCGCGGACCCGCGCCTCGAGGTCGGCGATCGACCCTGGCGTGAACCAGCCGCGTTGTTCCAGTTCGTCGCCCTCCAGCGCGTCCGGATGGATTTCGATGAAAAGATGACCTTGCGACCAGCCCAGTTTCACGGGCTGGTCGACCACGGTGACCCGTGTCCCCACCTTGACCATCGCGAACAGGCGTTCGATGTCTTCCGGGTACAACCGGATGCAGCCGCTGCTGACGCGGCGGCCGATGCCGTAGGCGCGGTTGGTGCCGTGCACGACATAGCTCGGCCATCCCAGATCGAGCGCGTAGTCGCCCAGCGGGTTCTCCGGCCCGGGCGGCACGAACGGCGGCAAGCCCGGACGCTCCCGGCGGATCGAGGCCGGCGGGGTCCAGGTCGGTGCTTCCCGCTTGCGGACGATCGTCGTGGTGCCGATCGGGGTTTCGCGCCCCAAGCGGCCGACGCCGATCGGATAGGTGATCACCGGCATCGTGCGGTCGTCGTAATAGTACAGCCGCAGCTCCGGCAGATTGATGACGATGCCTTTGTGCGGGGCGTCAGGCAGGACGTGAGCCTTGGGGAGGATCAGAGTGCGGCCCGGCTGGGGCAGCCACGGATCGACTCCCGGATTCGCCGCCACGATCTCGATGTAGCCGAGATTCTCCTTGCGGGCGACCAGCAGCAGGTTTTCGTTGGGACCGACGGTGTAGTACTCGAGCCGCCCGATGACAGCATCGCGGGCAGCCACCGGCGCGGCGTGGGCGGCACCAAAGGTCGCCCGCACGGACAGGGCCGCCAGCAGCAGCCCGCAAAAGTCCCGTCTGTCGACGTGCGGCCCCCCAGCCGGGCTAGAACGTACGCACGCCGGACGGGGCCGGATATGTCGAAACCCAACCATCGTTTCACCGCCTGACATAATGCACTCGGCCCGCAATGCAATATTCCCTGCGTTTGTCATCGCCGCCGGCGGGAACGGTGCCGTCACGGCTCACGTCCGGGCGGGCGGCATCTCCTGCGGGCGATGGCAACACCGTGGATTTGCCCGCGCGTCGCACCATAGTCCGGCGGCGGGCGCAACGTGTTGACGCAGGTCATTGCCGGACCGAGGTTGCGGCGTCAGGGTTCGCTTCGGGTGCAAGGCAGTCACCGGTTTCGCGGAGTGGTGTCATGGCAGTCCCGATGGTGGTCGCAACGACCCGCGAGCAGGGCTTTGACCGCGGGCGCCAGCTTCTCGCCCAGTTCGGACAGGTGTTCCGGACGGATTTCTTCAACGTGCTGCTGCTGGTACCCGACGATCCCGACTCGTTTCTCGAACGATTCGCCGCGATGGTACGGAACGTCCCGCAGGTGATGGAGACGCTGTCCCGGGTAGTGCCCGCCGAAGCGGACTTCACCTTTGACGGGCCGGAGGATTTCGAGGCCAGGGCACGGGATATCGTGCTCGGATGGGCGTCGCGCCTGCACGGCAAGTCGTTTCATGTCCGAATGCACCGGCGCGGCTTCAAGGGGCGCCTGTCGAGCCAGCACGAGGAAAGGTTTCTCGATGACGCCTTGCTCGGCCGGCTGGACGAAGACGGCGCGCCGGGCCGTATCGACTTCGCGGATCCGGATGCGGTGATCGACATCGAGACCCTCGACGATCGCGCCGGCCTGTCTTTTTGGACGCGGGATGACCTGAAAGACTATCCCTTCCTCAAGGTCGGCTGACGGTCAGGCTGCGTGCCGGCGCGGTGCGACGGAGACGTGGCCGACGCCGGCCGCCGACTCGTTGATCGTCGTCCGCGCGAGGCCGAAGCGGTCGATGACCCATGCATTGGTTCGCAGATGCCGGGTGACCGCCTCCACCGTGAAGGCGGACGGGCCGTCGGCAACGGCCAGCGGCACCAGGATCTGGTCGCCGAGGTGCCGGTCGAGCGCCGCGCCCGAGCGCCAGTGATCGAGCAACTCCGCAACAGCCTCCTCGGCCACCTCCTCTGAAGGCCTGCCGCGTGCGCCCAGCGCACCGAACCCGCAGCTCACATGCTCGTAGCGGGCGGTCAGGAAGAGTCCGGCGCCGGCGCATGCCGCGCGGAGGCGTTGCGGGACAATCCGCACCGGTGCCGCGAGCTCGTCGAGAAGCGCACGGCCGCGGTCGGCCATGCGCTGCGGGATATGGGCCGGCAGGTTGGCGGCAAGCGCGCGCCCCGTGATCTCGACGAGGCGGCCGCGCTCCAGGAACATGTGATGCCTGACAGCGCGCCGCCCCGTCCCCTGGATCGTCGCCCGCAGGCAGCCTTTGCCGATGGGAAACCAGCCGGACCTCTCGAGTTCGAGTTCCGCCGCGATCCCCGTGGACCGCAGGGCCGGCAGCCAGACCTCACGCAAGTAGTCGAACGACGGGCTCCAGGCCATGTGCGTGCCGCCGTGCACTGTCACCCGCGAATCGCCGTCCGCCAGCGCCAGCGGCAACAGGACGGTCTGGATCACGAGGCTTGCGACCCCCGCGCTGCCGCCTTCGCGCGCATCCGCGACATCGAAGGCATATTCGCCCGGCCGCGGCGGATGTTGCGGCGCGAACGCGAGGGTCAGGCTGCCGAGTTCGTCGCCCGCGACCTCGGCGCCGCAGACCGCGGCAGCGGCCCGGATGGCGGTGATGTGCTGGGCGGCAAGGCCGGGACTCCGTCGGCCGGCGCGGATCGATTCGACCCGAACCGGCCGTCCGGACAGTGCGGAGAATGTCACCGAACTTCGCAGAATCTGGCCACCGCCTTCGCCGTGCGAGCCGTCAATGACGAGCGGCCCGGTCATTGGGCGGCGGCGGTGCCGGCACCGAAATGCGCCTCTGCCTCCTGCCGGAGGTCGGCCTCCCGGTCGCCATAGCGGGGCGAGAAGTGGAACGGCAGCATGCGTGTGGCGCCGGCGTCGCGCGCCAGCTGCCCGGCCTGCGCCGCGGTCAGGTGATTCTTCGCGGCCGCGAGGTCGGCATCAGCGTCCAGGAACGCGGCCTCGATGTAGAGCAGGTCGCTGTCGCGCGCGAG
>JBFIFO010000040.1:0-26013 GCA_041602815.1 Alphaproteobacteria bacterium | reverse complement strand
GTACGGCGTTCTCCGCGAACTCGCGACCCATGACACGGGCAAGGCGCGCGAGGCGCGCGTCGAACAGGTCGCCCGATTCGGCGGCGTAGCGGAACTTCTCGCGCGCGCCGTCGGACAGCGAGAAGCCGATGTCGGGCCGCGCCATGGCGAGGCGGTTGATCACGTCGGCGATCTGGTTCGCCTCCGCCCGCTCGCCGCGCAGGAATTTGAGGCGCGCGGGCGTTGCGTAGAACAGGTCGCGCAGCTCGACGCGCGTGCCGGGCGGATGCGCGGCCGGCTCCGGCGCGCCGACCTTGCCGCCCTCGACCGCAATCCGCCAGGCCGACCCGGCACCGCGCGGGCGGCTGGTGATCGCGAGCCGGCCGACGGCGCCGATCGACGGCAGCGCCTCGCCGCGGAAGCCCATGGTGAGGATCGACGTCAGATCGTCGTCCGGCAGCTTCGAGGTCGCGTGGCGCTCGACGGCGAGCGACAGCTCCTCGGCCGTCATGCCGCAGCCGTCGTCGGTCACCGAGATCAGCGTGCGGCCACCGTCGCGGGCGACCACGTCGATGCGCGCAGCCCCTGCGTCGATGGCGTTCTCGACCAGCTCCTTGACCGCCGAGGCCGGGCGCTCGACCACCTCGCCGGCGGCGATGCGGTTGACCAGCGTTTCGGGCAGGCGGCGCAGCGCGGTCACAAGCCGCCTCCGCTCGCACGGAGTATGTCGTCGAGGATCGGTTTTTGGTCAGGTTGGCGCATGTCCGGCGACGGCGATTGTGGCCGAGCGGCGGTGCCGGTGCAAGGGGTGTATCGGCATTCACGGCGCGCGCTGAACCGTCGGTGCGGCAGGTGGGAATTCCCCGCAGGACGCGGCAGGTGGCGGCAGGGCCATCCGTGTTATCGACGTCGGGCCCGGATTGAATTCCTGCGGAAACAACGTCTCACCCAAATGCCCTGCAGGGGATATATGTTCGCTCTCCACCCAACAGCAAAACGGGGGAAGGCGATGTCGGCACCGCCTCTTAAGACCCCAACCTGTGTCCGGCGTTCCTGCTGGCCCTTCTGCCCGGCCAATCCTGACCAAGTACCACCGTCATGCAACGGACTGTCAATGAACCTCCGCCCGTACACCGATCTCGGCGTATGTATTCGGCGCTCTCGCCTGTCGCGAAGTCACTGTCATCGTTTGAGCGGCAGTTCCGAAATTTCAAATGACGGCCCCTTCGTAATGTATTATGGCGATTTTCTTGCATGTTTTAAAATTTTGTTGCTCCGCTATCGAAGGCCGCTAAGATCGACAAAATGGCCTCGGTGTCGAGTCCGACCTCGATGGTCGGCGAGTACGGCCTCTTCCTTGATGCCCGGGCCAATAATAGGAGGCCATGGTGGGTAGGTTGGCGGGCACGTATCTTGATCAAGCTCGCATCCAACGCGGTGGCGGAATCCTGAAAGCCGCCACGACCTTTGAGAAACGCGTGACGATCCCGCTTTCCTGATGGGGCATCGGGCAACTGCCTGATGGAAAAAAACGCACGTCCCCGGTGCCTGCATCCCACGGACCGACCTTTTACGAACAAGGCGGATGGCCGCCCATTGCGGGCGGCCGACAGAACGGTCCAGGGAGGTAACAAATGACATCGAAGTCGCGCGCATTCTGCGAAGCCCAGGTCTATGGAACGGCGATCGTCCTCGCCGTCGCAATTAGCACCGCGCTTGCCACTGACGTCCTTGCCCAGTCGGGGACCTTTTCGGTCTTCGGGCCCGAAGAATACACGCGCTCGACCGGAAAGCCGGTGGTCGTGTCGAAATCCTTTTCGGTCCTCGATCCCGATACGACCTACACCCTTCGGGTCGTCGGCCACGATATGTCGGGGCTTTCCGGGAAGCGCCTGACCAGCGCCGTTGTTCGCCTGAACGGGAAGCTCGTTCTCGCGCCCGGCGACTTTCGCGAGCGCGGTCGTCGACACGCGAGTCCACCGCTTGAGATCCCGGTCGTCTTGCTGAACGACAATCTGCTTGCCCTCGAGTTGCGCGGTGCGCCGGGCAGCGGCATGACCATACAGATCATCGGCATCGACAACGATCCGCCGACCATCGTCGCCACGGCGGATCCCGGTCCCAACGCACATGGCTGGAACAATGCCGCCGTGACCGTGCGCTTCGAGTGCGTGGATGCAACCAGCGGCATCGCCTCTTGCCCGGACCCGATCGTCGTGAGCGCCGAGGGGGCCGGCCAGATCGTCACGGGAACGGCGGTCGACAATGCCGGCAACAGCGCCAGCGCGTCCGTTATCCTGAACATCGACCGGACCCCGCCGGACCTGGCTGTCAGCGTACCCGACGACGCCGCCTGTGACCCGCAGGTCACGCTTTCTGGAACTGCCGCAGATAGCCTGTCGGGAATTGCCGAACTGATATGCAACGGGGCGCCGCGGCCACTGGATGGCGCGTCCTATACTTGCGATGTTCATCTGTCCGAAGGACAGAACAGCATTAGCGTCGCGGCCCGCGATCTTGCCGGTAACGTCGCACACGAAAACGTCGAGCTCGACTTCACGGACGCGGCGCTTGATCTGATCTATGTCGACGAGTTTGAGCTGCGCTGGTGGGACAAGGGCAGCGGCGCCTTCGTCGACGGAGCCTTCTATCGGCCGATCGCGCCCGAAGGCTACCGGGCGCTCGGCCATTACGGACAGGGAGATTTCGGGGTTCCCCGCGGCTTCATGTTCGCGGCCCGCGAGCTGGAGCCCGGGGCGCTCGCTGCGCCGACCGGCTACCAGGAAATCTGGAGAGATGTCGGATCTGGTGCCGATCTCGACGGGTCGATGTGGCAGCCGCTCTGTCCCGAGGGCTACGCCAGCCTCGGCGTCGTCACTCAGCACGGCTACAGCCAGCCGGCCACCGACGAGGTCAGCTGCGTGCGGCAGGATCTGGTACTTCCGGGCAAGGTCGGAAACCAGATCTACAACGACCGGGGAAGCGGAGGCGACCAAGATATCGGAGCCTGGCAGATCGTGCCCGATGACGATGACGGGATATTCATCGGCACGTTCACCGCAATACGGAATCTGTTCGCCGTGCCGACGGGGAACGTCTTCGTGATCGATGCCAACGCCGTCAAGAAGTCGTACCAAGGCTGCACCTCGCATGCGCCGGGACCGGAGCAGATCGATCAGATGGTGCAGGATTTCGGCCCCATCATCCGCATCCATCCGCTCGAGAGGTACCTCATGGACGATCCGGAGCACACGCTGGATACGGTGACCGATCTGACCTGGGGCATCGCAGATAATACCGGCGATTTCGCTACGATCACCGTCGACGTGCGGGGCCGCGAAGCGACGTCCGCAGCCACACTGATGCGCGACGTTGCAGACCTCGTTGATGCGGACCTCGCACACCTCATCGAGATCAACCAAGGGGACTTCAACGAGGACCGGCACAAGCACTGGCTGTTCTTTAATCTCGGACAGCGGTACGACGACCCCAACATGATATTCCAAGAAAAGACGCAACCTCCGTTTCTCAGTAGTTGTGATCCCTGCGATGGTTTGGCTCCGTCATCGGGAGATATGAGTCGGGCGAAGGCGTTCGTGCACGTGCGACAGTGGAACCACCTATTCACCGAGCTTCAGTTCTGGTTCTTTTACCCGTACAACGGTCCGGGGAAATTCTCGGTCGATGTCGGTGTGTTTCAGTTCGCCTATGTTGAGCTGATCACGCGTGGCCGGCATTACGGCGACTGGGAGCAGGTGACGCTGCGCATCGTCAACGATCCCAGGCAGCTGGCGGCCATCAACCTGTCCCGCCACGATTTCGCGGAATGGGTGACGAGCACGCAGTTCGGAAGCCGCATCCAGTTTGCTGGCGGGCACCCGATCGTCTATTCGGCGCGCGATTCGCACGCCCACTATCCAAATACGGGTGATCTCTTCGGCAACCATGAATACAAGCGGGTCGCTCACACGAGCTTCGGGTTCGGCCACGTCGATGTCGATCTGATCGACCTGACCGCCGATGGTGGCCCCGAATTCGAGAGCTTCCGGCCCGGCAGCTACGTCATCGTCGCGACCGAGGCGGTTTTCGACGAGGAGGGCAACTTGCAGCAGCGTGTCGTCGATCCCGAATGGCTCGATTTCAAGGGCCGCTGGGGACAGTACGAGCGCCTCACCTATACCTTTGATGCAACGGTCTATGACAAGACCGACGAAGAGGTCGGCGCGGGTCCCTCGGGCCCGCCGCAGAAGGGCGTATGGAAGACGGGCCCGTCCTCGCAGAAATTCTGGTGGACGCGCAACCTGGAAACCGACGAGATCTGCCACGATGGCATCGACAACGACGGTGACGGGTGGAAGGATGAGACGGACGCCGATTGCCATCAGACAGAGCCGGCGAGCCGGCTTTCGGGGCAATGCGCGGGTTTCCCGTTTGGCCTAATTGACGACCCGCGGGCCGGCACAACTTGCCAAAAGAAGTGCTTCGAGCAATGGAGCAACGCCGGCTGGACGGACTGTTAGGCTGACGGCGCCGATCGGGGGCAGCGCCGGTGCGCGTTTTCCGCGAAAATTGCTGGCGGCGACCCGGCCTTTTGGGTTACGCTTTTCCGAATGTGTTTCTAAGGAAGCAGAGGGATGGGTCACCCGGAACCGCATATCGGGCGAGCACGGCTCCGCCCGCCGGCTGCAACCGGCAGGCGGTGTGTTGCGCGCGTCCGCAAACGACCGGAAAATTGTCGGCAGAGGCATGTTCAGATCGGGCCGGGCGGCCATCCACGTCTGGTCTAACCATCCAATCCACGTCTGGGCAAAGTGCCCCTGCGGACCTCGCAAAATAACAAGGAGGCAGAGAATGATCATTGGCACGAAATGGTTTTCGAGGATGGAGTCGATCGGTTTCCGGTCGTCATTGGCGGGTGCGGTGCTGGCGTCCGTTGCCGCCACGGCAGCGGCGCAGGACTTCCCGCCGTTTCCCGAGCCGGCCGTCGGACCCTTTCCAGATACCGAGAAAATGACATTGCTGGCACAGTTGCTCCCTGCGGAGATCGGCGCCGTGACGCCGCGCAGCGGCGTGCTGCTGAACGACATCTGGGGCTGGACCTCGCCCAATGGGGAGGAATACGCGCTCGTCGGCACCGGCGACGGCTTGTCGGTCGTGCGTGTGACCGACCCGGCGAACCCGCAATTCATCGGTATCGTGCCGACCAGCGCGCCGGACTCGGTCTCGAATCTCTGGGGCGACGTCGGCGTGTTCAATGCCGGACAATCGGATGACGACGATAATTCGTACACCGGCTACGCCTATTTCACGACCGAAGCCAGCGACGTCGGCATCCATATTCTGGAGCTCAACCAACTCGACTTCATGGGGCCGGCGCCGAGCGATCCGACGATCCCCCCGACGGCGGTCTTCCGGGGCGGCGGTTACGATAGCGCGCACAATATCTATGTGCACCAGGCGACCGGCTTCGCCTATGTGGTCGGCGCCCATGTCCATGGCGCGGTGACGGCCTGCGACGACGAGCCGTTCCACCCAGCGCGGTTCAATACGCTGATCCTCGACCTGAAGGCCGATCCGCTGAATCCGACGGTCGTGGCCTGTCTGGCCGATTTCGGCGAGCACGACATCTACGTGGTCAATTACCAGGGCCCCGACCGGGACTACAAGGGCCGCGAGATCGCCTTCGTGTTCGACGGTCGCGACAGGGACATGGTGACGCGAGGTGGCGGGCGCGTGGACGACACGCCCGGCGAGCTCGTCGGCGGCACCACCGAGATCTGGGACGTGACCGACAAGAACGATATCAAGGTCATCGCGTCCTTCGTGCCCCCGGGTCTGTGCTTCTCGCATGCCGGCTGGACCGCGTCCAACCGCCACGAATTCCTGCTGATCAACGACGAGCTGGACGAGTTGCGCGATGCCGGTGACCCGGTCATCCGGACGTTGTTTTGCGACTCGGACGCCGACCCGGTAACCCCCAACCCGAGCCTCTATGTGATCGACATCCGGGATCTCGACAATCCGGTGTTCCAGGAACGAGTTTTCGTCGATTCGCCGGGCGACAACGATCACAACTTCGTCCGCAGGGGCAACAAACTCTTCTGGGCGGTTTACAGCGCGGGCACCCGGGTGCTGAAGATGAAGAAGAAGGACGGTCGCCTGCAGCTCGAGGAGATCGGGAGCCTCGACTCCGAGCCGCGCCAGCCGGGCTTCTTCAACGGCCAGTGGGGCATCTTTCCGTTCCCGTCGAGCGATACCGTCGTCGCCAGTGACATCGTCAACGGCCTTATGGTCATGCGGCTGGGTCGCGAGGACGATGACGGTGTGACGATCGCGTCGGCCCCCGGCGCCGCCGCGGCGACAGCCACCGCCCGCTTCGGCCCAACGGCAACGGGCACGATGGCGTCACGAAGCGCCCGGGCCACGACGAAGATCGAGCTGCTCGATCTTCTGCACTAACGGCCACGGACAAAGGCTGGCCGGTGCCCCCGGGAAGCATGCTCCGAGCAAGGCCGGGCGGGGGCGCCGGCCGACCCTGGCGTGAATGGACGGGCGATGCGGGAAAGGCTGACGCGTATCGCCAGACCCGAAAAAATGATTCCGCTGCATCGGGCCGATGAAACGTGAAAGGGTGACGCGCTTCCTGCGGTTCGCCGTCGCGACGGCCTTGCTGCTGATATCGCCGCTGGCAGCGCGGGCCACGAACGACCCTGCGGACATCGCGAGGTTCCATGGCGTGTGGATCGGCCAAAGCGTTTTCGCAGAACAGCCTTGGCAGGGACCCGCCGTAATGGCGAGTGACATCAGCGTGACCATCCGGGCAACGGACTCCGGTTTCGAGTTGACCTGGAAGGATCTCCACCGCGGCGGGCCGGGATGGCTCACGGCGCGTTTCGTGGCCGCGACCGAGCCCGGGACGTTCGGCCTTGCACATGCCGATCCTCCATTGGGCCGCGATGAAACTCTGCGGGCGCAAGTAGATGGCAACCATCTTGTCGTCGAACTGGCTGGCGACGACATCGATCGGACGACACGTGTGAGCCGATACCGGCTTACCGAAGCGGGCAACCGGATGACGTACAGCTACACGCATTTGCGCGGGGGTCAGGTTCTGAACCACGTGACCGGCAGCCTGTCGCGGGCCAAGATCTTGCTCTAGGCGGCTGGCCGGCGGTCCCTGTGCCTTCAATAATACGGCGGCATGGTGGCCGTCGGTGCCGCTATTTCACCCCAGCAGCGCCTTCCGCCGGGCAAGGCTCTCCGACGGCCAGTACTCGTTGCGGTCGTAGTAGCGAGGCACGGCGGGCGTGGCCGGCGGCAGCGCCACCCAGGGCTGCTTCGATTCGGTGAAGATGTGGATGTCGGGCGGCAGGCGATCGGGATCATCGAAGGTGCCGACGCGCACGAAATCGATGGCATCGCCGGCCCCAGCATAGTGGCTCCACAGGGCGACGCGGCACACCGGACAGCGGAAGATTCGCTGCCCCTTGCCGCTCTCGGTCGGCGTATCGACCGGTTCCGGGTCGCCCTTCAGGAGGACGACACGGTCGGCCTCGACCATGGCATTGAGGGCGAAAGACGCGCCACTCTCGCGCTGGCACCAGCGGCAGTGGCAGCAATGGACGAACAGCGGCGACCGCGTCATGCGGTAGCGCACCGCACCGCAGCTGCAGCCACCCTCGAGCGAAAAGTCAACATCGCCAGCCATCTCCCGTGCCTTCCCGGCGGCTCCGCCGTTATTCCTCCATGTAGGCGCGCGCGCGCAGCTTGCCGTCCTCGACGGCGGGCTGGTCGAACGGATTCACATCCAGCATATGCGCGGCGATGATCGTCTCCAGCATGAAATGCATCATCAGCGCCCCCAGCGAGGACTCGTCCACGGCGTCGAGTCGCATGGCGCGGACCGGCCGTCCTCTCGCCACCAACGCATCCGCCGTGCCGCGCGCATGGGCGTCCAGCAGGTCGCCGAGCGTGCGATCGGCGAGCCAGTCGAGGTCGCCAGCGGGCGAGAGCTGCGGCGATTCCGGCACGTCCAGCGACAGCGAACCGAAGTCCGTCCGGTCGCCCTGCTCCCGCGAGGGTGCGGTGACGATGGTGAACATCTTGTCCGCCGGGCCGTCGAGCCAGAGCTGCAGCTGACTGTGCTGGTCGACGGTGCCAAGCCCGTCGATCGGCGTCGTACCCCGGCCGCGCTTGCCCAGACTCTCGGACCAGAGCTGGCGGAACCATAACGCTGTTTCACGCAATGCATCCGCATAGGCCAGGAAGACGGTAGCGGCAATGCCGCGCTCACGCGCCAGCGCCACCGAGACCGCCGCCCCCAGCCCCGGGGCACTGTCCATCGGCCCGGCCGCCGCGAGCGTCGCGCCCAGCGCCTCGGCCGCTCCTTCCCGCACCGCTACGATATCGAGGCCGGCGAGCGCGGCCGGCAGCAGGCCGACCGGCGAGAGCGCCGAAAACCGTCCGCCGATTCCCGGGTCATGGTCGAGGACCCGGCTGCCGAAATGGCCGGCAATCCGGCGCAGGGGGTTGCCGGTCGGCTCCGTGATTGCGGTGAAACGGCTTGCAATGCCATCCGTGCCGATCACGTCGCGGAACCGCTTCAGACAGGCCAGGACCTGCATGAGCGTCTCGGACGTGCCGCCGGATTTGGAGATTGCGACCACGCCGGTGCGCTCGAGGTCAAGGTCCTCGAACGCGGCGGCGAAACTCCAGGGATCGACATTCTCGAGAAAATGAACGCGCAGGCCCTTGTGCCGCTGCGCCAGCGCACAGAGCGCCCGCCCGCCAAGGCTCGAGCCGCCCGTGCCAAGAATGAGGATATCGGTGCAATGTTCCTGATACGAGGCGACGACAGGCCGCAGCGCCTCCAGATCATCGCGCCGCCCCGGCAGCGCCAGCAAAGGCAGGAAATCGGCATCGCGCCACGCGCGCAACTGGGCAAGGCCGTCGGCCGCCGCATCGAGCGCCGCCGCCAGCTGCGGCTCCTCCAGCCCGCCGGCGCCGATCGCAGCGGCAAGGCAGTTATCGATCGATTGCGTATACGCCATGGCCCGACGTCCGACAGTGTGGCCGAGCCGGCTGCACCGCGCAAGAAATCGTTCGGGTGCAGGCGCACCTATCCGGCCTGCAACCAGAACGGGATTAATTTGTTATCGGATCTAACCCGAAATAGACAGAATCAGCTGCGCGAAGCTCTGGCCTAACACGAATGTGTAGGTTAGCATCGGCGATCATCTGCATACAAAGCAGTTGCGTCAAAAGAACAGGGGAAAGAGAACATGACCTTCCATTCAAGACAGGAAACACCACGTTTCGACAAGGCGGCGCGCCGCGGTGTCGTCGGCGCCGCGGTGATGTGTCTTGCCGCCACGGCGGCATGGGCCGACCATCCGGGCGGTGATCCAGCTTCCGACGAGCTCGCCGTCGTGGGACAGTTGTCGGCCGCTGCCATGGGCATTCCTGGCGGTGAGAACGTCACGGATGTCTGGGCGCACGGCAATTACGCCTATCTCGGCACCTTCGATGACATCGTCTGCTCGCTCGACTTCACCGGCGTGCACATCGTCGACATCTCGGTGCCGGCGGCGCCGGTCAAAGTGGGCTTCGTTCCGGCCAAGCCGGGCACCCGCAACAACGACGTCAAGGTCGCCCATATCGAAACGCCGCATTTCAGCGGCGACATCCTGGTAGCGTCCAACGAGCCATGCGGCTCGCCGTTCCTGCCGCGTCTGCACGCCAACGGTCTGGGCGGCCCGCCGGGCCAGGGCGGATTGTCGATCTGGGACGTAACCGACCCGTCGAAGCCCAGGGCGCTGAAGCAGAACTTCCTGGATTTCGGTGTCCACAACACCTTCATCTGGCAGCAGGGCGAGAACGCCTACATGATGGTGGTCGACGACGACAACGTGCAGGACACACATATCGTCGATATAAGCAAGCCGCAGAGCCCACGGGAAATCGCGGTCACCGGGCAGCTCGACTGGCCGGCTGACATCGCCGCCGAATTCGGGGACACGGCGGCCGTCTTCCTGCACGATATCTGGGTTCAGCAGAACGGCGACCGGATCATCGCCTACCTCGCCTACTGGGATGCCGGACTCGTCCTGCTCGACGTGACGGACCCGGCCAATCCGGTGTTCCTCGGCGACAGCAAATATGCGAACCCGGATCCGCTGTCGGGCGAGTTCCCGGCCGGCGACGGACACGTCGCGGTGCCCAGTGCGGATGGCACGCGGGTGCTGCTCGGCGACGAGGACTTCGCGGCCGGGGCGTTGACCAGCTTCACCTTCGAGGGGGTTTCCTATCCGGTCGCCGAAGGCGGCTTCACCCCGCCGACCTACACACTGCCGGGCGGCACCTTCGGCGGGCCCGTGCACTGGACGGGCGGTGAAGGCTGCACCCAGGGCGAGTTCGACCGGCGGGCCAATCCGGGCGAGGTGGCGCTGATCCAGCGCGGCACCTGCTTCTTCTCGACCAAGGCGGCCAACGCCCAGGCGCTGGGATATGAGGGCTTCATCGTCGCCAACGATGCGGCGCGCGGTGATGCCCTGGTGACAATGTCTGCTGGCACCGCCGATGTCATCACCATCCCCGGCTACTTCGTCGGATTTTCGACCGGCGAGATCATGAAGGCCGGCGAGGGCGGGGTGCTGGCCGCGGCCGGCATCTTCGACGGCTACGGCTACCTGCGGCTGATGGACGTCAGCGAACCGGGCAACATCGTCGAGGTCGACCAGTTTGCCACCGAAGGTGTGTTCGCCAACCCGCCGCTTCCCGGCGATCGCACCATGCACAACGTCGTCGTCGATGGCGGCACGCGTGCCTACATTTCATGGTACGCCGAGGGAATGCGCGTTGTCGATTTCGCCGGCGATTCGCTTACCGAGCTGGCCCACTTCGTCGATACCGACGCGGACGGTGGCAGCACCTCCAACTTCTGGGGCGTCTACCTGCACGACCACCCGGACGGTAACACCTACGTCCTCGGCAGCGACCGCAACACGGGGCTGTGGATCTTCGCCAATCCGTAGGATCGTGCCGAATTCACGGGGCCGCGTGTGCCGGCCTCGCAACGGGGCCTGCTGCCAAGGCAGCGGGCCCTCTTTTGTTCGGTCGACGGCGTGTGCCGGGTGCGCCCGGGGTAAAGCGGCCTACCGGCCCGTCTTGTCGGTGCGGAACGCTTCGATGGTGTTGCGGTGGGCCTCGTATTCCGGCCGGCTGGCACGGATCTCGGCATCGTAGGCCTCGGCGAACGCCTGTGCCGCCCGGGCGGCGCCGAACGGATTGCCTTCCTTCTCGGCGACGTCGTGCTCGAGGATCAGCCCGAGCAGGTGGTTCGGCGCATACTGCTTGATGATCGAGATCTGGTTGCGCACGCCTTCCAGATCACCCATCACCGCGTAGATCAGCCCCATGTGGTAGTGGGCATCGGCGTCCAGCCGGGCGACGCGCTCATAGGCCTGAATGGCCTTCGGCGCGAAGCGCTGCGCCTCCTCCGCGTTGCCCTGCTCGCTTGCCATAATGACCCGGTTGAACAGCCGGTCGGCCATCTCCCGCGGCGTCATCGTGGACAGATCGACCGCGCCGCCGCTGGCCGGCGCACTTGCGACCGGCGCCGGCGCGACGGACGGGCGATCGCCACTCATCATCATCACGCCGACCGCGGCAACCACGACCGAAAGGCCGATGACCGCGTAAATTAACGCGGTCGGCCCATGCCACCGCCTGGTCGCAACCGCGCCGCCGAGGCTCAAGCCGCAGCGATGACAGAACCGGGCCTCCGCCACCAGCGGCGTCCGACACGAAGGGCACGACGCGCTGCCTTCGGACAAAGGCGCTTCCTGCGCCTGTTTCTTTGCCTCGCGATTGCGGTCGCGGGCCTGACGCTTGCTCTGTTTCAAGGTTCCTGGATCCCGATTCGCAGCAACTCTGTCTGGGTTCGACACTGGGCGAGCCTGCCGCCGGCGGCGGCGCCGTCAGCCCGCCGTCCACGGCGCGCGAAGCGTCATAACACGAACCGCAGCGCCCGGCAGGCCTTTTGTTGCAGGATGCGCCGTTGCGCCGCGCTAACAACACGCGACAGGGTCATCCCTAGCCGCCGATATCCGGCGCGGCCGCCGTCGCTTCCACGCCCTGGGGGTTGCCGACGACAACGAAGGTCAGCTTGTCGGGCTGCAGCAGCGATCCCGCCACCCGCGCGACGTCCTCCCGTGTCACCGCCTCGATGTAGCCGTTGCGCCGGTCGATATAGTCGATGCCGAGGTCGTTGTACTGCATGCCGACCAGCATCCGGGCGATGCTGTCGGTGCTTGTGAATCGCAGCGGGAACGAGCCGGTCAGATAGGTCTTTGCGTCCTCCAGCTCCACCGCCGTCACGCCGCCGTCGCGCATGCGCGCCCATTCGGCGCGGATCACCGCGAGCGATTCGCCGACGCGGGAATTCTCGGTCGACACGCCGCCCGCCAGGATCGCGGCGGCGTCCATCGGCGAGACGTAGCTGTAAACGGAGTAGGCAAGGCCGCGTTTCTCGCGGACTTCGTCGTACAGCCGCGACGAGAACCCGCCCCCTCCCAGCACGTAGTTCATCACATAACCGACATAGTAGTCGGGATGGTCGCGTTTCAGGCCGGGCTGGCCAAACTGCACGACGCTTTGCGGCACGTCCTGACTGATGACGAATGTCTGGCCGGCAGCGCGAAGGGTCGCCTCGGGCAGTCGTACCGGTTTCCCGGTTGCGGGCAGTGCGCCGAACGCGCGATCCAGAAGCGGGCCCAACTCGCCCGGCGTTATGTCGCCGACCACGCCGACGATCAGCTGGTCGCGGGCGAACCGCTCACGCAGCAACTGGCGCATATCGGCCACCGTTATTGCGGCGATCGATTGGGGCGTGCCTTCGACCGGTCGGCCGTAGGGATGGTCCGGGAAGACCGCCTTCCACCAGACCCTTTCGGCAATCTGGTCCGGATCGGTCGATCTGCGCGCCAGCACCACCATGATCTGCTGGCGGATGCGCTCCACCGCGTCGACATCGAAGCGCGGGGCCGTGAGCGAATCACGCAACAGCTCGACCGCCTCGTCCCGGTTGCGGTTCAGGGTCTTGAAGCTGCCGCGGATGGTATCGGTGCCGGCCGAAAATCTCAGCTCGACGGCGAGATCGGCCAGCCGCTGCTGGAAGGCCTGGCTGTCCAGTTCGCCGGCACCTTCGTCCAGCAGGCTCGATGTCATGTCGGCGAGGCCGGCCTTGCCCTCCGGATCCAGCGCCGCGCCACCGCGAAACGAGAATTCGATGGCGACCAGCGGCACCATGGTGTCGCGTACCAGCCAGGCCTCGATGCCGCCGGGGCTGACCACCCGCTCGACGGTCACTGCGGACGCTGGTGCCGTGGCAAGCAGCGCCGCGGGCACCGCCGCCGCAACGAAAATTCGGGTCACGGCACGGCATAGCATCCTCATAGCCCTTCGCCCTCTTTCGTTGGCAGCAGCATGGTGGTGACCGTCGCATCGTTGCGCAGGACCGTACTTGCCGCTGCGTTGACCGCCTCCACCGTCACCGCGCCGATGCGTTCCGGCCAGGCCTCGATGTCATCGACCGTCATGCCGATGACCAGTCCGCCGCCCAGCGAATGCGCCGGCGCACGCAGGGAATCCCGGGCGTAGACCGCCTCCGCCTGCAGCCGCGCCTTGGCCCGTTCGACCTCGTCCGCCGTCACACCGTCGCGCAGCAGTTTCCTGATTTCCGCCTCCATCGCCGCCTCGATCGGCGCAATTTCGCCACCGGGCAACGGCGAGCCGTAGAAGCCGAATCCGGTCGGGCCGCGCGACGACGGGTTGTACCAGGCGCCCGCACCGGCGGCGATCTTCTGCTCGACCACAAGGCTCCGGTAGATCCGGCTGGTCGTGCCGCCGCCCAGGATTTCCGCCAGCACCTCCAGCGCGTAGGCGTGCCCGGTCGCACCGTAGATGTAGCCCGGCGCGTGGTAGCGGCGCGACCAGCTCGGCTGGCGCACCTGCGGATCGGCCAGCGTGACCAGCTGCGCCGCCTTGGCCGGCGGCTCGCGCCAGTCGATGCGGGGCCCCAGTTCACGGGCCGGAATGCGTCCGTAATACTTCTCGGCCAGTGGCCGCACCTGGTCGACCGTCACGTCGCCGACGACGACCAGGACGGCGTTGTTCGGGGCGTACCAGTCGCGGTAGAACTGCATCAGGTCGTCGCGGGTCAACGCGCGGATCTCATGTTCCCAGCCGATCACAGGATTGCGGTACGGATGGTTCATGTACATCGCGGCGTTGGCCTGCTCGCCGAGCCGGCTGCCCGGATCGTTCTCGATCCGCGACCGGCGCTCCTCCAGCACCACCTGGCGCTCGGTGTCGATGTCCTCCTGCAAGAAGACGAGGTTGGTCATGCGATCCGATTCGAGCTCCATCATCAGCTCGAGCCGATCGGCGGCGACCGACTGGAAGTATCCGGTGTAGTCCTGGCTGGTGAAGGCGTTCTCGCGGCCGCCGTGGCGCGCCACGATCTGCGAGAAGACGCCGTCGGGATAGGCTTCGGTTCCCTTGAACATCAGGTGTTCGAGGAGGTGGGCGACGCCGGTCCGGCCCGGCGGCTCGTCCATGGCACCGGCGCGGTACCAGACCATATGGGTTACAACGGGTGCCCGGTGGTTGCTGACCACCACCACCTTCATCCCATTGTCGAGGGTGAAGGAATCGGGATTGAACACGGCGGCCCCGGCGGGTACCGCCGTTCCCGTCAAGACAAGAAAGGCCGCGACCACGAGGCGGCGGCCGAGCGAAATCAGCGTCATGAGCATCTCAAGTCAGGTGAAAGGGTAACGGGCATCGCGTCAACTGAGATGGGGCGGCGCGTGAGCACTGCAAGGGGCAGATCAGAACAGGCTGCTGATCCCGCTCCTCTTGCGTACGATCACCGGCGCTGTCCCCGAGTTGACCGGCTTGCCCAGTGCCTCATTCTCGCGCAGGCGCCGGTACTCCGCCGCCGCATCCAGAGTCGTCCCCGCCGGTGGCGGATCCTGCCAGAACAGGATCTTATTCAGAAAACTGTCCTGTTCGAGGGCAAGCTGGCGACTCTCGGAATTCACGATGCGCCGGATTTCTGGCTCGACCCCGTAATAGGCCGCAACGCGCTGGGCCAACGCCAATTCGCCCGGGCTCTGTCCGACCGAGGCGGCAAATTGCGGGGTTATGGGTGCGCCGGTGGGGTCGGCTTCGCCCTCGGGCACGCTTGCCAGCAGACTTTCGCGTGCACGGTCGCTGCTGAGGTCGCGCTCAGCGCTGGCAGGTCCCTGTTGCGGCGGTCGCAGGGTCGCGTCCGGCGGCATGCTGAGCGGCTGGTTGCGGACAACCGTGAATTCGTCCGGCCCGCCGCGCTGGAAGCCGAATATCTTTCCCGCCCCGCTGCATCCGGCAAGCGCCACTGCCGCCGCTATGACCGATAGGGTCCGAATCCTCGACATAGGTGCGTGGTATCCCGTTGCTGTTGCCCCAAACTACGCGGTTTTGCCGCGACCCGCAATGAAACCGTCCAGGACGATAAGGGCGACCCCGACGACGATCGCGGAATCGGCGATATTGAATGCCGGCCAGTGCGGCAGCGTCGTGCCCGGAATGTAGACGTCGAAAAAGTCCACCACCGCGCCAAATCTGAGCCGGTCGATCACGTTGCCGACGGCCCCTCCGATGACCCCGCCGATTGCGATGGCGAGCAGACGGCTGTCGACACGGTGCAGCCATACCGCGAGGCCCGCTGCGATGGCAACCGCGAAGGCCGACAGGACCAGGGGCCCTAGTTCCCCGCCAAGGCCGAACGTGACGCCTGGATTGTACACCAGCGTCAGATTGAAGAACGGCAGTAGCGGGATCGAGCAGCCCGGCGGGGTCTGGGGCGGCGTCACGCAGGCCGGATCCATAACCACACCGGTGATCAGCCATTTGCTCAGCTGATCGAGTACGATGACCGCCGCCGCCAGCGCGAGTCCGGCCCAGAACAGTCGACCGGCCGCTGCCGAACCGGCGGCGCGTTGGGCCCGCGTTGCCCGTTGGTCGGGGGTGTCGGTCTTCGCCATTTCCCGTCTGCCTATTCCGCTGCGGCCCTGCTGTGCGCCACCGCATCGGCGCAGCGCTCGCAGGTCCCCGGCGCTTCCGGGCGGCGCCCGACTTCGGGAAGGACGCGCCAGCAACGTTCACACTTGCCGCCATCCGCAAGGGCCGGCACGACTGCCACACCCGCGACGTCGTCCAGCCGGAACGCGCCCTCGGGTGCCTCGCCCTCGATCAGTTCCAGCTCCGAGGTAATGGCGATCTCCGCGGCATCGAGGCCGTCGAGCGCGGCCATGTAATCCGCCGTGACGTAGACCTTCGGAGCCGCCTGGAGCGAGGAGCCGATGCGCTTTTCCGCCCGCTCGACCTCGAGCGCACCGGTAACAACGCGGCGCACGCGCCGGATCCTGTCCCACTTGGCCGCAAGCGTATCGTTCCGCCATTCGTCGGGAACCTCGGGGAATGTGCGCAGATGCACGCTCTCGGATTCGCCGCCGAAACGGCAGAGCCAGGCCTCTTCCGCGGTAAAGCAGGCGATCGGCGCGAGCCAGGCGGTCAGGCATGAGAACAGCTCGTCCAGGACGGTGCGCGCAGCGCGTCGTCGCATGTCGGTCACGGCGTCGCAGTACAGGCTGTCCTTGCGGATATCGAAGTAGAACGCCGACAGGTCGACCGCGCAGAAATCGTGCAGCTCGCGGAACAGCCGATGGAAGTCGTAATCATTGCACCCCTTGCGCACCAGACCGTCCAGCTCCCACAGCCGGTGCAGCACCCAGCGCTCGAGCTCCGGCATCTCCGCCGGCGCCACGCGCTCGGCGGCGTCGTACCCGTCGAGATTGCCAAGCAGGTAGCGCAGCGTATTGCGCAGTCGCCGGTACATGTCGACAAGGCGCTTGATGATTTCCGGACCGATCCGCAGATCCTCGGAATAGTCCGACGCCACCACCCACAGCCGGAGCGTCTCCGCGCCATACTGTTTCACCACGTCCTGCGGCGACACGATATTGCCGAGCGATTTCGACATCTTGCGGCCGTCCTCGGCCATCACGAAGCCGTGCGTGAGCACGCCGTCGTAGGGCGCCCGCCCGCGGGTGCCGCACGATTCCAGAAGCGACGAGTGGAACCATCCGCGATGCTGGTCGGAGCCTTCCAGGTAGAGCGAGGCCGGCCAGTCGAGATCCGCGCGTGCCTCGAGAACGAAGGCATGGGTGGAGCCGGAATCGAACCATACGTCGACCACGTCCATCACCGGCTCGTAGTCCTCCGCATCGTAGTCGTTGCCGAGGAAGCGGCCCGGCGGGCTGGTAAACCAGCTGTCGGCGCCTTCGGCCTCGAACGCATCGGCGACCCGGTCGACCACGGCCTGGTCGCGCAGCGGCTCGCCGGATTCTTTGTGGACGAAGACCGGGATCGGCACGCCCCAGGCGCGTTGGCGCGAGATGCACCAGTCCGGCCGGGTCTCGATCATCGAATAGAGCCGGGCCTGGCCCGACGGCGGATAGAACCGGGTATCCCTGATCGCCTGCAGCGCCGTCTTGCGCAGTTCGTTCGCCTCCATCGAGATGAACCACTGCGAGGTGTTGCGGAAGATCAGCGGCGCCTTCGACCGCCAGCTATGCGGATAACTGTGCACGAGCTGGCCTGATGCGAGCAGGTTCCCCGTTCCCTCCAGCGCCTCGAGAACGGCCTTGTTGGCGGGCCCGCGCTTGCCGTCTGGCCGGTAGATGGCTAGGCCGCCGAACAGCGGCACGTGATCGTAGAACGTGCCGTCTTCCGAGACCGTCTGCGGCACTTCGATGCCGTGTGCGGTGCCCAGGTTGAAGTCATCGGCACCATGGCCCGGCGCGATGTGCACAAAGCCGGTCCCCTCTTCCTCGCTCACGAAATTTCCCCGCAGCAGCGGCACTTCGAAGTCATAGCCTCTGCCGCGCAGCGGATGGGCGCAGACCGTGTCCGCAAGCCGCTTGCCGGGCAAGCTGACCTCTTGCGACGTCCCGACAATTCCGACGTCCTGCTTGAAGGCAGCGGCAAGGGCCTGGGCCACGACGAGACGGTCGTTCTTGCCGACGGCGCTGCCGGGAGCTACCTCGGACACGTGCAGGACGGTATAGGTTATGTCGTCGGCATAGGCGATCGCGCGGTTGCCGGGCATCGTCCACGGCGTCGTCGTCCAGATCACGACAGCGGCGCCTTCCAGCTCCGCGCGCGGGGCCTTTACCACGGGAAACCGGACATGGATGGTGGTCGAGGTGTGGTCGTGATATTCGACCTCGGCCTCGGCAAGGGCCGTCTTCTCCACGACCGACCACAGGACCGGCTTCGAGCCCTTGTAGAGGCTGCCGTTCATCAGGAACTTGCCGATCTCGCGGGCAATCTGCGCCTCGGCCGCATACGCCATCGTCGTGTACGGGTTGTCCCAGTCGCCGGCCACACCAAGACGCTTGAACTCGTCGCGCTGCACGTCGATCCAGTGATCGGCAAATTCACGGCATTCCCTGCGAAACTCGACGGTCGGCACCTCGTCCTTGTCCTTGCCGGCGGCGCGGTACTTCTCCTCGATCTTCCACTCGATCGGCAGGCCGTGGCAGTCCCACCCCGGCACGTAATGGGCGTCTTTGCCGAGCATCTGCTGCGAGCGGTTGATCACATCCTTCAGGATCTTGTTGAGCGCGTGGCCGATATGAAGATGGCCGTTGGCGTAGGGCGGCCCGTCATGCAGGATGAACCGGTCGCGGCCGCGCGACTGTTCGCGCAGGCGCCCGTACAGGCCGCCGTTCTCCCACCGCTCGAGCAGCTGCGGCTCCTTCGCCGGCAGGCCGGCCTTCATCGGAAATTCGGTCCGCGGCAGCCGGATCGTATCCTTGTAATCGTTGCCGCTCATCGGCCTTCGTCCCGCTGGTAAGAAACCAAGTGAATCCGCGCCGCAGCACCCGCCGGCGACGCGCCCGCACAGTATGCATCGGTCCCCCATGGGTCAAGACGGCGATTGCATCCGCCGGGGATAGCTGGTGCCACTCCCGGCTCAACGTTGTGCGCCCGTTCCCGCGAGAATACTTCGGGCGACGCGGCAGTCGTCCTCGATCTGGGCGACCAGCGCGTCAAGTCCATCGAACTTCAGCTCCGGCCGAATGTACTCGATCAGCTGGATGCGCAGGTGAAGGCCGTAGAGGTCACCTGAAAAATCAAAAATATACGCTTCCAGCACCGGCTCCTCGTCGGTGCCGATGGTCGGCCGGATGCCGAAGCTGGCGACGCCGTCGTGCCAAGTGAGCTCGTCCGGCCGCTCGACGCCGACACGGACCGCATAGATGCCGTAGGCGGGCCGCAGATATTCCCCGAAGCTGAGATTGGCCGTCGGATAGCCGAGATCGCGGCCCATGGCGTTGCCGTGCCCGACACGGCCCTCGAATTCAAACGGGCGGCCGAGCAGCGCCGCCGCGTCGGACGGACGGCCGGCCCGCAGATGGTCGCGGATCAGGGTCGAGGAATAGATCCCATTGCGCTCGGAGCGGACCGGCTCGACAATGGTCACGCCGAACCCGCACCGGGCGCCCATCTCCTCGAGATACGCCGTGTTGCCGGCCCGATTGTGGCCGAACACGAAGTCGTAGCCGACCACGACGTGGCTGACGGCCAACCCGCCGACCAGCACATCTTGCACGAACGCCTCGGCACTCATCGTGTGCATGGCCTCGTCGAAATGCAGCACCAACAAAAGGTCGACCCCGAGATTTTCAATGTGGTGCGCCTTGTTGCGGAACGGTGTCAGCCGGAATGGCGGGTCGTTCGGTCGAAAAAAGCTTCGGGGGTGCGGTTCGAATGTTACGGCGACCAACGGCACCGCAGCCTTGCGGGCGATCTCCCGGGTCCGCGCGAACACCGCCTGGTGGCCGCGGTGGACGCCGTCGAAATTGCCAAGCACGGCGGCGCCGCCCCGGAGGTCGGCCGGAATGTCCTCGTAGTGACGGAGAATCTGCATCGCCTCCCTATCCCGCGCCAGATGCGCACGCCGCCCGGTATAGCGACTGCCGTCGGGAATGTGGAGCGCGAATTTCCTGGGCCGGCCACGCCGTCCCAGTGCGCCGAACCATCGCCGCGCGGGTCTCGCCCCGCGGCGCCCATGACCAGGTCAGCGCTCGCGGCTGGGGACCAGGATGAGGGCCTCGCCATCGAGAACCACCGTGTCGCCGACAGTCACGACCGTCTCCATGACGACACGCCGTTTCTCCGGGATTATTTCCTTGACCGTGGCCCGCGCCCGAGCGGTATCGCCGGCCCGCACGGGCGACCTGAAGTTCAGGCTCTGCTTGAGGTAAATGGTGCCCGGTCCCGGCAGTTTCGTGCCAATCACGGTGGAAATGAAGCTTGCGGTAAGCATGCCGTGGGCGATGCGCCCCTCGAACATGGTCTCGGTGGCAAACTCGTGGTTCAGATGAACCGGGTTGATATCGCCGGAAATGCCCGCGAAGAGGACAATATCCGCTTCGGTTACCGTCTTGGCGAAGACTGCGGTCATGCCGACCGAAAGGTCCTCTAGGGGGTGACCCATCAGGTCGTCGTGATCGCTCGACGTCCCGTTCGCTGGTTTGTTCTCCATTGCGCCTGCAGAGTGCATGATCGAATTCCTGAAGCAATGTCGTGGGGCGCCGGCCCGTGATTTTGCGGCGCAATATATTGTATGCGGCGCAATATAGATAAGTCGGACGCGCACCGCAATATAAATGAAAAACCTTAATAAACAGCGAATTTTTCAGGAGTTCGTCCGTTTCGCAGGCGCAATGCAGCTGGGTGGCAGACGGACCTCGACGGTTGTTCCCTTGCCGGCCCGGCTTTCGATCAAGAGTTCGCCCCCGTGGAGTTCGGCCAGGGCCTTGGCGAGGGGCAGGCCGAGTCCCGTCCCCTCGACCCTATGGTTGTCGCCGCTTTCGATCCGCCCGTAGGTTTCGATCGCCTTGGCCATGTCCTGCTGTGCGATGCCGATGCCGGTATCGCTGACGGCGAACGACACGCCGCCCTCGGGAATCGCCGCAACGCGCAGCGTCACCGTCCCGCCGGAGCGCGTAAACTTGATCGCATTGGACAGCAGATTGATCAGGATCTGCTTGATCTTCAGGGGGTCAACGCGGAGTTTCGGCAAGGTTGCATCGACATGTCGGCGCAACTGCAGGCGGGCCTCGGCTGCCCGACCATGGATCAGACGCAGGCAGGAATCCACGAGTTCGCCGGCGTCGACGTCCTCAAGCACCAGCGTTGCCCGGCCGGCCTCGATTTTCGACAGATCGAGGATGTCGTTGACGACGGCGAGCAGATGATCGGCGCTCTCGTGGATGTCGCGCGCGTATTCGAGGTACTTGTCGATGCCGACGGGACCGAAGGTCTGGTTGCTGATCACCTCCGAGAACCCGATGATGGCGTTCAGCGGCGTCCGCAGCTCGTGGCTGACATTGGCGAGGAAATCGGCCTTGACCTTGCTGGTCAACTCGGCTTCGTCGCGCACCGCACGGAGCTCGGACTCCGCCTTCTTCTGTGCCGTGACGTCGAGAACGATGCCGTCCCAGATCCCGATCTCGCCGCCGTTGGCCCGGCTCGCCGCGCGGGCAAGGTTATGCACCCATTTGGTGCGGCCGTCCGGGGTAACGATGCGATACTCGATGTCCAGGTCCTCATTGCTCCGCCACGCCGCCTCAAAGGCCATCTCGACGCGCTTGCGATCATCGGCATGCACCATTTCGAAAACCGTCGCGGGCCGCGACTCCAGCCGCGCCGGCTCGACGCCATAGATCTCGCGGATTCCGGGGCTGACATACTGGTAGCGGACCGACAAATCGGGGCCAACGCGCTGCTGGTATACGACGACCGGCAATTTCTGGGCGAACGCCTGCAGGCTGCCGCTCGGTAGCGCGGGCGCGCGCGCCGCCGGTGCAGCCTCCGGCGGGGCGCGCACCGGTGCCGGCGGTGGCGTCGTCGGCGCCTGCGCACGGGTGGGTGCGGACACGGCCGCCGGACGGCGCATGACGGTGACCGCAAGGAAAAGGACCGCGGTCATAACAAGGGCAATCAGCAGAGGCAGGGTGGCGGCGGAAGCGGCTCGCGGCGGCAACTGGTCGAGATCGATCCCGATCGCCAGTACCAAGCCGTGGCTTTCGAGCGAGCGCCATCCCACGACCGCATCGGCCCCACCCGCGTCCATCGCGACGATTCGTGACCGTCGCGAACGATCGGCTGCGGCAGCGGCGGCAAACGGCTCCTCGGCCGCCCTGGCACCGATCAGGTCCGGGAGGAATGGCGCGCGCAGCCAGATCCGCCCGTCATCCGCCAGCAAGGCAACGGACGAGCCCGGCGGCAGGCCCAGGCGGGACCACCAGTCGAGAATCCGCGATAGCGGAAACTGGATGCCCTCATAGCCGACCGCGGCACCGGCTGCGTCGCGCCGTTCCTTGACGATCGCCGCATACCACAACCCGCCTGCCTCGAACGGCAGCGACAATGCCGGGACGCCGGTCCGCGACGCGTTTGCCGCCGCATCCACGATCACCCGTACCGGTGCGCCGCCACCGGCAGCGGCGCCGTCCCTGTCGTAGCGCCGGTAGCCCGGGTCGAGCCGCAACGCATTCGCCGGCGCTTCCTGCGCCACCGCTTCGAGCGCCAGCAACCGCGTGCGAATTTCCGAAAAGAGCAGGTTCAAGGGCGCGCTGCCCTGTTCCAGGGCAACGCTCACCCGTTCGCGCGCGTCCCGCTCGGCACCGCTCCTGTCCACCCAGGCCTGGACGGCCATGGTACCGAGTATAAAACCAGCGACCAGACCCAGCGCGACCTGCAGATATCTGCGCGTGCGCTCCGGAGCCAGCCATGCGACTGGCTCCTGCCTTCTGTTCCGGTCGTCCTCGGGGGCTCGCTTCGCCTTCCTGCGCCCACCGTTATTCATACATTAACCGGCCTTGACTTCCCCCGACCTCAGCCCATCGTTGGGGCTGCGCCACCGCTTCGCAAGTTTATATCATACACGAATTTTCATAATTTTTTAAACTACTTAGCCGCCTCTTCCGTTAACCATACCCGGCAACCATAAATGTGGCGGCCCGGGCCCGGGAACGTAGCGGCGTACTGCCCTACAAGGTAACCCATATGATGTCGCTTCGGCACCCCCTCCGTGCGTCGCCCGGCATTTTTCACCGGGTTTCGTGCGCGCCCGCAATGGCGATCGCGACAATTGCCTGCACACGGTGTTATACAGGGCCGGATGAAAGATGCGTTTGCCTTCTCGACGGTCCCGCACGACCACCAGAACTGCATCGACACCGCTCTGGACGAGGCCGCCGAGCTGTGCGCGCGGCGCGGCGTCCGCTTGACGCCGCTGCGCCGCCGGGTGCTGGAACTGATTTGGGACAGCCACCAGGCAACCGGTGCCTACGCCATCCTCGATGCGCTGCGCGAGGAGAAGCACCGGGCCGCGCCCCCGACCGTTTATCGCGCGCTGGAGTTCCTCAGCGCCCATGGACTGATCCACCGCATCGAATCTCTCAACGCCTATGTCGGCTGCATTCGCCCCGACCACGATCACGCCGGGCAGTTCCTGATCTGCGAGGCCTGCGGCGCCACCGCCGAACTGCACGACGAGGATATCGCTAGATCCGTCGACCAGGGTGCCCGCCGCGCCGGATTCCGGGCGCTCCGGCAGACCGTCGAAGTTGCGGGCCTCTGTCCCGACTGCCACCGACGCCTCGCAACGGATTAGGCCCCATGACGTCGCCGATCCCGTGCCAGCGGGCGCTCTTCGACATCCCGGACGATGTGGCATGGCTCAACTGTGCGCAGATGTCGCCGCTTATGAAGTCGGCCGTGGCGGCCGGCGAAATTGCGGTCCGCCGCAAGGCGCATCCCTGGACCATCCGGCCGGTCGATTTCTTCACCGATTCCGAGGCTGCGCGGGCGCTGTTCGCGGAGCTCATCGGGGCCGTTCCGGATGCGGTCGCGATCGTGCCATCGGTCAGCTACGGCATGACGGTGGCGGCGCGTAACCTGACGGCGCCCCTTGGTGCGCGCATCCTGCTGCTCGACGAGCAGTTTCCCTCCAACGTATATCCCTGGCGCGAGTTGGCGGCGCGGACCGGCGCGCGCATCGATACCGTCCCCCGCCCCGCCGATGACGACTGGACCGCGGCGATCCTCGAGCGGATCGGCGACGACGTCGCCATCGCCGCGCTGCCCAACAATCACTGGACGGATGGCGGCGTGGTCGATCTTGAGACGGTTGCCGCGGCCCTGCGCGAGGCCGGCGCGGCCTTGGCCGTGGACGCGACCCAGTCGCTCGGCGCGCTGCCGCTCGACGTGCGACAGGTGCAGCCCGACTTCCTCGTCGCCGGCGGCTACAAATGGCTGCTCGGCCCGTACAGCCTGGGGTTCCTTTATGTCGCCCCGAAATACCATGGCGGCCGGCCACTGGAGTACAACTGGATCACCCGGGCGGGGTCCGAGGATTTCGCCCGGCTGGTCGACTACCGCGACGACTTCCAGCCTGGCGCCCGGCGCTTCGACATGGGCGAGCGCTCAAATTTCGCCCTGATGCCGCAGGCCCTGTCGGCGTTGCGGCAGATCCTCGACTGGGGCGTGGAGAACATCGCGGCGACGCTGGCGGCGCGCAACGCGGCGATCGCGGCGCGCGCCGCGGCACTCGGCCTCGAAACGGTCTCGCCGGACTTGCGCGCCGGCCATTTCCTCGGCCTGCGCTTCGCCGGTGGCGTCCCCGACGGGCTCGGCCAGCGGCTCGAATCCGAGAACATCCATGTCAGCGTGCGCGGCGCCGCAATGCGGGTCACGCCGCATCTGTACAACACCGACGCCGATATCGACCGTTTCTTCGTGGTGCTGGAGCGCAACCTCTAGGGAAATCCCGATCGCCGCCGCGCCGGTGCCGGCACGGGCGGTTTACCGTCTCGCCGCCACTGTGTAGGGTCGCCGGGGGTTGGAGCCATACGAAGAGGGGCAGATGAAGACGATCGAACAGCTTTCACTGGTATCGGCGGCGATGTATGCGCTGGCGGCCGGCCTGCTCGCCGCGATCGCGGTCGCCATGATGGCGCTCGCGGTGCTCGATGTCTGGCGGGCGTATTCCGCGGGCGAGCGGCTCGATGGCGCGCTTCTCGACTCGGTCGGTCTGGTCATCGTCGCCGTCGCGGTCATCGACGTCTCGAAATACCTGATGGAGGAGGGCGTCGTGCGGCGCCAGGAGCTGCGCGCGCCGTCGGAGGCGCGCGCGGCGCTGACCAAGTTCCTGTCCATCATCATCATGGCCATCGCGCTGGAGACGCTGATGTTCGTCTTCGATTCCGGCCGCACCAGCATGCGCGATCTCATCTATCCGGCGGTCCTCCTGTTCGCGGTGATCCTCGCGCCGGTGGCGCTGGGCCTGTTCCAGTATTTCAGCCGCATGGCGGAGGCGATCTCCGGCGAGGATCGCGGCTGACGCGCCGGGCCGGCGGGGCCTATCCCCGGCGGCGCCGCCCCCGGCGCCGCGCGCCGGCCGCGTCAGCCCGCTCGAGGGCGTCGGCCCCGGCGGCAAGCGGCCCGAGCGCCGCCTCGATCGCGGCGCGGTCCGGGGCCGGGCCGGGCACGTAGTCCGACAGCGCTGCGGCGATCGCCGCAAGGTGCGCCGGCGAGGTGCCGCAGCAGCCGCCGATGATGCGCGCCCCGGCATCCCGCGCAAGGCGGGCGTAGGTCGCCATCACCGCGGGCGTGCCGGTGTAGTGGATGTGCCCGTCGTGATATGCCGGGATGCCGCAATTGCCCTTGGCGACGACGACGTCGTCCGGGGCCGCCGCGGCGGCGATGCCGCGCAGCGAGTCGACGAGGGCGGCGGGGCCGATGCCGCAGTTCGAGCCGAACGCCGCGAGCTGGATGCCGAGCCCGTGGGCGGCGCGGATCGCGTCTTTAGGTGCCAACCCCATCATGGTCCGCCCGTTGGTATCGAAGGTC